>CAZQYC010000084.1:0-16953 GCA_964597495.1 uncultured Steroidobacteraceae bacterium | reverse complement strand
GTAGCGCCAGATTGCGATCGACGAGCACTTCGTTACGCTCGATATCGCGAACCCAACTGCCGATTTCGGCGGCCGCCATGCTGCTCTGCAGCCGGGCATTGGCGCGGCCCAGCGCCAATTCGGCTTCTTGCCGGATGTAAACTTCCTGTTTGAGCGCGCGATTGGACTCTTCGAGTTCGCGTGTGCGCGATTGCACTTCGTCCATCATTTTATTGAACGCCTCGACCACCACGCCCACTTCGTCGTCGGTAGCCTTCGGCACCCGTTCCGAATAGTTGCGTTCGTCGATCACTTTGCGGGCCGCATCGGCGATGGCATACAGCGGCGCGGTGATGATTCTCTGCAGCATCGTCGCAAGTACGAAAGCGGCGATCATGCTGGCCGCCATCACCAAGCCGAAAATGGTGACATACGCCTTGATTCTCCCCATCACATCGTAACGGGCGCGCAGATAAATCGTGCCGAGAAATTCGCCGTTCTGCACGATGCGATGCGTGAGCTCCAGAATCTCCCCGGAGATTTTCAAATTGGCGTCGATGACCGGCACTCGGTCCGCGGCGCGCGGCTCGCCGCTGCGTTGATATTGCGCATACAGAAATCCGTTCTGATCGTACAAAACGGCCGATAACACCGAATCATGCGCTTGCAGTGCGTTCAAGTTTATTTGCGCCGTCGCCAGATCGGAAAACGCAAGTGCGGGCGCGGTCGACCGGGCCAAAATGGCTGCTTCCGTGGTAAGCGACGCGGCCCACGATTGGCGGTATACGGCCAGATCGTGACTCAGCATGGAAACGCCGGCGATGAGCAGCGCCGAGGTCGTAATTCCTAAGACGAAATAGGAAAATTTGGTGCGAATTGATTTTCGCGGCGATCCGCCGAACGCCTGGCGAGTACGTGCGAAAAACGAAAACCGTGCTTTGCCCGGAACAACCGGTTCGTTCATCGCGCCGCCCACTGTCTTGAGCACGATAACGCCGAGTGCCGATCGGCATTGAGGCAGGCTTCGTCGGTGTTTTGTCCGCCGCGAATCCTAAGCGCCACCGACAAAAGGTCCGAGCTGATGGTCAATCCCGCTCGTTTTGCCGCCATCAGCGATATCTCGAAACGAATGCGGCGCTCGACTTGCGTAAAATTGATCGTACCGCCCGAATCGATTCCGTGACTATCGTCGGTTACCACCAAAACGGGCCGAGCTTCGAGGGCCATCACCGCTCGCTTGATCGCACCCGACGACTGACCCGACCCGATAAAGAGAACCTGCGCATCGCCGAGTTCGTTAACCGAGCTTATCTTGCGCACCCGCGCCGGTTTCTCCTTGATTAACTGGTCGACGAGCATTCGTTCCAGCTCGCCGGCAACGCCGTCGGCACCCAAGACGGCAATGGTGAAGAGGGGATTTCGCGATTCGTCCGGCCAGTGCACGTATCCCGGGAAGCGATACAGGAACGCGGCCTTCAACGCGTCGCCGGAAAACTGCTCCGCAGCAAGCACCGCAGCGCTGATCGCCAAGAGCACGCCAACCGAGATCCTCGGCAATGTGTAGCGCCAATTCCAACGAGCTTCCATTCGCCTAAAATCTCCGGCCAGCTTCCGCAAATACGTTGTGGTTAGTTTCCGACTCGAACGGAGCCTGCACCTTCGTATCGTCCCCTTCCTTCGCAGCGTCCCACAATCGGCGAGTGCCTGGCTTGACTCCGAGGCTTTTGCGCAGTGGACGCCTATCCCACGTTCTCAATCCGTGCGTCGAGCCTTTCATCTAAGCGCCTCTCCATCTAGCAGTCGTCAGGGTTGCCCACTCGCCATTGCGATGCTCCTTGCTTTCAACGCGTGCGAACCGCTTACCGGGCGTCGCCGAGTCGGCGAGCCGACGATGAGCGGCATGGATTTACGGGATGAAGCCGGAGGGGGTTCGTAGTGTATTTATAAGTCGCCGAAAAATCGATGCGTCTACTGCCGTTTCGCTCACGCGGGCAGCGGGTGTACCCCAAATTCATCGGCGCCCTTTTCGGACGGCAGCGCTTCGCTCGAGCGACGGCTATCGCGGCCGATTGCTTTCGCTACGACGTCGCTTTCTGTCGTCACCTCGCCGGCAATGGAGCCCGGTTCGCTGAGAAGTAGCATCGCCGCCCTGTCGGCAAGGCCTTCGATATGTGCTTGCGCTGTAGCGGGTGTCGCACCGGACACGGCACTTACCGTCGCGAGTTGCTGTTCCGCCGCAGGATGACTCTTTCGCTCGCGCTTCGACGCATCGCCTAAAAATATTCCCAGCCAATTCAAGCAGTCGATTCGATCCGCTACCACCTTGAGCGCCATCATGAGCGGCGTACCGAGCAGTAATCCCGAAATCCCCCACAACCATCCCCAAAACATGAGTCCGGTAAACACCGCGACCGAATTCATATTGGAGGCACGTCCGGCCAGCCAGGTGGAAAACAACATGCCGATCAAGCAAAAAATCAGCAACACCGTCGAGGCAACCAGCGTGGCTTGACCGAGCGAATCGAATTGCACGGCAGTCACCAAGAACGAGGCGATCGCGATGATGGCGGGACCGAGATAGGGAATGATATGCAGGACCGCCGCGGCAACGCCCCACACCGCCGCATGTTCGACGCCGAGTGCCGCAAACGCTCCCCATGTCATGAAACCGATTGCGATATTGGTTATTGCAAGCACGCCGAGATACCGCTGAAACTGAACGGTGATTTCATTGAGAATATCCACGGTCATGCGCTTGCGACTCATCACGCCGGTCTCGACCCGGCTACCGATCACCGTCATGAGCTTGCGCTTGAAGAGATCCCCGGAGAGCAGCATTAGATAGATCGCAAATAGCACGACTATCGCATTGGCGGCAGCGACGGCGGCTGTGGATGAGCCCTTCAGCAACACGTCTTGGACGTCGACGGAATTCGTGACTACTTCGGGAATTTGCCGCCCTCGGCTGCCGGAATTCGAAATTCGGTCGGTAAACACGCCGCGCACGTGATGGATAATCCCATTAGGGTCGTGCGCCGCTTCGTTGAGTACGAGTCGCGCTCGATGCGCGGCGATCGGCAAGTTCGCCGCGAACCCGCGTGCATCGTCGCGCAGCATGTAGCCGGTGAATCCAATGCCGCCGATGAGCGCGGCCAGCACGATCGCCGCACCCAGCGAGCGAGGAATACGCAAAGCCTGAAGACGATCGACCAGCGGCATTAACCAAAAGGTCATGCAAACCGCAACGGTGCAGGGAATGAGAAAATCCGCCGACCACTGCAGCGACCAAAGAACCGCAATGCTCGCGATGACAATGAGCGCGATGCGTACGGTGTTCGAGGGATACGAGATTCCCCGTCTTGGAGACGCCGCGCTGTCGCCGGTCATGCGAGGAGCATTCGTGGCCCCAGAACGAGATGTGTTGGCCGTCTGCGGCGAAATGTGCATGGATGTGCCTTAAGTAAGTGTTGTTCAGCCGTGCTCTTGCCTGAAAAGTTCTTGCTCCGCGGCCCGCCGCCGGACCTTATCGGAAATATTTGCGAATCGAGAGTGCGCTCGAACGCTAGCAGTGACTGTCGGTCGCCAGAGAGAGACGGTGTAAGCGCGAACCGACGTATTTTGCTCAACATTTATTCTGCTCATGGAGTAACGGGACTATTCACCGTCGTTTCGGTTCGTAAATAAAGCAGCGCTGCAATGCCTAGCGGCACCAGGTGATACAAGGTTCGAAAGACCAGCAATGCCGCCAACAGTTCGGTGGTCGGTACTTGCCGGCGCAGCAATCCTATGAATATCGTTTCCAATACGCCAAGACCGGCCGGGATATGCAGAAGCACCACGGCGACGGCAGTCAACAACAACGTGCCAAGAATCGTCGCGAACTCGGCCCGCCCGCCGAGCAGCACATAAATGATTCCTGCCGCCGTCGGCCAATGAATAATCGAAACGCCCAGTTGGAGCAACGCGAGCTTAAGCGTCGGGATCGTAATTCGCCTTTGGCGAAGCGTTATATGGCGCCCTCCCTGCATTCCGCACATAAGAAAATACGCAACAACGCATAACAGCATCAGAATGCCCGTAACTTGCAAAAAATTTTTTCCGAAATTCCAACCGGAGGATCCGAAATCGAAGGCAACGTGCGCGTCGGGCGAAACTTCTATGAAGCGCCCCGCAAAGAGAATTCCGGCAAGGGCGCAGTAGCCTAGCCAGTTGGTTGTAATGCTCAGCCCGATAATTTTCGAAATACGCAGCGTGCCGATTCCGAAGCGCGAGTAGAGGCGCATGCGAATGGCCACTGCACCAATAAGCGAACCCAGCGATTGATTGAAGGCGAAACTTACGAAAGCGGCCTGCATGACGCGCGGAGCGCTTAATTCGATGCTCGCATACTGGCGGCCCAGCAAATCGAAGCAGCTATAAATCAAATAGCTGAGCGCCGACAAGGCCGCCGCGCTTGCAAGCGTAAGCGCATCGTACGCACGGACGGATTTCGCGACGTCGCCCCACGCGATCGTTCGAGCCGCTTGCACGATAAAAACCGCGACTGTCGCGAGAAAGACAATCGTGACGCCGCGACGTACCGCCGGCTTCGCCAGAAATGATTTAAATAATGATTTAAATTTCGTCGGGATCACGCAAGCTTCGGTCTCGTGCAATCGGCCGACGGACTACCGCGGTTGGACGAGATAGGGCTTAGGCTCGACCGAATGCAAGCGAGGCAAGTGCGCAGGCAGCCAACCCGCCCAACGGGGGAAATGCCGCGTGCAGTGATACGCAACGAAGTTAGCCATCATCAACCAAAAACTGCCGCGTCGAATCTGGCGGCGATCGACTTTGCGGCAGTGATCGCGCAGCAAGGGGGCTAACCGATCGCGTAGCGCTCGACCGAAGGCGGTATCGCGAATGACGACGTTGGCTTCGAGATTCAACGCGAGGCTCAAAGGGTCCAGGTTGCTGGAACCGACCGTCGCCCATTCACCGTCGATCACCGCCACTTTCGCATGCAACGGACGCCGGCAATACTCGTGGATTTCCACACCCGCATCCAATAGTCGTGGATAGAGAAACGTCGCCCACGTCTTCGCTTGGGGCACGTCGGGATTACCCTGCAAAATCAGTTTGACCGACACCCCGCGACGCGCGGCATGGCGCAGCTGGCGCAGCAACCCATAGCCTGGGAAAAAGTAGGCACAAGCGATGACGATTTCATGCTTGGCGTTGCGAATCGCCGTGAAGTAATGGCGTTCGATATCGTCACGGTGCGCGTCGTTATCCCGGTAAACCAGGAGTGCCTTGCCCGAATTCCGATCAACGGATCGCCGCCGTACGGGCCAGTGGCGAGCCACGTCGGACCACCGCATAGTCCACCACCGACGCGGATTTCGGAATGCGGCAACTTGCCGCTCTGCAAAGTGATGAATGTCTTTCGCAATGGGACCGCTTAGTTGCACGGCATAGTCCTGCTTCGCTTTTTCGCCGAACGACAACAGATGGTCGGCGCCAAAGTTGATGCCGCCGACGAAAGCGATTCGACCATCGACAGCGACGATCTTGCGATGCAGACGCCGGAACATGTTCGTGCGAAACCCCATGAGTCGCGGACGCGGGTCATAGACATGCAGGCGTACGCCGGCCTTGGCGAGCGATTCGATGAATGCCGCGGAAAGATCCGGAGACCCGAAATCGTCCACGGTCAGATCGACCCGTACGCCGCGTGCCGCGGCGGCGATCAGTACCCGGTGGAGCTCGCGACCCACTTCGTCCTCGAACAGAATGAAAGTTTCTATGAGCACTTCGCGCTCTGCGCTCGCGATGGCCGCATAGACGGCCGGGAAATACTCCTCGCCATTTTCGAGTAGGCGGAAGTCATTGCCTACCGACCACGCCGGTTCTCCTTCGCCGTGCCCGGGCACTGCCTGAGCGGGAAGACTCATAAATGAATCTCCGCGACCAGCGGCGCGTGATCGGAAAGATGCGACCAGGGTTTTCTCGGTAGGGCAACCGGTGCATGTGCTTCGGCATTGCGCACGTAAATGCGGTCCAGGCGAAGAATGGGCAGATGCGCCGGAAACGTTCTCGCCGCCATTCCGGTGGCTTGCACGAACACTTCGCGCAGACCCATTCGCTTTTCGAGAAGCGCGTGCACGCGAAGACGCCAATCGTTGAAATCACCCGCCACCACGAGCGGCGCATGCGCGGGAACGACGCTATTGACCAGTTCGCACAGCAATCTCAGCTGTTCGCCACGATGCGTTTCGGTCAACCCGAAGTGAATGCACACCACGTGGATTTCTTGCGCATAAGACGGCGCGGAAAGAACGGCATGCAGCACGCCGCGTTTCTCGTCGCCCTCAATGGAGAAGTCGTGGTTGTCGAAACGGAGAATCGGAAACTTCGAAAGCAAGGCGTTGCCGTGATCGCCCTCTGGATACACGGCATTCCGGCCGTAAGCAAAATTCGGCCAAATGCTATCGGCTAGAAATTCATACTGCGGCAGCGTCGGCCAGTCGACGATTCGCTTTCTATGCAGCGCGTGACTACCGAGGACTTCTTGAAGAAACACGATCTCCGCGCCGACGTGCCGGACGGCATCTCGCAATTCCGTCAGGATGAAGCGGCGATTGAACAGGCTGAAGCCTTTGTGGACATTGGCGGTGAGCACTTTGAACGATAGGCGCGGCATGTTGTTGTAGATGTTGGACAGCATCTACATTGTCTCGGTTGCTTCGCTGCCGTTGCTGTCGGTGCCGCGTAGGGATGGCTGTGCGTATTCTCCTACGAAGTGCAAGCACTCCCGGTTCGTAAGTCGTCAACCCCCTCCCACAGGCGACAGCCTTCGTCGCCGAGAAACCGCTTGCCAAGATCGAAATGAAAACGAACGGGCCGCGTAAAAAAACACCAAAAAAGAAACTCACCACGACCGACGAGACGCGCCCCACTTCGCGATGACATTTCATTCCCGCGAGCGCCATTTTCCATACCTCGCGACGTTCCTCTTGGAAACGCCTTTCGCTCGAGCAAGTTTACGACCACCTTTTTCCGCAAAGTAGTCCATGTCTGACATCATCGCCGGACTTAGCCGTCTACACTCGCGCCACTATTACGAAGGCGCCCGGAATGGCAGAAGGCACATATAAATATAACCAGCTACGAATCCTGGTGGTTGAAGATTCGATACTTACTGCAGAGCAAATCAAGGAAGTCCTGCAGCAGGCGTCTGCGCCCGTTGAAATCAAAATCGTTCACACGCAGGACGATGCGCTCTCGACCGGAAAAACCTTTTCGCCCGACGTCGTCGTTCTGGATTTGCTGCTCAGGCAAGGCACCGGTTTCACGGTGCTTAAGGATTTCTCGGCATCCAGTCCAAAACCGACGATCTTAGTGTTAACCAATTACGCCCTGCCCAACTACCGAAATTTCGCGCTACTGACCGGCGCCAATTACTTCCTGGACAAGGCAAAGGACAGCGAACAGCTGCCGGCGATTATCGATTCCATCGCCAAGAACCGCGCTTCGGGAAAGGAAAACGGCAACTACTAGAACCTATCTCAAAATTAAAAATGACGAGCGCTCCGAGCCGAAGCTTGGCAAAACGCAGGTGTTGTGATTCGGGCATCCTTTTTGGAACGCTCAAAAACAGGAGTTTTTGCGCGAGCCTACAGGGATGTATTCACGGCGGTTCCAAAAAGGATGCCCGAATCGCGACACATCGAGAGCGTTCTTAAGTTTTGAGATAGGTTTTAGGGAAACGCTTCCCCGACAACCTCGCCATTTCACTCCCGACCTTGATAGCATGCCGCCAACGAAAAGGAAGGCAGTGCCCGCATGTATCGTTCGCTCGACGCCGAACAAATTATTTCGACCACCGACCGTTTGGGAAAACGAATCGCAGAACGCTTTCCCGGCGCGGGACTCAGCAAGGTCGCTGTCGAGCTCCTGGCCGAAGCCAAGCAAGCGCGGGTGACGGCAGAGTGGCTGACGAAACGGCATCGCACCGTTCGCGGCATCTCGGCCACTATTATCCTGCTATTGTTCGCGCTAGCCGTCAGCACCTTATTCTTGCTGAATCGACGCGTAGAGTTATTTTCGAGCGTCTCCGATTTTCTGCAGGGGCTCGATGCGGCGATCAATGAAATCGTGCTTATCGGCGCCGCCACTTACTTTCTCCTGAGCTGGGAAACGCGCCGCAAACGATCGCGAGCACTGCGCGCCATTCACGTACTCCGTTCGATGGCGCACATCATCGACATGCATCAACTGACGAAAGATCCCGAACGGTTGCTCCCCACGACGCACAATACGCCTTCTTCCCCGGTACGCCGGCTTACCGCTTTCGAATTGACGCGTTACCTCGACTACTGTTCGGAAATGCTCTCGGTCATCAGTAAAATCGCGGCGCTGTACGTGCAAGAGTTCGACGATCCGGTGACGCTTGCGGCCGTTAACGAAGTGGAGGGCTTAACCGGCTCGTTGTCGCAAAAGATGTGGCAGAAAATCGTCATCCTGGATCGGATTTCGGGCCAAGCCGCCGTATAACTCAGGTCGCTTAACTTAAGAAAAACGACGCTCGATCGCAGCGAACGCTTCTTTTAGATTATTCGTTCCGATTATCTGATTCCAAAAGCGCAAAAATAGGTATATGGAGGATATGGAGGAATCGCAATCGCCTCTATAAAGAAGGCGATCCAAGCTTCTCTTGCTAGGACTTTTTTGGCCGCTTTACCATGCAAAAACGTAAACAGCCTTCGTTTGTCGCCGCGCTCTTCGGACGTATTGGGCGCGGAAAAGAACCTCCGAACGCCGCAACACCGGCTACTCCTCCTCGGCCTTTTCAGGCCATCGGCATCCACCACGGCACGGTTTGTTGCGCAGCAGCGAAAAAGGCCGATGGATATCGATTTTTAGCGCGAGATGCGCCTCCGCTGCCGCTATCGGGCTGCACGATGCGGATGCAATGCGATTGCCGCTACATTAAATTCAACGATCGTCGCGGCGGCCCGCGCCGATTCACGGAATTCGGTCTCCGCCCCACGCTGTTCGGCGGCGCGGAACAAAGAAAGAAAAAAGGTCGACGGGCAAAGGACTAGCCTCTACCGAATCTAGGGTCGCAATCAAAACTCCATCGCTCCACCTACTGATTGAGTTATTCGGGAACGTTTTTCGGGCGAGCTTCGTCTCCTTTTATACGGAACACGTTGTTCTACCTCGGAGACTCCTATGAAGCGTTCACTCATCAAATCCTTCGTCGCGGGCGTCATGCTTGCACTGGCAGCCAACGGGCAGGCCGCTACCACCGAACCCGCCAGCAAAGCCCCGAGCACCGTCTCGATCAAGCTTGCCTCCACACGTGCGGCGCTCCGAGATCTGTGGGTAGGGCATATATTCTGGGTGCGCGAAACCGTCGTGCATCTGGCCGCCAAAAATACGGATGCCGCTAAAGTGGCGGAGCAGGATGTGGTCGCTAATGCAAAACAAATCGCTGCGGCCATCGAACCTTTTTACGGCAAGCCCGCGGCGGATCAATTGTTCAACTTACTAGCCGGTCATTATGGGGCGATCAAGAAGCATGCGCAGGCGACGCTTGCGAATAACGCAGGCGACGCCAAGAAGGCGCTCGATGAAGCTCTCGCCAATGCAGGCGAGATCGCAAAATTCTTAAGCAGCGCCAATCCTAATTTACCGGAGGCTACTCTGCGCTCACTCTTGACTGCCCACGGCGGACATCATGTGCAACAGAACCAACAAATCGCCGCTCACAAATTTGCCGAGGAAGCGAAGACTTGGGAGGCGATGAAGAATCATCTTTATGCTGTGGCCGATGCCCTGGCGGATGGATTGGCAAAGCAATTTCCGGAGAAGTTCTGACGAACCTCATGGCCTCGAACATGGAAACGCACGTTAACAACCTAGGCGCGAATCGCGACCAATCTGATGATAGTGGCCAATCGAACCGGGGCGACTCCGACAGCGAACTGGCACGGCTTGCGGCACAGGGAGATGCTCGAGCATTCGAAAGCATCATGCGTCGCAATAACCAGCGGCTCTTCCGCCTGGCCTGCAGCGTCGTCGGCGATGCAAGCGAGGCGGAAGACGTTCTGCAAGAAAGTTACGTGCGATCGTTCTATGCGCTGCGCAGCTATGCGGGGCGAAGCAGCCTGGGCGCATGGCTGGCGCAGATCGTTCGCCACGAAGCGATCGATCGCGTACGCGCAAGAACCGCGGCGCGCAAGTACGTCGCGTTGGAGGCGGACTTGAACTTCATCGACGACGAATCCGTTCTGGAGCAACACGAAATGCCCGCTGACGACGTGCTGCGCAACCCAGAGGCCGCCACCGAGAATGCCGAAATGAGATGCGTACTCGAAGACGCCATCGAAAAACTTCCGCTTCCGTTTCGGACCGTCTTCATGCTGCGCGAGGTGGAAGGGTTGTCGATCGAAGAAACCGCCGAGTACCTCGATATCCCGGCCGCCACCGTCAGAACACGCGATCACCGCGCCCGCAATCTTCTGCGTCGTCACCTAGACGGGCGAATCGACCGAACGATCCCGCACGCGTTCGAATTCCTCTCCACTCGCTGCGACCATCTCGTGGCGCGGGTAATGCAGCGGCTGAAGACATAAATTGCCGATACAGAATAACCAACCTCTAGCCTGTAACTCCTATCCAGCGCCGGTGATTGCATCGACGCAAACCGAAGGACCGAATAAACACCAAATGCAGATCGATCCGTCGCCCGCAATATAGGTAATGCAGACATCAAACCAGTGGAAATCGATGTCGATGACGACGATGGAGCCAAGCCGAATTCTGAGCGCCGACGTGCTATTCCCAATCGGCATCGGCAGTACGGGACCGCCTAGTTTCTTA
This sequence comes from uncultured Steroidobacteraceae bacterium, assembly GCA_964597495.1. Classification (GTDB taxonomy): domain Bacteria; phylum Pseudomonadota; class Gammaproteobacteria; order Steroidobacterales; family Steroidobacteraceae; genus CAZQYC01. Next base: position 6,105 of record CAZQYC010000084.1, on the reverse strand, counting down.
ATGCCCGCTTTATCGAGAGCATGCAACGCGGCTCTAAAGCTGGACATGGAGGGCTTCTTCCCCTTTTTCGAGAAGCAGTCCGCACAGCCCTTCGGCGCCAGAGCGACGATTTTACCCTTACGAATATGCGCTACGACCGTGAGGGTTCCCTTGCGCGTTTCCGCGGTACCTATCTCGACAGCGGCCCGGTCGACTTTCGAAAGTGCGCGTAAGTCGAGATATTTGAGCGAGTCGAAGAGACTGACCTTTACTTTATAAGCAGTGGCGCGAAGCGGTTTGACGACTCGCACGCGCCGCGATCCTTTCAGTTTTCCCATGGACCCTCTCCTTCGAATGAACTCCAGAATGCGATCTAACAGCTAGGCAGGCGATTCCAGCCACCGAGAAAATCGTAAGCCGCATAGCGCGCAAGGTTCAATACGACTTTGGGACCACTCCATTCCGTCGTTGCTCTATGTCGCCATAGTCTGAGCGCGAGCGCAGAAGCTCGGGTTTGCCACTAGACCGAAGGTACCTCTGAACTTCGGTACGATAGTCGCTCGCATTTCGATACGTACACTGGCTACGACCTCACCTACTTTGTTCGCGGCAACGGCCGCGAACGTCGGAGCCAACGTATGTTCTGTTGCGGACCGAGCCGAAGAACGAATACCTTGCGCCGCTTAACGTCGGGACTGCAGACGAATGAAGCAGCTGGCGTGACGGCGCAGGAACTGATCGCGCTGATCGCAAGGGAACAGTCATCGCGGTGCCGACCGCAAAAGCGGCCGGACCCACGCGGTTGTTGCCTGCAACTGGACAAAGACACGCCGATCGAATATCCCGACCCGGCAATCTACAGCCAGGAAGAACAGCTCGCTCTGGGCAACATTCCGAGTTGGGACAATCCCGACATCACTACGAACGAATGGGGCCCGTTTCGTCTCCTCCCCGAATCGAAGGTCATCGTGCGCAATTTGTCGCCGACGATCAGCTCGGTCAACACGCTCGTGCATTTCTCCACTTCGTCATTCGGCATCGGCATGCCGACGACGTTGATCGCCACCAAACAAGTGTCGATTCCCCAGGCAAGCCAGGTCGAACTCTCGTATCCGCTGCCGCAAGCGGTGTTGCAGGGCGATCAGCGTGTTGGCGTATATGTGCGCATCGAACACTCAGGCGGCGACGCCAATTACAGCAATAACAACGGCGCGCAGGTGCATGACGGCTCGTTTACGACCGAGAGCGGCCGCACGTTCAACGTGTCCATTCCGGTTTACAACAACAGCAACTTCTCGCGGCAAATCCAGTTGAGCATCATGCCGACGGACATCGTCGCATCGATTACGCCGTCGACTCACTTGTTCGCTCCGCACGAGCAGCTGATTGCAACCCTGCACATCAGCGTACCCGCGTTCCTGTCCGGTTCGTCGTCGAGCTACATCAGCCGCGCGGTGACGGTCGTCGGACGCTTAAACACCGGTGAACTGATCGGCGGCGCCACCAAACTCCTGCGAATCAACAACTGATCGTGACCTATGAAAACGTTGGCAGCATTTCTTAAATGGGTTGGCAAGCTGTTCCCGCTGCTCGGGCTGTGTGCGACGGTGGGCTTCATCGCGGGCGCGCTGGCGGGCATCGTCCTGCTGATTTTCGGATCGATTCATCCAAGCACGCCGGTACTCACCACGGCGGAGCGCTGGCAAACGGGTCTTTTGCTCGGCGCCTACACCTCGCTGGCATTGATCTTCTATCTCTATGTGTTTTGTCGATTCACGCTGGCGTCGATTCTGCTGCCGACATTGGTCAACTGCTTCCTCACGTGCGTGGCGACCGTCTGGTTGGTCAGCGAATTCGATCTTTGGAAATGGGCGTTCTTCGTCGGCGCGGTCGTCGGCATGCTGATCGGCCGGTTGCTATGCATGTGTTGCCACTACTTCACGGTGAAACCAAATGGCTTGTATAACTCGCGTCCCGAAGTGCGGCCTGGGCGATAGCCTCGACCCGGTCGGCGATCCGCTCAAACAATTCGGCGCCATCATCGCCGCCATCGGTTCGCTCATCGGCGTTCTCGGCGGACTCGGCGTGTTGAAAGACGTAGCGGCTGCGCTAGGCGGAGCCGGCGCCGGCGGCGCGGTCGGCGGCGCGCTCGCCGTCATCGGTTTGCTCGTGCTCATCGGTATCTACGCCGTCAATCGCTGCTTGGAAGGTGACGGACTCAAGCAATGCATCGCCGGCTGCGTGTCGAACATCCAGGAAACGCGCAGTCAGGCAACGGAAATCGTTTTTCCGTTCACCGCTCAACACAATCGCGTGGACGTCACGGTGAAATCGTTCTTCTGGGATTTCTTGGAAATGAACAATGCCTACGTGTACTGCACGTCCGATCCGTACCCGCAACTCTCGGAGATCATGCACTGCTACTACTACACCAAGAAAGTCTGCAATGCGATCACCGGCTCCCTAGCCGGCGCCGCCGTCGGTGGAGTCGCCGGCATCATCGCTGGCGCGGCGATCGCGGCGGCCATCGGCTGCGCAACGGTGATTCTGTGTATTTTCGCGCTATTGCTCGCTGCGCTGGTCGCGCTCGTGGCGGCGCTCGTCGGAGCATTCGCCGGCGGCAACATAGTTGCTGCAGCGACGGATGACACGCCGCCGTCCGACGAAGGCGGTAACGTCATCCAGACAGGCCACTTGGTCACCCTCAACGGCAACATGGCTCAATTGGAAGAGGACAACAAGGCCAATTGCCTCTGGTGGGTGCACAACACGCAAGTGCACGGCATGATCGCCGACGGCACGCATCAACCGTTCAGCTATTGCGATATCGACGAACAGCTGGCCATGGACGCTTGTCCGCGGGCGACACCCGGCGGTCCCATCGGCTAAAAGGAATCTGGCGGCTAACGGATGCTTGCTTAGTAAACTTAAGCCGCCTGCCGACCACGTACATGCAAGATATCTATCGCGGCGGAACGCTCGACCGGATCTATCTTCTGCACCTTAACTTGCAGAAAGCTTACGGCATCGCCCTTGCCCGACATATAGTGGATGGAAGAACGCGGATCGTCCGGCATCGCGCGCGGCATCAGGAAGTCGTTGTCGCCGAGCTCCTTGACGGAGAGCCCGCAGTCAGCGGACGCGCCGCCAAGCTCGAGCTTGATGCGCGCAAAGTCCTGTCCGCGAGCATGCTCCACGCCGCCGAAAGTGACGGCTAACTTGGGGATACGATCGAAACTCAAATCTTTTAGATCGGCCTTCTGACCGACCTTGAGCGTGACAACGCGATGCAAGCGGTCGATGCGCTGCGTGTCGGACAAGCGCATCGTCGACATAAAATCCTGAACGGCTCCGTCGCCGCCGGATTTCATACGTTGTCTTTTCCGCGCCGGCTTTTTCTTCAGCCAATAAACCTTCAAGGCTACGCCGCTCAGCAAAAGTACGGCGGCTGCATACATGACTACGGCAGGTATACCAAAGTAGGTGGTGGTGAGAAAACTCATGTCGATCTCGGTCAGCTGTCTCGGAAGGCGATTGCCCGGGATCATACGAATTCCCCTCACCGCAGTTCGGCAGCATCGCTCATTTGCCGCCGATTAAGGAACCGCCGCACTTCAACGTAGGCGGCGTGCTCAACGGGAGTACAAAAGAAATTAACAGAACTCCGGACGGTTCTCTCATTCCTTGACCCTTCCGCATCAATCACGCGATGACATTTGACAAAGGAGGTTCTGGAACCAATCGAGCTGAAAACACTTGCATCGATACAAGGTCAACTGGAGCGTCTACATGGTAAGTACTCGCCCCCCACCGCAAAGCACGCCGAGCGCAAGATTCGTTACGCGGTAATTGGGCTCGGCCATATCGCACAGGCCACGGTGTTGCCGACGTTCAAGCATGCTAGGAACACAGCGTCCTGGCCGCGCTGGTTTCCAATACGCCGAAGAAACTCGCGGCCCTCGGACACCGTTACGACGTACAGCGGCGCATCAGTTATGGTGATGTCGATGAACCCTTCAACGGCAGCGAGATCGACGCCGTGTGTATTCAGTACTCGCTATCCAGATCTTCCGGCTCAACGTGGCGTTGCAACAATGAGCCGAAGACCCACATCGAGTGTCTCAAGGCTTCTTAGGTGTCCATGGCGATCGTCCCACAATCCGTTGGCCAAGTCGCGAGACACTTCCGAGACAACGCGATCGACAACGTGGGTAGCCATGCGCGCAAAACCAGATGTCGCCGCGCGCGCGCGCGCGTCGAGCACGCGCTCCGGGTGGGCCCAGAAGGAGCCGAGCATCCAATCGGGTGTATCGCATGGAATCGGTAGTGTGTCGATTCGCACATCGCCGCCGAGCCACTCCGCCAACTGCTCCGGGCGCGGGAAGATCTGGCGATCCAGGGCCGCTACTTCCGGCAGATAATCGGCCATCAACCACATTGAAGCACTGACGGCCGGATCGTAAGTCAGGACTACAACGGCTTTTCTCGCGATGCGCCTAAGCTCGCGAATGCCTTTTTCACGCCCCTCATCCCAGTGATGAACGCTAAGGATCGCCATTGCTGCGTCGACCGAATGATCGCGAAGCGGAATGTCATCTGCGGATGCGCGAATTGCCGGGGCAAGATCGCGCGGACGCTGCGCCGCCATCACATCGCTCGGTTCAATTGCAATCACGTGCCGGTCTCGCGGTTCGTACGCACCGGTACCGGCGCCGACATTAACGACTGTTCGAGCGTCGGCTAGTGCAGCGTGGATTTGAGCGCGAAAGCGAGGGTCCTCGCGCCGTGTCTGGGAATAGCCGTGTCCGATGGTGTCGTAGCGAGCCATAGATTACTTACGCAGCGATTATTTACGAAGCCAGGCCGCGCTTTATTTTTCGACGACAACAACGTGTGCTTGGATCTTGCCATCCACGGAATGCGCCCCGAATTTTTTTGCGATGGCAGCTGTTGCGACATCAGTCGCCTCAACGAGCCGCGATGCATCGCGCGCTTCGATCTCGTTTCGAAGAGGCGTGCCTTGGCAATAGGCAATCGCCGGCACAGCGGCAGAAATTGCCCGGCTCCGCGCTGCGACTGTGGCCATGTGCGGTGTTCGAATGAATCCGCCGCTCGCAAGATCCCGCTCTATGACCGACAGGTCGTGATAGCCATGAGGTGTTCGCGCTAGAAATCGAGGCGGGCCTTCCGGAAAGACGGCTTCAAGTGCCGTCGTTATCGTATCGGCGAATTCGTTCTCTGCGATTCGGTCCCAGACGTTGAAAATAAAAGCACCTCCTGGCTTGAGCACGCGGCGTGCTTCGGAGAACGCTTTTGCTTTGTCGGGAAAGAACATGACTCCAAATTGGCATACAACGACATCGAATTCGCCCTCTGAGAACGGCAGTGCCATGGCATCTGCCTGTTGCCATTTCACGGGGCGCGTTGTGCCGACGGCTGCCGCTTGGTCGAGCATCGCTTGATTGAGATCCGTTGCGACGATGGAAAGCCCGCTGTTCGCCATCGTCGCCAACGCACGCGTCACCACGCCAGTACCTGCAGCAACCTCCAATATCTTGGCGGCATGCAGCGAACCGACCCGCCTTTTCAAATCCGCGGCATAGGGTTCAAAGATCAGCGGTACGAGATGTGTTTCGTAGAGTTTCGGAACGGAGCCTGCGAATACCTTATCAGTGTCGGCCATATCAATACCTAGAAATCGAACGACCATAGAACTGGATCTGCACACCCGCTAAGAGACTGGTCTTCTTTAACATGGCGAAACATTCACGCAAACCCGTTCGAAGTCGACTGGACCCTGGACATCCCCAATCACGCTGCAACACTCCCGCCAAACCGCTGACCGAGATCGGGAGAGATTAGCCTAAGTCATTTGCCGGTCACCGGCAAAGAGTCCGCTCCGAATCAGGCTAAAGGAGCGTTATTGCTTCTCTATACGGAAAGGACTAGAAGTAAGCCCGTCTTGAAACTCGACCGTTGCCTCCAATCGGAGAGCCCCTCTTTCAATCCTATAAGCCGCCCACATACAGGCAACCTATGAAGAAAATCCTCCGTATTGCCGACCCGCCTCGCCCGCACTGGGTGGGAGACGGCTTCCCGGTACGCTCACTCTTTTCATACAACAGC
>CAZQYC010000083.1:0-17100 GCA_964597495.1 uncultured Steroidobacteraceae bacterium | reverse complement strand
AAGTACTGCATCCCGACGACGCGCAAGCCACGATCTCGGATTGGCGAGACTGCGTTCGCCGCGGCGACAACTGGTATCGCGAGCACCGCATTCTGGGCGTGGACGGCAATTACCATTCTATTCTTGCGCAGGGGGTTCCCATCCGCAGCGAAGACGGAACGATTTGGGGTTGGGCGGGAATCAACCTCGATATCAGCCGCCTTAAGCGCACGGAGGAGGCGCTTCGGGAGGCGGATCGGCGCAAGGACGAATTTCTCGCCACGCTGGCCCACGAATTGCGCAATCCGCTCGCGCCGATTCGGCATGCGACCAAGATTCTGGACACGCCGGCCGCGGACGACCGGCAGCGACAATGGTCACGCGATGTGATTGCGCGCCAGGTTCAGCATATGTCCCTGCTGCTCGACGATCTGCTCGACGTCTCGCGCATCACGCGCGGTCGTTTGGAATTGAAGAAGGATCATGTGAGCTTGGAAACGCTGGTAAATTCCGCGGTGGAGACCGCACGACCGCTGATCGAAGGCAAGCGTCACACGCTCGAAGTAAAACTGCCTTCGGAACCGGTCGTTCTCGAGGCCGATCCGCTGCGTTTATCGCAGGCGCTTTCGAACCTGTTGACCAATGCCGCGAAGTACACGGACGCCAATGGCCGCATCCTAGTGACGGCGAACGTCTCCGACGAAGAAATAGCGATTGCCGTCAAAGATTCGGGTATCGGCATATCGGCCCTCACGATAGCGAAGGTGTTCGACATGTTTTCCCAAGTGGAAAGTGCCGTGGACCGTAGTCAGGGCGGGCTGGGCATAGGGCTTGCGCTTGTAAAAGGATTGATCGCATTGCACGGCGGTCGCGTCGACGTAGTGAGCGACGGCGTGGGCCGCGGCAGCACTTTCACGATACATCTGCCGCGATCGCTGATCGTGGAGCGCTATTCGCATGCGTGCGCACACGGATCCGAGAATGCGGGAACGGAGCATCGCTGCAAAGTGCTCATCGCCGACGACAATCAAGACGGTGCGCGTTCCCTGGGCGTCGTGCTGGAGATGTCCGGGTACGAAGTCTGCGTTGCCTATTCGGGATATGAAGCGCTTGACGTGGGAGCTCGCGAACGTCCCGATGCCTGCATTCTCGACATCGGTATGCCCGAACTGAACGGCTATGAAACGGCGCGGCGCATTCGGCGGGAAGCTTGGGGAAAAAATGCGTTGCTGTTGGCGATTACCGGCTGGGGTCAGCAAGAAGATAAGGAGAAGGCGCGAGCCGCCGGATTCGATTTTCACTTCACTAAACCGGTCGATCTCGAACAAGTGGAGCGAATGCTCGAGGTTCATGCGAAGCAGCTCGATTCGCAGGGTGTTAGCGTACGGAGCGTTGCGAAGTCGTGAGCGAATGGCTACTAGGCGCTAGCAACTAGCAAGAACAAGAGTGCAGAGCGTCCTTTACGTTAGGGCTGGTAACCCGGATTACCGTTTTTCAAATACTGCGTTGTCGTACGACTTTAAAGCTGATCAGCTTGTCAGCTTAAAATTTACGCGGAACAAGCGCTCGGTGGCGTAGGACAGATGGGTTGGTGTGTAGTGAAGAGTTAGGAGAGCTCGGAGCGTATTCGCCCGTTCGACTATTACAAACGACCGCGTTATTGGGATACGAAGACCATCAACTGAATCGTATTCAACCAAGAGCCTCGAACTAGCGAGAGCATCGTCGTGAGGTTCCTGGAAGATGGCCCTCTCCGGGTGGGAGAGGGCGGGTATTCGGGAATGTTGAGGTCGAGCGTTACGGCAAGAATGTCCAATCGACTGCGCTGTTCAGCCTTTGTCCATCTGCGAGCGTTACTTCCCACTCGATGTGCTGAAACCCGGTGAGATGCAGCGGGATTTTCGATTGCGCGTCGGGACACAGGATAGCGGCGTGCTGCGGCGACGGCATGAAGAAGCACGACTCTCCAAGGGTAAAAAGTAGATGTGTCGTTCCAATTTTCGCCTGTACGTCAATGACCGGGGTATTGGTCGGAAGAAGGAGTGCGGCATCGAAGCGCTGCGGCCGCAGGAACGTGCTCGTGCCCGGCGATACGACCAATCCGCTTTCGACCATCGCTTCTTCGATGGCGAGTCTCGCGGAGAACCATTGACCGTTCCATTCTCCACTGATCCCTATATAAGATTGCGAAAAGCTTTGGAGACTCGGGGCGCCCGCTGGCAAGGTATCGGATGTCGGCGAGTTACCTGAAAAATTGGTGAAATCGATTTCCAGCATGGACACGTTTGCGCCGTTGCCGAGGCGTTTGTTTCCCCAGCTATTAATGCGGAAGTAACTCCAATAACCCGGCACCTCGGCGGGATGCACCCAAACGGAAGAGTTTTGAGGGGCCTGCAACGGATCGGTCTCGATTACAAGCGAACCTAACATCACGCGTATTTTTCCTTGCGGTTGCGGATATATTCCATACGCCCAATGGCTGTCCTGGTCCGCAACGCTGGTGTCATAGGTGTAGCTCGCATTGACGAGCTGGCCGATCGCAAGTTGATTGCTGAGCGCGCCGGGCGGATCGTAGAGGTCGGTGACTCTGGCTTTTAGGTTTACCGTGAGTAAATTTTCTGCAGAACTTGCCACGGCCGAAACCAATAGAATTCCACCCAAGAGACATTGCTTGATCTTCATGATGCTCCTTCCTTTCACGCTAAATTGTTGAAGTTAGTTCCTGGGACACGAGCTGCGGTTCGGTGCCGTAGTCCCGTTGCGGCATCGAATGGGCAATATTGCGACAAGGTGAAACAATCCCTGCCATGTAAGAAAGCGGCTGCGCATCGATGGTGCAAGTTTACAGGGAAAGCCGGTTGCGGCCTTGGTGTTTTTTCTTTAGAGCGGTTTTACTGACGGCCATTCCCCAAAGTGGCAATATCCGCTTTGCATCGCGACTGGAGATTGAGCATCCATGGCAGTGACGAAAACCATTACCCAAAATGCGGACATTCGTTACTTGGGAAAATTGCTCGGTGACGTGATCCGCGCATACGGCGGCGATGCGCTCTTCAAGCGAGTCGAAACCATTCGCGCCGGTTCCGTGGATCGCTATCGCGGCATCGCCGATTCCACGGCGATGGATCGAGGTCTCGATGCGCTCAATTTGGACGACACGCTGTCGTTCGTGCGCGGGTTCATGTTGTTTTCGATGCTGGCGAATCTGGCCGAGGATCGCCAAGCTGCGCTCAAAGCGACGCACGCGGATCTGAACGATGCGCTGATCCGGCTGGCGGAGCAAGGAGTCGATGCGGAGCAAGCTGCCGCATTGCTCGATTGCGCGCTGATCGTGCCGGTATTGACCGCGCATCCGACCGAAGTGATGCGCAAGAGCATGATCGATCACCGCAATCGCATTGCAGAGCTCATGCGGCATCGCGATCTTGGCCGCGAGGCGACGCCGCAAGGCGATTTGATCGAGGACGCCATTCTTCGCCAGATTGCGCTCCTCTGGCAGACGAGGCCGCTACGTCGAGAACGTCTTTACGTTGCCGACGAAGTCGATATCGCCATCACGTATATGCGCGATATCTTCTTGCCGGTGTTGCCCGCGCTGTACGCGCGCTGGGATCGAGCGCTTAAGCATCGCGCCAAGAGCTTTTTGCGGATCGGAAGTTGGATCGGCGGCGATCGCGACGGTAATCCGAATGTTATTGCCGACTCGTTGCGTCTGGCGTTGCGCCGCGCGTCGCAAGCGCTGCTTGCGTACTATCTCGAAGAGTTGCATGCACTCGGCGCGGAGCTGTCCATTTCCACGGAACTCGCGACGACGACCGAGGCGGTGACGAATCTCGCCGCAAAAAGCGGCGATACGCATCCGAGTCGCAGCGACGAACCTTATCGCCGCACCATCACGGGTATCTATGCTCGCTTGGCGGCAACTTACGAGGCGATAGCGGGCAGTTCGCCGGCGCGGGCCGCATCGGTGACGGCAGCGCCGTATCGACGAGGCGAGGAATTGCGGGCCGACTTGGTGGAGATCGCGCATTCGCTCGGGCATGGCGGCGGCGGATTGCTTTCCACCGGGGGTGCGCTGGGCCGGTTGATCCGAGCGGTCGATACGTTCGGCTTTCATCTCGCAACGCTCGATTTGCGGCAAAACTCCGATGTGCACGAGCGTGTCGTCGCCGAGTTGTTGAACAAGGCAGGAGTGGAGGCCGCATACACGAAGCTCGGTGAACCGGAGCGCATCGCATTGTTGAATCGCGAGCTTACGAGCGAGCGTCTGCTTTCAAGCCCCTTCATTCAATATACCGACGAGACGGTTTCCGAATTGGCCATCGTCCGCGCCGCTGCGCAAGCGCAGGCTACGTACGGCCGAGCCGCAATCACCACCTACATTATCTCCAAGTGCAATAGCGTCTCCGATCTGTTGGAGGTGAATGTCTTGCTTAAAGAAGCAGGACTGTATCGTCCGAGCGACCCAAGTGTGTCGGCTCTCATGGTCGTGCCGTTGTTCGAAACCATCGGCGATCTCGAGCGCGCGCCGGAGATCATGCAAGCATGGTTTTCCTTTCCGGCAACGCAGTCGGCGGCAAAAGCGCGCGGCTACCAAGAAGTCATGGTGGGTTATTCCGATTCGAACAAGGATGGCGGTTATCTCACGTCGGTGTGGAGTTTGAATCAGGCAACGCGTTCGCTGGCGCGCATATTTTCCGAAGCGAACCTATCGATGCAGATCTTTCACGGTCGGGGCGGTGCCGTGGGCCGCGGCGGCGGTTCTTCTTTCGACGCGATTCGTGCGCAACCCGCAGGGACGGTGCAAGGCCGCATCCGCATCACCGAACAAGGCGAAGTCATCGCGGCGAAATACGGAACGGTGGAAAGCGCTACGGCTAATCTCGAAGCCATCGTCTCGGCAACGATGCTTGCTTCCTTGGAGAAAGGTACGGCCTCAACCGCCGAAGCGAAGTGCTTTTCGGCGGCGATGCAAACTCTTTCGCAAACGGCCTTCCATGCCTATCGCGCGCTCGTCTATGAAACCGAAGGCTTCAACACGTTTTTTCGGCAAATGACGCCGCTCTTGGAAATCGCGGAATTGAAAATCGGGTCGCGTCCCGCTTCGCGTACGAAGTCGGATCGGATCGAAGATTTGCGCGCCATCCCCTGGGTGTTCAGCTGGGCGCAGGCGCGCGTGATGCTGCCGGGTTGGTACGGTGTCGGGCAAGCGCTCAATGCCTTTCCGGATAAGGTGCTGCTGCGTGAAATGGTGGAGGCATGGCCTTTCTTCCGAACCACGCTCGATAATCTGGAAATGGTGCTCGCCAAGTCCAACATGGATGTCGCCGAACGCTACGCTGCCTTGGTCGAGAACCGCACCCTCGCCAAAGATCTATTCGATCGCATTCGCAGCGACTGGTCGATGACGCGCGATTGCTTGCTGAGCATTACGCAACAATCGCGGCTGCTCGAACGAAATCCTGACTTGGACCAGTCCATTCAATTGCGATTGCCTTACATCGAACCGCTTAACTTGCTGCAAGTGGAATTGCTAAAACGCCATCGCGCCGGCGAACACGACGCGCGAGTGCGCGAGGGAATCCATCTTTCCATCAATGCGATCGCGACGGCGTTGAGGAATAGCGGCTAGTGGCCGTGCGTATCGCCATACGCACGGCCACTAGCCGACTGTCGTACCTTGCAACTAGTGTCGTGGTCTTTCCGTAATCGTTACGGTCGTCGTTGCCAAGCCAATGCTCGCATTGTTGGTCGGGTTGGACAGGGTTACCGTAAACGTCTCGTTGCGCTCGCGACGCGATTGTCGCACGATCGGCACCGTGATGAGTTTCAGGTCTGGGTCGGTGGGCAACCAGGTAAGGGCTCCCGATGTCGCAACGTAATCGCGACCGGCGCGGGCCGTGCCGTTCGCCGTCGCAAAATTCACCGAATGAATCAGCCCGCTGGTGCCTTGACGGATCACTGTTAGCAACGCGGACGAGTCGGTCTCCTTGACGGTCACGCCGACAACCGTGAATGAAAGTTGCGGCGCGGGATCGTTGTCGACAAGGGTGGCAGTGGCATTGCTTGCGCCTAAAACGGCACCGCCGGTCGGGTTAGAAAGCGCAATGCCGAAGTTCTCGTTCTGGTTGCCCTCGTACAGCGCATCGTCAAGCAACGGAACGACAATGGTCTTGGTCGAGGGATCGTTCGGTGCCCACGATAGCGTGCCTACGATAGCCTGATAATCCGATCCGGCCGTCGCCGTGCCGTTGCTTGTCGCGTAGCTCACCGAAACGGGTTGCGATGTTACGCCGACACGCGCAACTTCAAAGGTCGCCAGACCGGCGGCCTCGCTCATCGTCTTCGCAGTCACGGTGAACCCAATCTGCGGAGGAGGATCGTCGTCATTGATGACGACAGTGGCAGTATTTCCGCCGAAGACGGCTCCGCCGCTCGCCACCAGCAACACCAAGTTGAAGTTCCTGCTGGAACTGTAAACGGCGTCGTTCAAGATGGGGATGGTAATTGTCTTTGGCGCCGTATCGCCTGTACCCCAAACAAGAATTCCATGCATCGCGGTGTAGTCGACGCCGGCTCGTGCCGTACGGTCGCCCGTAAAATAGTTTACCGATACGGGGTTCGTTCCGGTTCGCGTTACCGTCAGCGTGACGCTTCCCGCGTTCTCGCTCACTGCCACCGGCGTCTGAGAAACGGTGATGACGGACGTTGGCTCAATATCGTCGCGCACGATAGTCGTCGATGCAGTTCCCACGGCAATGTCGGCCCCGCCGGTGGAATTCGAAAGCACCAATTGGAAACTTTCATTCGAATTTTCGACAACGCCATCGCTGATGATTGGAACGGTTATTCCCCTGCTTCCATATTCTCCGTCGGCCCAGTGAAGCGTGCCGCTGACGGGAGAGAAATCGCTACCGGCGATTGCCGTACCGGAGACTGTGGCATACGACACGCTGACCGCGCCCGCCGAGCCGCCGACTCTCGCTACACTGAACGTTATGCTGCCGATGCTCTCGGTTTGTGCCCCGGCACTTTCTGCCGTAATAACGCCTGCATCGCCGGCGTCGGCGGAGAGGCGCGCAACGCCCATTACTTTGTTGGTGATCCCAGACGGGCCGGATTCAATTCCAAGGCCCATGACGAGCAATCGCCCGTCATTCAACAGATTGATGCCTTCCCAGTAGATTCCGTAGACGTGATCCCCTTGTGAAAAGGGTATTGTGGTCGCGCCTTGATGGCCGAAGGAAGTATCTATTGCGCCCGTGGAAGTCAATCGGCTGACGGCCGAGCTCCACGAGATGGACAGCGGGTTTCCAGAGCCGTCGTAGATGACATCCGTGATTCTGCCAACGACGGTAATGTTCCCGTTTTGACCAATGACGGGATGCGTTGCGCGCTCTCCGGATTGGACGTGCACCCCGTAGGCCTGTTTGAAAAGAGTGGTAACGCGGCCACCTGAGCCGAAGGAGGCATCGAGCGTACCGTCCAAGTTGCGGCGCTCAATGAAAGAATCTTCCTGTTGCAGCAGCGGCGATCCCGTTCCCGGCAACGACGTCCAGCCGGTGAAAATCAATTTACCGTCACTCTGCTGGGCGACGCCGACAATTGCACAGGGGCCAATGCACGATTGGGCGAAGATGCCCGTGCCGTTGAAGCTGGTGTCCAAGACACCGTTGGCATCGATGCGAGTCGCGCCCATGACTGGTGTGCCTGGGTATGGATAACCGCCGACGGCGATGATCTTCCCATCCGACTGCGCGATCATCCTTCCCATCAGCATCGGCGATCCTAAGTCAACGATCACGGCGCCGCCGGATCCGAAAGTCGGATCCAACGCGCCGTTGCTCGTGACCCGTACAAACTCGAAGTCGTTGTAGCCGAGATGCCCGCCGACGACCAAGTTATCGCCTTGCATGACGACGCCAATGGCAACGGCCGGAGCGCCTAACGTTACTTTGCCGCCCGAGCCGAAGGTCGCATCTAAGGCGCCAGTCGTGGTCAATCGCACTACGCCCATGCACGGGGTGCAGCCCGGACCATTGACGACACCTACCACAACCAGCTTCCCATCCGGTTGCTGTACGATGCCAACGCCCTGATCCAAGCTATCGAAGAAATTGACGGTCGTAATGCCATTGACGCCAAACGTCGTATCCAACGTGCCGTCGGCGCTAAGGCGAACGACAACGTAGTCCCAATCGAACGGATTGGATCCAGCGCCTTCGCGCCAACCAATGATCGCCGTTTTGCCGTCCGACGTTTGAATGAGGCTGTTGGGTTGCAATCGATAGCCGGGAATATCGATGATGGTGCGGCCGTGATTGCCGAACGACGCATCGAGATCGCCTGGCAATGCAAGGGCCGCGTTTGCGCTGCCTAGAAAGACAAGCGCTGTCAGCAATTGGCCAAATCTTCGAAAAGAACGATAACTCATGGGGTACTTCCTCTGTGAATAAGCATCTATGCTGCGTACACGACGACATGCATTTGCATTTACTAGGTTCGATGCCCTACGTTTAGCGACGGGGTCTTCGATGTGGGCGCTATTCTATCCAATGATGCCGCGCCAAGTGCATCCATATCCTTGAGAGTGGGGGTTGACGGCTCGCTGCCGGTCAGAATGTAAATATTGTCGACGATGCTTGCGCTAGTGATAAGGTTCTAGCGCTGTGAGCCAAGCGTGTGCATATCGAGTTCGGACATTACATTACCGGAATCATGACTATGAAATTCAATAGTATTTTGGAAACCGTTGGGCGAACGCCGGTCGTAAGAATCACGAAACTCGCGCCGTCTCATGTGAACTTATACGTCAAGATCGAATCGTTCAATCCCATGGGGTCGGTGAAGGACCGTTTGGCGCTCGGTGTTATCGAAGACGCCGAACGCAACGGGACGCTCAAGCCAGGACAGACTGTCATCGAAGCGACCAGCGGCAATACCGGCATCGGGCTTGCGATGGTGTGCGCGGCGAAAGGGTATCCGCTCGTCGTAGTCATGGCGGAAAACTTCAGCATCGAGCGCCGTAAGCTGATGCGTTTCCTTGGCGCTAAGGTGGTGCTGACACCGGCTTCGCTCAAGGGAAGCGGCATGCTCGCCAAAGCGGTTGAGCTGGCCGAACGGCACGGATGGTTTTTGTGCCGGCAATTCGAGAATGAATCGAACGCAGACATGCACTCGCGGACTACGGCACCGGAGATTCTCGGCGCATTCGAAGGCGAGCGTCTTGACTACTTCGTTACCGGTTTCGGAACCGGCGGCACACTGAAAGGCGTTGCGCGCGTCCTGCGCGAGAAAAGTCCCGACACAAAAATCATCGCGTGCGAGCCCAACAATTCGCAGGTGCTTGGCAGCGGCATTCCTCAGTCGCGCAATGCGGATCGTTCGCCGTCGAGCAGCCACCCGATCTTTCGCCCGCATTTGATGCAGGGGTGGAGCCCGGATTTCATTCCGAAACTGACCGAGGATGCGGTGGCACTCAACTTGATCGATCGAATTCTGCCGATCGACGGCGGCGAGGCGTTGCGGCTTTCGCGAGAACTGGCGCGGCGCGAAGGGATTTTCGTCGGCATCACCGCCGGAGCGACGCTCGCGGGTGCATTGCAGATATGCGCGGAAGCGCCGGGAGGCGCAAACATACTTTGCATGTTACCCGACACCGGTGAGCGCTATTTGAGCACGCCGTTGTTCGGCGATATCGATGCCGACATGACGGCGGAGGAATTGGCCATTTCCCGCTCGACACCGAATTATCGATTCGACGTTTCGGCTCCCGCTGCGCCACCGTCAGCGGCAGCAAGCCCGCCCGTCATCACCCCGGAGGCAAAGGCATTCGTTGAGGCTGCAATTTCAGATCGCGAACAGCCCGTCGTGATGTTCGCATTCGAGTGGTGCGAGTTTTGCTGGGCCGTGCGCAAGATGTTCGCCAAGCATGGCATCGCCTATCGTTCCATCGATCTCGATTCGGTCGAGTACCAAAAGGAAAATCGCGGCGGCCAGATTCGGGCAGCGCTGAGCGCGCGGACATCCGCGGTGACGATTCCGCAAGTCTTTGTCGGCGGCGAGTTCATCGGTGGCTGCACGGAAACGTTCGATGCTTATAAGAGCGGGCGGCTGCAATCGCTGCTCGATCGGAGCGGGGTGTCCTACGATCGCGGCATCAACGTCGATCCTTATTCGTTCTTGCCGACGTGGTTGCAGCCGAGGTGATCCGCTAGTTCTCAGGCTTACATCGAGTGCAAACCGATCATGTTTCCTTCCGTGTCGAAGACGATGGAAATGTTTCCATATTGACCGATAGAGGTCTTGGGTCGCTCGACTCTGCCTCCCGCCTTTTTAGCCCCGCTTTCTTGGACAGCGCAGTCGTCGCATTGAAAGTAGATTAGGGTGCCGTTGCCGCTGGCTTCCATGTCTTTCATTTTGCATAACGCTCCCGCCGCGCCGGGGGCATTCATCTCGGAGGGAAACTGCCACATTTCGAGTCCCGGCATGGGCGAATCCAATTTGGTTAGCGTGGTTTGGAATACCGACTCATAGAAGCGCTTGGCGCGCTCCATGTCTTTTACGTAGATTTCGAACCAGACAATGGGATTGGCTTTCATCGTGCATTCTCCAATGGATGTAGCGACCATTCATTTCGCTCTAGATTAAGGAGAATGATACGGAAGTCGGCAAGTTCCCATTAGGTCTTGAGGAAGCCTCCAGAGCTAGTCCGGCCTTTATAAATATCCGCCCGGGTGTCGGATCTCCGTAGTCTCGTTCGTCTTTGAGGTACGGACGACGTTGTCCGCTGACTTCGAAGGGGTGTCTTATGTTGTTCCTCTCTCTTTATACATCCGCCAAGCCGTCAAGCGGCCCACCGAGCGCTGAACACATGGCCAAAATGATGGGGCTGATCGAGGAGATGACGGAAGCCGGAGTGCTAGTGACGACCGGCGGCATTCTCTCGCGTCAAACCGGCATGAAGGTCACGTTGAAGAACGGAAAGTCTTCTGTCGAAGACGGCCCGGTCGCGGGTTCAACCTTGATGCCGGCATCTGGGTATGCGCTATTGCGCGTCGGTACGCGTGAGGAATTGGTGAAGCATGTCCAGCGCTTTCTCAGCATTGCCGGCGACGGATCGACGGAAATCATCCAGCTGATGGACGGTCCGCCGCCGAGCGCCTGACCCGGCAAATGCCTTCTAAAGGTCAGCGACCGAAAGTCGCTGACCTGACCGGAACGATCGCCGCTTACTGTTCAGGGAATACGTACTAGTCGAACGGTGCTCCTTTCCAAGGACGCCTATACTTTTCGCTAGGAAGGAAACCGGAACAACAAGCTAATGAGCGCACTAGAAGGACAAGTCTTGTCGACTATGGTCGGACGCGAGAAAGCCGGCCAGTCAGATTGCAGGCTTGGACATCTTGATCGCCATCCCAGTATTCGAAGGGCGATCGGAGAAGAGAGCTGGTTGCGCTTGCCGCTCGCTGTGCGAGAGCGCTTTGCGGACGATGTATTGAAGGCAGAGTATCAAGGTAGCTTCGACGTGGTTCGTGCCAGCCTTTCCGGAAGACTGCTCGCGTTTCTATGTCGGCTCATTAAAACGCCTATCGCACCGTATACGGGCGAAAATGTGCCGGCTACGGTCCGAGTGTTCCTTGACGATCGAGGCGGCATGGTTTGGGAACGGACTTATCGTTTTTCAAAAAGTCGCACCTGCGTCGTGAGCAGTACGAAGCAATTCGATGAGCAAGGTGCGTTTGTCGAGGTTTTGCCTGCCGGGCTACGCATGCCGCTCGATGTTTTCGAACGTGGCGGCGTTCTCCACTTCGTTAGCCGCGGCTATCATTTCAATTGGTTCGGCGCGCGGATCGCTATCCCGGATTCATTTCCGCCCGGCGTTACGCATGTTCGGCACATCGACGAGGGGAATGGGTGGTTTCGTTTTACCATGAGTGTCACTCACAAGTGGTTTGGAGAAGTCTATTTTCAGACCGGTCGTTTTCGATCTGCGTGAACGTTAAAGATCGAAGAATGTTCAAGCATGAAGAAAACCTTTCTTTAATGATAGTGCGTTTCGGCGGTCACTTTGCCGCGAAAAATTCGATACGACCACCACACGTAGCCGAGAATGACGGGCAGCAAAATAACGAGACCCACCAATACGAATATCTGGCTCGATGGAGGAGCGGCTGCTTCCCAGATCGTCAGCGAAGGAGGCAACAGATTTGGCCAGAGTCCGACGAGCAGTCCGACAAAGCCCAGGAGAAAAAAACTAATGGCGGCAAGGAAGGGCAGGATCTCCGCGCGCCGCATGACGGCCCGCCATAAAACGACGGCATTGATCAAAGCAGCCAACGGTACCGGCGATAGCCACAGGAAGTAGCCGCTCTCGAACCAGCGCGCCATGATTTGGCTGCTCAGGAACGGCAGCGATGTGCTTACGAGCGCCATGAAAGCGATGACCACGGCGACGAGTGGCCGCGTCAGCGAATAGGCGATGTTTTGCATGGCGTCTTCTGTCTTGAGGATCAGCCACGTGCTCCCGAGCAGCGCGTAGCCGAAAACCACGGCAGTACCCGTGAGCATCGCGAATGGACTGAACCAGTGGCCTACGCTCCCCGCGTGCATGTCGCTTCGCAACGGCAATCCCTCGGCGATGGCTCCCAGCATCACGCCTTGCGCGAAGGCGGCAAGAATGGAGCCGACCGCAAAACAAGTTCCCCATAAACTTTTCGAACGCGTGGCTTTAAAGCGGAACTCGAACGACACCCCGCGCAGGACGAGCGCCGCCAGCATGATGAGCACCGGCAGATATAAGGTCGAAAGGATGACGCCATACGCTTTTGGAAAGGCGGCGAGCAGCCCGGCGCCGCCCAGCACCAGCCAGGTTTCGTTGCCGTCCCAGATGGGTGCCGCCGTGTTCATCATGATGTCGAGTTGTTGTTCGCTCTCGGCAAACGGCGCGAGCACGCCGATCCCGAGCACGAAACCATCGAGCAGCACGTACATCATGATGGCAAAGCCGATCACGCCGAACCAAATGACCGGAAGAACGGATAACTCCCCGTTCACTTTAATCCCTCGAATTTCTCATCCGCGTAAGACAAGGGATGCGAAGCCGATTGGAACGGCGGCAATCTCTGCGCAGCCTCGACAGGTTGAGGCCCTTTGCGCAATAGCTTCAATAGGTAAATCACGCCGGCCGTGAACACGAATAGATAGACGCAACCGAACACGATCAGCGATGTCAGTACGTCCGTCGAGGCGACATCGGATGCCGCTTCCGACGTGCGCATCACTCCGTAAACGACGTACGGTTGGCGGCCGATCTCGGTGGTGTACCAGCCGGCAAGAACGGCAACGAAGCCGGAGGGTGTCAGAAGGGCCCACGTTCGAAGCAGCGTTCTTGATCTCTCCAATGCTCCGCGGCGCCACTGAACGACCGAGAAGGTCGCCAGCGCCAGCATGGAAAGGCCGATACCGACCATCACGCGAAAGGCGTAGAACACCGGCGCCACCGGTGGACGCGAGTCGCGCGGGAAGTCTTTCAGCCCTTTCACTTCCCCATTCAATTCGTGCGTGAGAATTAGGCTCCCGAGCTTCGGAATCGCAATCTCTTGTCGGTTGCGCTCGCTGGCTTGTTCGGGAATCGCCCACAGCAGCAGGGGAGCGCCGCGCCGCGTTTCCCAGTGCCCTTCCATTGCTGCGAGCTTTATTGGCTGATGCTCGCGGACGTTCAAGCCGTGGAAATCGCCCGCAATGATTTGCAGCGGCACGACGAGCGCCGCGAACGCGATGGCGAGCCTGAGTTGCAGGAGCGCTGCCTCCCGATGCCGATTGCGCAGCAGGTAAATTGCGCTGACGCCGCCGATGACGAAACACGTAGTGATGAAAGCCGCTAGCGTCATGTGGACCAGGCGGTACGGGAACGATGGATTGAAGATGATTTTCCACCAACTTGCGGGATAGAAAATTCCCTCTTTGAGTTCGTAGCCGGCGGGCGTGTGCATCCAGCTGTTGGCGGAGATGATCCAGAACGTCGAGATCAGCGTGCCGACGGCGACCATGCACGTCGCAAAAAAATGCATGCGCGGAGAAACACGCCGCCAGCCGAACAACATGACGCCCAGGAACGATGCTTCTAGAAAGAAAGCAGTGAGTACTTCATAAGATAGTAAGGGGCCGAGAATATTCCCCGCCCGAGTCGACAGCGCCGACCAGTTCGTTCCGAACTGGAAACTCATGACGATGCCGGACACGACGCCTAATCCGAACGACACCGCAAAAATCTTGAGCCAGAACAAATAGAGTTCCCGCCAGACGAGGCGTTTGGTTTTGAGATAGGCGCCGGCGAGAAAAGCCAGCCAGCTTGCGAGTCCGATCGTGAACGCCGGAAACAGAATGTGGAAGCTCATGACGAATCCGAATTGGATTCGAGAAAGCAAGACGGGCGAAAGTTCGGCCATGGTTTTTTTGAAAATCGCGGTGGCCGAAGCTTGTTCCCGACATCACGTTGCGTCAACGTGCGTTACATGTATCCGCATAGGCATTTGTGCGCATGGTATAGGGTCGCGCCTAATGACGAAGGCAGAGTGGTTTTCCTCACTCGATCGGTTCACTTATCGTGATGCGCATATACCGACGTTTTGCCGTCCTTATCGACCAGCAGGACATCGTAGGGTTGAACTTGGCCGGAAGGGATTTCCATGCCCGGTGAACCGGCTGGCATGGCCGGTACGGTCAGTCCTCTGGCATTGCGTGCTTCGGCTAGAAAGCGCTTCACGTCTTCTGCCGGCACATGACCTTCGACGAAGTATCGGCGGCCCAGTCTTGCCGTATGACAAGAACCTTTACCTGAGGGAACGCCCATCGACTCTTTGATCGATTGCAAATTATCGACGTCGTGAACCTCCACGGGGAAGCCGGCCGCCTTCATATGTTCGACCCATAACTTGCAGCACCCGCAACTCTCATTTTTATAGACAGTTAGCATTGGTAGCGCGGACGGTTTCGCCGACGCAGTTGATTTCGATTTTTCGACATCTGCCGCGTCGGAGTGAGCCTGCCAGGCGATAATGGAAACCGCGGCAAGGGCTACAGCCGTTCCTAATCTGAATTTACGCATGTAACACCTCGTTCTAAAGGCACCTGTGCTTGAGTGACACCGAAGACATCGTCGTGCGGAGGTGGAGGATACGCCAGAACTCCCGATGCTGGCACTGGCACCGGCATCAGCAAAGCGTCACGCTATCCAAAAATCCCTTGCCTCCCATAGCAGCGTTCGCCAAAATGCGGCACAGCGTTATGAGTGGCTACCCCATGATTAGTTCAGCCGATAAAACCAAAGAATTCGCGAACTGGCCCTAAGCGGCATTCGCAGTGTTGATCGTAAGTACGATCAGATTTGGGATTCTTCCGTAGCGTTCGCTACACATTATTCCGATACGCGTTGCGGCTTAGGCGCCAGGTCCCCTCTGGTTTAGCGCCTACGGCAGTAGTCGTGGCATGTTTTTCGGTATCGCATTTTCGGAAATAGTTATGTCTCAATCTTTGGCAAATAAGAAGCGCTGGTGGGCGCTCTACGTTCTTTGTCTCGGCGACCTGATGATCGTGCTCGACTCCACCATCGTGAATGTCGCTTTGCCGTCGATTCGGCAAGACCTCGCGTTCACGGAGAACACGCTGGTTTGGGTCGTGAATGCTTATCTGCTTACCTTCGGCGGATTTCTGTTGCTTGGCGGCCGCCTCGGCGATTTATTCGGTCATCGTCGGATGTGCCTGTTGGGCGTGGCATTCTTCACGATAGCTTCATTGGCCTGCGGGCTCGCTCAATCGCAAGAGATGCTGGTCATTGCCAGAGCCATACAAGGCATTGGCGGTGCGGTGGTTACGGCCGCCGTGCTGTCGCTGATGATGTCGCTGTTCAACGATCCTGTCGAACGCGCTAAGGCGATGGGCATTTTCGGATTCACGAGCGCAGGCGGCGGTAGCGTCGGCGTCGTATTGGGTGGGGTACTGACGAGCGCCGTAAGTTGGCATTGGATCTTTCTCGTCAACATTCCCGTTGGTGCATTGGTCTATGTGCTTACCGGCAAGTTAATCGATCCCGACAAAGTCGCGATGCAGCGTGCGCCGGTCGACGTCGGCGGCGCCGTGACCATTACTCTTTCACTCATGCTCGCGGTGTACGCGATCGTCGATGGGAATGTAGCAGGCTGGACCAGCGTACAAACACTTGGGCTACTCGCAGTGGCCGCAGTATTGCTCGCGGCATTTCTCTACATCGAGTCGCACGTCAAAGCTCCGTTGATGCCGCTCGGGCTCTTCAAGTTCCGCAATATCGCCACCGCGAATATCGTTGCGGTACTTTGGGCTGCCGCGATGTTCGCATGGTTCTTCATTTCGGCGCTCTACATGCAAATGGTGTTGCACTACACGCCGCTTGAAGTCGGACTTGCCTTCCTTCCGTCGAACATCGTTATGGCTGTGCTTTCGGTATGGCTGTCTGCGAAGATCGTGATGCGATTTGGAATTCGTGGACCGCTAGCTGTCGGGCTGTTGCTGGGTGCGTTAGGGCTTGCGCTCTTCGCTCGTTCACCCGTCGATGGCGGCTTCGTGGGCGCGATACTGCCGGGCATGGCGTTACTGGGTGTCAGTGCGGGCATTGCTTTCAATCCGCTGCTGCTTGCGGCGATGAACGATGTGTCGCAGAGCGACTCGGGAATTGCGTCGGGGTTCGTAAATACCTCTTTCATGATGGGTGGCGCGCTCGGCCTCGCAGTGCTGGCAAGTCTTGCGGCAGCTAAAACACTTTCTCTAACAGGTTCGGGCATGTCTGCGCTCGAAGCGCTGAATGGCGGATTCCAACTGGCCTTTGCCGTGGGCGCGGGCTGCGCGGCGCTCGGCGCGATACTCGGTTATGCGTTTTTGCGAGTAAACACTCCCACCTCTACGCAAGACGCGCATGGCGCCACTTCTACCTGACTAGAGCTTATCTCAAGATTAAAAATGGTTCGCTGTTTCCGACCCCCTCTTCCTTGAAGGGAGAGGGTATGAAATGTACGTGATACGCGAACACTCTTGTCTCAACCCCCTCTCCCTAACCCTCTCCCGCGAGGGGAGAGGGAACAAGAAATG
>CAZQYC010000082.1:0-17248 GCA_964597495.1 uncultured Steroidobacteraceae bacterium | reverse complement strand
ACGGACATGAACTTGGCGTTCTCTCTTATTAAGGACGTATTACGCGATAACCCCCTCGTGTTGAAGGACCTAGCGCCAGTGATCGGTATCGCAATGCTTTCGGATTCGTCGGTTCAAATCGCGATCAAACCCTGGGTTGCCGTAGCGGACTTTGGGTCGGCCAGCGCTCAGGTGAACAGAGAAGTTCTGGAAGCATTCCGCACACGCGGGGTCTCCATCCCATTGCTGCAGCGTGAAATCAGGATGCTAGGCGCGACTGTCCAGGGCATCTAAATCAGTTGTTCGGTGCTCAGTCGGCATCTTGCAGGGCTTGACCTTCCCACAGTGGGAAGGTTCACAATGACGCACAGTCACTGTGGAGCGAGAGATGACGAAACAGCGCGCCATCACCCCCTATCTGTCGAGCGCAAAGGCGGGCGGCCTCTATAGCATCGGCCAAGCGGCATCGTTGACTGGAATCACTGCCAAGATGATTCGCCACTACGAATCGCTGGGTCTCGTTCCAAAACCCGCTCGATCGAGCGGCGACTATCGCTTGTATACCGACAATGACCTTCATTCGCTTAAGTTCGTTCGGCGAGCACGAAGCCTTGGGTTTTCAATGCGGGAGATTTCGAACCTGCTCGGGCTTTGGCGCAATCAACGGCGGACCAGCGCCGAAGTGAAACGGCTGGCGTTAAGCCATATCGAAGAACTGGATCGCAAGATTGAAGAAATGACCGGCATGCGCGCCACGCTCGTAGACCTTGCCGCCCATTGTCACGGTGATTCACGACCGAATTGCCCAATACTGGATGGCTTAGCGCATTCACTGTCCTCTTCTACTCACCGTACGCGACCATGAATACACATACTCACGCTCATCACCACAATCAAGGGGCCGTGGTTTCCGGTGGATGCTGTCATGGAAAGCATTCGAACGGGTCCGGTGAATGCACGGATCCTGTCTGCGGAATGAAGGTTGCTGCGACTGCGCTTCATACCGCCGAGTACGGAGGCAACCCATACCGATTCTGTGGCGCAGGGTGCCGAAACAAGTTCGTTGCAGATCCAATGAAATTCGTCGGCGCAAAAGAAACATCGCTATCGACGGAACCCGCTATGCCGGCGGGGACCCTCTATACCTGCCCAATGCATCCTGAAGTGCGACAGGTGGGACCGGGGAATTGCCCTAAGTGCGGCATGGCATTGGAACCGGAAGTCCCGAGCGAGCACGAAGATGATTCCGAGCTGAGAGCGATACGCAAGAAATTCCGGGTCGCACTGGCATTCAGCGTACCGGCGATTGCGATTGCCATGCTTCCACACGCGTTCGATCTTCATCTCTCGACAGCCGCCGCCGATCTGCTTCGATGGGTGGAGTTCGGATGCAGTCTTCCCGTCGTATTTTGGGCGGGCCTTAACTACTACCGCCGGGGATGGATGGGAGTGCGGAATCGCTCGCCTAATATGTACACGTTGATCGGGCTTGGTGTCTTGGTCGCGTTTGCCTACAGCGTGATCGCAACCCTCACTCCCGCCGCTTTTCCGAGCGAAATGCTCGACGAGCACGGCCGGATCGGCGTGTATTTCGAAGTGGCGAGCGCGATCATCGCGTTGGTCCTTCTTGGCGAATGGCTCGAACTTCGTGCGCGAGGTCGTACGAGCGCCGCAATCCGACAGCTGCTCGGTCTTGCGGCCAAGCACGCACGGCGTCTCCATGTCGACGGCACCGAAGAGGATGTCCCGCTCGATCAAATTCAACAGGGGGACCGCCTTCGTGTCCGTCCCGGCGAAAAGGTTCCGGTCGACGGCCGCGTTATCGACGGTCACTCAAGCGTCGACGAATCGATGTTGACGGGCGAGCCCATTCCTGTGGAGAAAGTAAACGGCGATCGCGTGATTGGCGCGACGCTGAATCAAACCGGCGCGCTCATTGTCGAAGCAACGAGCGTCGGTGCGGACAGTTTGCTCTCGCAAATCGTTCATATGGTGGCGCAAGCGCAGCGTTCGCGCGCGCCACTGCAGCGGCTCGCCGACAAAGTTTCCGCATGGTTCGTGCCTTCGGTTATTGCGATATCGACTCTCACCTTTATTCTCTGGTGGACAGTCGGCCCCGAACCCAAGCTTGCCTATGCGATTGTGAATGCGGTCGCCGTCTTGATCATCGCGTGTCCTTGCGCGCTGGGGCTTGCAACGCCGATTTCCATCATGGTGGCCAGCGGACGCGGTGCGCAAATGGGCGTGCTGTTCAGGGATGCGCAAGCCATCGAAGCTTTGCGCGATGTCGACACGGTCGTCTGCGACAAAACAGGGACGATCACGTTGGGTCGCCCTGTGCTCGAACGAGTGATCACCGTCAACGGTTTCAACGAAGCCGATGTTTTAGGCTGGGCAGCGGGGCTCGATGTGGCCAGTGAGCATCCGCTTGCCAAAGCTGTCGTGGCCGGCGCCAAAGCCCGCCATGTTTCTCCGGCCGAGGTGGCGAACTTTGCATCGATTACGGGGCAAGGCGTTCGCGGAGAATCGAAGGGCCGAAAGCTCGCGCTCGGCAACAAGCGGCTCATGTCGTCGATCTCCGTTGCCGTCGAACCTTTGGCGAAAGCCGCGGAGGAACTCGCCCAGGATGGACTTACCGTCATCTACTTATGCGTTGATGAGCAACTTGCGGGAGCGATTGCGGTCGGGGATCCGATCAAAGAGACCACCCGCGATGCCTTGCAGGCCCTCAAGCGAGACGGCCTCAAAATCGTGATGCTGACGGGCGACAACGGAACCACGGCTCGCGCCGTCGCCTCCAAGCTGCCGGTCGATGAAGTGATTGCCGAGGTGCAACCGAAGGACAAGGCGGATGTCATTGCCAAACTTCAGTCCCAAGGGCGAAAGGTTGCGATGGCAGGCGACGGCATCAACGACGCTCCGGCTCTTGCAAAAGCCAACGTCGGAATTGCGATGGGGACAGGCACCGATGTTGCGATGGAAAGCGCGCAAGTCACCCTTGTAAAGGGAGATCTACAAGGCATCGTGCGCGCGCGTGAATTGAGCCGCGCGACGGTGCGGAATATTCGCCAGAATCTGTGCTTCGCATTCGGGTACAACGCGCTGGGGATTCCGGTGGCGGCCGGCATTCTCTATCCCTTGACCGGTGGGCTTTTAAGCCCGCTTATTGCTGCGCTTGCGATGAGCCTGTCGTCCGTATCGGTAATAGGCAATGCGTTGCGGCTGAGGAATGAATAACTGGGCCGATGCGACTCGATGCCGAACGAGCCGTTCAGCCAGGCAGCGCCTTTTCAGTGAAGACCGTGAATTGATCGGCGAAAGCGCGCTTCGACGAATCGCAGTTTCACGTTCCGACATCCGATGTCGATTTGCTTGCAGATGTCCAATATCCTTCTTACTCTTCACTGAGGTGCACCGGTCGAGTCCTTTGACGGTCCGCACCGCTGCCTCGCTCTCAATCCGTGTCGAAAAATAGACAAGAGTGCTGAAATCAAAATGAACGTTCGATCAGCTACCAGTGATGACGCCGCCCACATTGCCGAAATCTACAACCACTATATTTCGACCAGTGTCATCACGTTCGAAGAGACGCCGGTTTCCGAGGCCGACATGGCGACTCGCGTCGCCGAAGTTCAAGCGATCTCCTTTCCGTGGCTGGTGGCCGAGAAGCAAGGATCGATCACCGGCTTCGCCTATGGAAACAAGTGGAAGGTGCGGGCAGCGTATAGGCATTCCTCGGAAATAACGGTTTATGTGCGAAAAGGGCTGGGTGCTTCGGGTATCGGAAGCGCGCTGTACGGCCAATTGCTTCCGATGCTCAAATCGGCCGGAATCCACACTGCAATCGGCGGAATCGCGCTTCCCAACGACGCGAGCGTGCGCCTTCACGAAAAACTTGGGTTTCGGAAGGTCGCCCACTTCGAAGAGGTGGGATTCAAGTTCAATCGGTGGGTCGATGTGGCTTATTGGCAAAAGCAGTTGTGAGTTCGGGACTGTAGGTACTTGCCGATCGATGTACGTTATCGATAGCTCCGTTCAATGATTCACCATATTTTGGGAACAACCCCTATAAGTGTTCGTTGTTGTAAGCGCTGTCGCACTGGCTCTAGTCTGAATTGAAAGGTAGAGATCTATATGTCCGACTTGAATCGACGAGCTTTTATTCATGCCACTGCCGCCGTTTCCTTATTGGCGGTTGCGAGCGATTCCTTCGCTGGCGGGGAAAAATTATCTGCGAACAAGGCGTTCGACTACCAACATTCTCCTGTGCCGCTCCCCTTCGATCCTAAGAAATTATCCGGTCTATCGGAAAAGCTGCTGCAGTCGCATTGGGAGAACAACTATGGCGGCGCGGTAAAGGCGTTGAATGCGGTGCGCGGCCGCCTTAAGGACGCAGCTAACGACGCGAGCGTGCCGCCTTATCTGTACAACGATCTCAAGCGCGAACACCTCATGCGCACGGGTTCCGTCGTTCTGCATGAACTCTATTTTGCGAACTTAGGCGGTGGCGGGAAAGCGGGCGCCGATGTGCGCACCAAGATCGCAAACTCATTCGGCACGTTCGATGCGTGGGAATCGGAGTTTCGGAAGATTGCGAACGGATTAGGCGGAGGTTCCGGGTGGGTAGTCTTGGGTTATAACTCGCATCTTAAGCTGCTCGAAAATTATTGGATGGCGGATCACACGACCTATCCCGCTTATTCGACGCCAATTCTTGTGCTCGACATGTACGAACATGCCTATCACATCGATTATGGCGCAGCCGCCGCGAAATACATCGACGCGTTCTTTGCCAACATTAATTGGGAAGCAGTGGTAAGCCGGGTTTAGTTGCCGTCTTCACACTGCAATCTGTACCCAACGCCCGTTTCCGTCAGCAAGTACTGCGGACGGGTTGCATCCAGTTCGATCTTGCGTCGAAGTCCTGCCATGAAAATCCGAAGGTAATGTTGCTGATCTAATTTGGCGAGACCCCATCCTGCCTTGAGAAGCTCTCGATGCGTGACCACTTGTCCGGGCTTGCCGATCAACGCGACCAGTAGCCGATACTCCGTCGGGGTGAGATGCACCTCTTGCCCTCGAACGCTTACTTGCCTCCGCAGCAGGTCGATGCGCAAATCACGAACGACAAATGCGTCATTATTTGCGTTCGCAGATCTGTTTGCCGAATGTCGAAGCGCGACACGCAGGCGGGCGAGGAGTTCGCCGGCACCGAACGGTTTCGTGACGTAGTCGTCCGCGCCGGCGTCGAGAGCGGCGATTTTTTCGTTTTCCTCCGATCGCGCGGAAAGCACGACAATGGGCACTGTGGAGTCGGCGCGCACCTGGCGGATCACGTCGATGCCGTCCTGGTCCGGCAGTCCGAGATCTACGACGAGGATATCGGGTGGTTCGCCGCGGGCCGCAATCATCGCTTCGCGCGCCGTCGACGCGTCGCGAAATCGCATGCCGTTGCTTTCCAGCGTTAGCCGCAGCACTTTGCGCATCTGCGGCTCGTCTTCCACGACCAGGACTAGCGGTTCTTGCGCACTCATTCCTCGTTCCCCAGTATTGGAGGAGGAACGCGATAGGGGATCGACAGTACGAATTGAGCTCCTCCCAGGGGATGGTTGCGGCCGAGTAGATTCATTTCATGCAAGTGCGCGATCGCTCGGCAGATGGAGAGCCCGAGCCCGGAGCCCGGTAGCGACCCTTCGCTATGCGCTCTGGAAAATTTCTTAAAAAGTTCTGTCTCAAACTCTTCAGGCAAACCCGGGCCGTCATCTTCGATGGTCACGTCGATTACGACCTTCGAATGCGCAACCGAAATGCCGATGTGCGAACCGGGGAGCGTGTATTTGGCGGCATTCTCGATGAGATTGACGAACAGCTTTTCGATAAGTACGCCGTCGACGAAAACCAGCGGAACATCGGCTGGAATGTCTACCTTCATAGGATGCCGCGTCAGCGCCGATTTGCAGCGTTCGAGCGCTGCGCCGATGAGTTCCTCGAGGGGATACCACTGGCGGTTCAATTGGACGGGACCTGCGTGCAGGCGCGTCATTTCGAGCAAGTCGCCGACCTCCGAGGTCATCGCGCGAGATTGCTCGAAGATCGTCGCGAGCAACTGGTCTTGTTCCTCGCTGGATAGTCTCGAGCGGTTTTCCCGAAGTGTGCTTGCGCTGCCTGCAATGACGGAGAGCGGCGTACGTAGATCATGCGACAGGGAAGCCAGCACCGAATTTCGAAGCCGCTCTTCGCTCGCTATCATGGCGGAGCGACTGGCTAACTGAAGCGACTGCCTGACCCGAGCGGTCAGTACGCTGGTAAGTATTCCAACCGTCAAAAGAACGATGCCCGTCATCAAGTGTTCGGTTTTGTCGACGCGCAACGTGTAGATCGGCGGAACGAAGAAGAAATCGAAGGAGAGGAAGCACAGCACTGCGCCGATCACGGAGAGCGTCCACCGACAATAGGCGGCGATGACCACGACGCCCAGCAAATAGATCATCGCCAGGTCGGTTATCGACAACCAAATCGAAAGTGCGAAGTTCAACGCGGTACAGACGCCGACCGCGACAAGTATGAGGGTATAGCCGACCCAGCTAATGCCGAATGCTTGGTCGGCTTCGGTCTGGGGCTGTTCGGACGATTTGTCGAACTGACGACTCATGCACATAGCTTACGAGTGCTCAAGCTCTTCCGGAACCGTGGATCCAGAAGTTTTGCGGAATCTTTACACCGAGCCTCCTAAGCTGAAGCTTCCATCGTTCGTTGGAAGCGACATTATGCAATCGTATATGGCAGCGGTTTCCGATATTCCTGCTGCTCACGATTCAAAACGGATCCGCACGCTTACCATAGCGGCGCTCGGCGTGGTCTTCGGCGACATAGGCACCAGCCCGCTCTACGCTTTCAAGCAATGCTTTGCTTCGTCGCAGGGCGCGGTCGTCAATGAAGCGAATGTCTTCGGCATCCTCTCGCTGATTTTTTGGTCCTTGATCGTCGTGGTCTCGCTGAAGTACGTCGTGCTCATGCTTCGTGCCGACAATCACGGCGAGGGCGGTGTGCTGGCTCTAAGTACGCTCGTGAGTGGATCGGTTCGCAATTGGCGGCTATGGACACCGGTCTCCGTCGTCGGAATTTTGGGAGCGGCGCTTTTTCTGGGCGATGGCGTTCTGACTCCTGCGATTTCGGTGCTCAGCGCCGTGGAAGGATTGATTGTCGTCGCGCCGCATTTCGAATCCTGGGTGATCCCCATTACGCTCGTTATTCTCGCCGCCCTTTTTTCCGTTCAACGCTCTGGGACGGAAAAGGTGGGGAGCGTCTTCGGGCCGATCATCATCGTTTGGTTTCTGGCGCTCGGTGCGCTTGGCCTGGCGGCGATCGTGAACTCGCCCCGGATTCTTCAATCGCTGAACCCGATGTACGCCATCGAATTTTTTGTCGAGAACGGCGCGCGAGGATTTTTGGTCCTGTCTGCGGTATTCCTCTGTGTCACCGGCGGCGAGGCGTTGTACGCCGACGTGGGGCACTTCGGCCGAGTTCCCATTCGCAATGCTTGGTTTTTCCTGGTTCTACCCTGTTTGATGTTGAACTATCTGGGGCAGGGCGCGCTGGTGCTTGGCTCGCCGGAGGCAGTTCGAAATCCCTTTTATTTACTGGCCCCCGCCGGACTGCTGCTGCCGCTCATCGTTTTGGCTACTGCGGCGACGATCATCGCTTCGCAAGCCGTCATCTCGGGCGTATTTTCCGTTACTACGCAGGCTATGAATCTCGGCTACTTGCCGCGACTTCGAGTTCTGCAATCCTCGTCGGCATCGGTCGGTCAGGTTTACGTCCCGGCCGCCAATTGGTTGGTTTTCGTCGGTACCGTTATGGTCGTCGTCGGCTTTCAAACCTCGGACGCGTTGGCCGGCGCCTACGGGATAGCCGTCTCAGCGACGATGCTGATGGCCGGTCTGCTGCTATTAACAACACCTTCGGTGTTGCATGGCGTACCGCGACGAATTCTTGTTCCGTTACTGGTTTTAGTTAGCGCTATCGATGTCGCATTCTTCTGCGCAAATATCACAAGGATCTTCGAAGCGGGGTGGGTACCGGTGCTGATGGCGGCGCTGGTCTTCACCTTCATGTCGACCTGGAGTGAAGGGCGCAGATTGCTCAATTGGACGCTGACGCGGCAACAGATGTCGCGCGATGAGTTCATTCGAAGCGTCAGAGACGGTCGCGCCCTTGAGCGAGCGAAGGGAACGGCCGTCTACCTCACCAACGAAGCAAGCTCCATTCCGCTTCCGCTCGTCCAGCAACTTAAGTTCCACCGCTTCCTTCACGAGCGAGTGATCATTCTGACGTTTGCTCGCGCCGAAGTGCCGAGGATCGATAACGACGACCGTATCGTCTGTGAGGCTTTGTTGGAAGGCGTCTTCAGTGTTACGGCGCGCTACGGATTCATGGAGCGTCCGGACACCGTGAGTGCGTTACGGGCGGCGGAGCATTTGGGAATTACTTACGAACCCAACTCAACGTACTACGTCGTCGGCCGTACGACGCCGCTCGTTACGTTGCGAAGCGGCATGGCACGCTGGAGAAAACGCCTCTATGCGCTAATGGCTCGGAATACTCGAGTTGGTTACGAATATTTCGGAGTGCCGACGCATCGATTGTTGGAGATCGGCAATCAAGTGGAACTTTAGGTGGAGCTCTAGTTCGCAAGCTGTACTAATCGCTCACAAGCGGCGTTATATGAATCAGCGCGCCCGGATCGGCGTCTTCGATCATCCATAACGAGCCGTCCGGCGCTTGAGCCACATCGCGAATACGCTTGCCTACGCTCCAGCGCTCGGCCAACTTTGCGCCGCCTTTGCCGTCGAAAACGATACGGCTGAGCGACATCGACGACAATCCGGTTACGAAGCCGCTACCCTTCCACTGCGGAAAGGTTTGGTCGCTTGTGTAGAACATCAGATTGCCGGGTGCGATGACCGGTACCCAATAGAGGACCGGTTTCGTCAGATCGCTGCGTGTGTCGTGACTCGGAATCGGCGTGCCGTTGTAGTTCATGCCGTACGACACGAGCGGCCAACCGTAATTCTTCCCTTTCTCGATCAGGTTCAATTCGTCGCCGCCGCGCGGACCGTGCTCCACTTCCCAAAGCTCGCCGTTCGGTGAGAATGCCAATCCATACGGCGACCGAACGCCGATCGCCCAGGTTTCAGATGGGGTTAGGTTGGGCCCGGTAAAGGTGTGCATGCTGACCGGTTCCGCTGTCTTAGCCGCTTCGGTGTCACGCGGCGGATCAATAAGAGGAATCGTCGCTGCACCTTTTTTTCCGGCAAACGGATTGTTAGGCGCCGGTTTTCCATCCAGCGTTAGACGCAGAATCTTGCCGGCGGGTTGATCTATTTCCTGCGCCGGCGTGAAGCGCTGACGATCGCCCACCGTCAGGAACAAATACCGACCGTCGGGCGAGAAAGCGACCGCTGCGCCTTCCTGACCGCCTTTCCCTTTAGGGAATTGGCGCCACAAAACTTTGACGTTATCGAGTCTTGCCGGAGTAACGGCGAGGTTCAGTCTCGCGCGCGCCAACGCGAGCCCATCGCCGTAATCGCCGGGTTCGGCATACGTGAGATAGATGCTTTGGTCGGTGGCGAATCGAGGTGAGATGAAGACGCCAAGCATGCCGTTCTGAGCTTGCCAGTGCACGGTGGGCGTGTTGGCCAACGCGCCGATCTTTTGTCCCTCTGCGGATACCAGCCAGATGGGTCCGACTTTCTCGGTGACGAGCATGCGCCCATCGGGGAGGAATGCAATTCGCCACGGCAATGAAAACGTACTCTTTGCGGTCATCGTGAACGGCAAATTGGCTTCGGCCTTTTGTTCGCCCACGTTGACTTGAGCGTAGGCAGTGGTCGACACCACAGCTGCAAGCAGATTCATGGAAAGCATCGACGTTTTTTTAAAATGCATCGCGTCCAGCTCCTCTATGACGACGGAACCGGAGAATAAACTTGCCACTTGTAAAACGCCATGTCGCTGCATGCCTACAGCGAGTCGGTAGCAGGTAACTATTTCTTTTACTTTACAGACTGCCGCGCCTTCTTGGTCTTCGTTCACTTTGGTTTTACGAACTTCACCTCGCTTCGCACTAAACCAAAGTCCACCGGTGCCTTGCCTCCACGATATTTCGCGCGATGACATAGTAGCGGCGACGAAATTCTCATGCGCTGTTGGTATCTCGATCTTGAATCGAGATGCGGTCAGGAAAATTCTAAGGTAAATTTTACCGTTCAATTTTCGAGTATCCGACTATCCCGCTCGTTTACCATCATTGCCGCTGAATATTTTTAGAAATCTATTTACTAAAAGACCTCCCTTACCAACGACGCCAACCGCTATCCATGAAGAGCAGCAATCCCGATTTTACTATTCGCCGTGCGACCTCAAGCGATGCTCCGGTGCTCGCTACCCTCGGCGCCGCGACGTTCACGGAAACCTTCGGTCATTTGTATCCGCCGGGAGATTTGCAGTTGTTCTTAAAGGAGTCTCACTCCGTGGACGCGTGGATTCGCACGCTCGTCGATCGCGCACGCGCCGTTTGGCTTGCGGCGCTCGCTGACGGAACGCCGATCGGCTTTATCGCCGTGGGCGCCTGCAAATTGCCCGTCGAGAATTGCGAGCCTTCGGCGGGAGAAATTTACCAGCTCTATGTGCTCGCGCGGCATCACAATCTGCGTCTCGGCTCCCGTCTCATGGAATTCGGCCTTGAATGGCTAGAAGCGCAAGGGCGAACTCCGATCTACCTCGGTGTGTGGTCGGAGAATTTCGGTGCGCAGCGTTTTTACGGCCGTTATGGATTCGGCAAAGTCGGCGAGTATGGGTTCCCAGTAGGCACGACCGTCGATCACGAATTTATCCTGAGGCGGTGAGGTCCGCCTCAGGATTCCTCGTCACGACTAGTTAGCCGAGGCTGGCTGTTCCAATGTCTTCGCTGTCATGAAAACGAGGAGTTCAGAATCTTTAGCGGCGTTATTCGTAGTCGGGTCGTTTGCTCCTTTGGCATAAGTATCGAGCAGGCCTCGTAACATCATCACGCCGCCATTCGGGATCGTTGCTTGAGTAACTAGTTGCCGCCTGTTGATCGTGTCGGTCTCCGGCTTGAGTGGATTCGCGGCACCGGACGTCTCCTGCAATGCTGAAACGTCGAGGGCAATATCGTTGTCCGCAACGACACTCGGTGTAATCTGAAGCTTCAACGTCGAATTGCCGGCCGCCGCGTCCGCTGATGAAGGGCTATCCGCCGGAATATTCATCGTGTGAACGATACTGACTTCCTTCCCGTTTAGGGTAATGAGCCGCGGTCTTGAGATCACTTCCGCCTTTCTTTCCCTCTCCAGGTTGGCCAATGCTCGATCGAGCGCGGGGTCCGTCCCTTCCTTTGAGAGCGCAATGAGGATCGACTTGCCTTGATCGCTCGACAGAAATTCTTTGTCGACAAGCACGATGCGCGCATCGAGCAGCAACTGCTGAAGCGGAACGTCTAAAGCGGCTACTATCTTTTTGATTTCGCCGACTCTCTCTGGCGTGTCGCGAACAAGGAGTGAGTTGGTGCGCGTATCGACGAACAGGTAAGCATCTGCGGACAGAAGTGAAGCGCCGGCCTTTGGCCTGATCAGGTCCGCTACGGTCTGGATTTCCCGATATCGGATCTTGATGATTTCCATGCGTTTGCCTTCCGCGGAAGAGAGTGGTTTCGCGGGTGCGGATGGAACTGCGGGTACTGCCGGCTGTGCCGGTATGGCCGGTATGGCCGGTATGGCCGGAACGGCTGGCACGGCTGGCATGGCGGGGTGATCAGGTTGTGCCGGAAGCATCGGACGTGCAACGTCGTCGTTTGTGCTCTTCAGCGTTGAAGCTGCCGAGCTCAATTGCGTAATGCCGATAGCCGACAAGGCGAGCAGCAACGCAATTGAAAACATCGGGTGTGTTTTTCGAGTTGGACCGAATTGCGCGATCATACGAATCCTCGCTTTAAGTTGAGAGTGCGTGGTTGCTATTCCGGCTCCAGGTAGCGGAGCAATCCGGACAGGATGGAGATCGGAGAGTCGAATGAGCGTGTGGCCGTAGTCGAGCCGCTCGCCGTCAGTGAGAAGTTCAAGCACGCTTGCATCGCAAGCGCTCTCCATGTCTGCACGCATCTTGCGAAGCGCCCACCATACAAGCGGATTGAACCAATGCAGTATTTGCACGACGATCGTCAGCCAGTTCACCAGAATGTCCCGCCGGCGCACGTGCATTAGTTCGTGTAAGAAAATATGGCGAAGTCCTGGCGCATTCAGCTGCCGATGCAGGCCTTGGGGAAGAAGTACGATCGGCGTCCACCAGCCGAAGACCACGGGCGAATCGATTTCGGTGGATTCGAGCACGGCTACCGTTTGCGTTACGCCAAGTTGGTTTTTGCAGTGCTGCCACGGCTTGTCAATTAACGGATCGTTGCGACGTTGAGCGCGGGATCTAATTCTAAAGTAGCGCCCCCAATTCCAAATCACGGCTATCGACAAAGCGAGCGCACCGGCCATCCAGATAATGGTAAGAATGCCGGCAGTCGATAGCTTAGATGGAGCGGTTATTGGGCTGCTTTGCGCATCCGAGGATAGATCGAACTCGTGTTTCTGGGTTGCAATTTTCCAGGGCGATGCGTCGGTGCGCGAAGTAGTCATAGTAGTACTGGGCGCCGTCTGCCATTGGTCGTATCGGTTGAGCAGCTCAACGCGGATACTGGCGCCAACGGGCAGGGTCAAACTTGCTATAACGGCAAACCAAAGACAGAACAGAGCTTGCGAAGATAAGTATGAGGCGAATGCGAGTCTGCAGAAAAGGACCAGCGCGATGACGGCCATGCTTTTTGCCGACGCGAATAAGATCCACATAACTGCGGGCCACGCAGCGTTCAGAAATGATTCGCTCATTTCTTTCCCGTTTTGCGCGGGGCGGCCAATAACTTTTTAAGTTCGCGGCGCTCGTCGTCGGAAAGCGGTCGGCGACTCGCGAAATGCGCGACCATCGGCGCAAGCGCGCCGTCAAACACACGGTCGATAAACGAATGCGTGGCCGATCGCGTACAGTCCTCGCGCGATACGGTGGCCGAGTAGTGATAGACGCCGTCCACGACTTTCGCGGCCACCAAGCGCTTCTTCGTAAGCCGAATCAGCATCGTGCGAACCGTTTTCGGGTGCCATTGCTTGGCGGGCACAAGTCGATTGCACAGCTCGTTCACGCTGATCGCTTCGTGCTCCCACAGTGCTTTCATCACCGTCCATTCGGCATCGGAAATTTGCGCAGGTACCGCCATCGATGGATCCTCCGGCTGCTCGGTCGCCGTTCTGTGTCATGGCTTACATGTGTAAGCCGCAATGAGATTACACATGTAAGATGTGGGTTGCAAGAGGGACTTCGGAGCCTTTATCTTCGTAGATGCAAGATGGGATCTAGAAGGAGAGCGAATTCTTAAGGGGAATTAGGAGAATGGCTCCAGCCTTTGTTGCCACCGAGCGAATGTGGCGTTCGGCGCAAAGTCGACGGATTTAGAAGCGTTCCCGCGAGAGCTCGCGGCATAGCGCACTTTCTTTAAGACTTATCGGTGCTTTTTCTGCGGCCGGGATTTACTGAATCGAATGTGGCGCGCCGCTAGTTAGCGTGTTCCGCACCAAGCGCGCGGCGATGATGGAGAGATACGTTGTTATGCGCGCGTTCGACTCAAGGCGGCTATGTTCGGTGCGGAAAAGCTCGCGCACGACGTCGATATCGGCATGCGTCTCTTTAGCCAGCGCTTCGATGGCTTGATTTTGCGCTTGCAGTTGGCGATAGGTTTCTTGCGGAGATTGTTGCTGTGTCACGGCGAGGATTCCAGGCTGGGAAGATGACTTCATTCAACGAAGCGCTTCGTTTCTATCTTCTGCGACCGGCGGGACGCATCCTACCTATAGCCGCGTGTGGAATTCCACTCTGCACTAGATCGTAGCGCGAGGAATAATTCTTCTATCCGCAGAATAGTGACGACCGTCAGAAAGTTATCTTGCGTTGCTGAGCGGCGCGGTAAGGACCGTAACAATTCTGAAAGGCAGGATTTGCGCAAAGGCATTTGATGATTTTTCATGGAGCCGGATTTAAGAGCGAGGAAAATCGTAAGTCATTCGTAATACAAACCGCATACGAAAATAAATATAAGAAAGATAAAAAGCTCATCTGATTGGCGTCGGCCTACTAGCATGTCACTATTTCAGCATGATGACGGTCAGTGTCTCTTCCTGGTGGATGTTGCTTTGCGTTGCTGCAGCCCTGAACGTCGCGGCATGGTCTTGGTCTGCTAGGGCGCTGAACAAACGCCGTGGCGAGTTATGCGAGGAAACTTTCGCAGCGCGCCGGATGCAGCTCATCCTGTCCGCCGTTTATGTGATCGGCTGCGGTTTCAGATCTGTCATTCCTTTATATGACGTTCCAAGACTCTGCGTGGTGGATTCCTGGCTTTGCAATGTTGCGGTGGGTAGATCGGTGGCGACGGTTGCCGAGTTGTGCTTCGTCACTCAATGGGCTGTCTGGCTTCGCGAGCTGTCAAGATCGACGGGCAGTCGTGTCGGCGAGTTATCCGCGACACTGATCGTTCCTATCATCGCGGTTGCGGAAAGTTGTTCATGGTATTCGGTGCTCACGACCGACAACATCGGTCACGTCATCGAAGAATCGCTCTGGGGGTTGTCCACTGTACTTGTGATTGTCGGCTTGGTCGGTATTCGCTCTCGTTGCGCAGGAAGGCTTCGCTATTTTGTCGATGGGTGTTGTCTTGTCGCCGTTACCTACGTGGCTTACATGATTACGATCGACGTACCCATGTATTGGGCACGGTGGGTGGCTGACGAGGCGGCAGGGCGCAACTACCTGACGCTCGTTGACGGGTTTGTCGATGCGGTCGGCCGCGGTCGTGTCTCGCATCGATGGGAAGACTGGCGTCACGAAGTCGCTTGGATGTCTCTCTATTTCAGCGTTGCGGTTTGGCTCAGCATCTCATTGATTCACACGCCGAGTGTGCGTGATCGGTAAATCAGAGCCCACAAGCCGTGGTAAGGGAGAGATATCCCTGATCCGATACCACCGGACGCTGTCATCAAATCGTCAAAAGACTCCTGTAAATCTTCAATATTGCCTAATCTGGGCACGATATGAGACCTGATCATGGACCAATTTCTTCGCGAACTTAAAACTCAACGCTGGGATGACCATCGCTACTACCATCACTCTCGTATCAATCAATCGCTGCACTTCTTAAGCTCGATCAGCTTCATATGCTCCTACGTTTTGTTGTTTAAAGATCCTGCCACGGCCGCGTTGGTCGGCTGGCTGGTCGGAATGGTTTCCCGTCAATCCGGGCATTTCTTTTTCGAGCCGAAAGGCTACGACGAAGTGAACGAGGCCACCCATGAACACAAGGAAAGGATCAAGGTGGGTTACAACCTGAAGCGTAAAGTCATTCTTCATGCCGTGTGGGCGCTCGTTCCCGTGCTGTTGTATGTGGACCCGACGCTTTTCGGATTCCTTCCGGCGCATACGAGCGGAGCGGAATATATTCGTCACGTTGCGCAGGCTTGGCTGGTGGTCGGCATCGGCGCGCTTTTGATGCGCACGGTGCATTTGTTTTTCCTGCGCGACGTGCAGACCGGATTGGTGTGGCTGACGAAGATCATTACCGATCCCTTCCACGATTTCCTAACGTACCGGGGCGCTCCGCTCGCTCTGCTGCGCGGCGAGTTGATCGATCCGACGCATGGGCGACATCACGAGGATGTCGAACGCCCTGCTTAAAAGTAAATGGATTCGAAGGATTGCTTAGATCGGGTGACTGGAGGTCACCGACGCGGATACGGGCTTCACTTTCAGCAATCGGAAGCGGTGCATCAACATCTCTTTAAGAACCCGGCGCTTGATCCACCGATTGGTCAAGTGCGGCGCACTCCACCACCACCCGTCGGCAAGCGTGATGCGACCCGCCGCCACAATGCGGTCCGCGACGGCGGCAAAATCGTCGTCCGAGTAGTTGAGGCTGAAGATGAAGCGTCCCGTTCCGATCCAACTCAGCGCCAGCCCTTCGGCGCGCAGGTAGTACTGAAGCATCCAGTTGTAGCGCGACGGGTGTGTGTAGTTGAGCGTCCAAATCGAGCCGAGGTTGGCAATTTGCACGGGGATGCCTTCCGCCCGCAGCCTTTCGCTCAGTCGGTGGGCTCGGTCGTTCCAGACGGTGTCGGCTTGCAAATACAGCGAACGGATCGCAGGCTCTTCAAGGCGCAACAGAAACTCGTGCATAGCGCCGAGCACGTAAGGATGCGAGTTGAAGGTGCCGCGCGCGAAACAAATATCGGCGGGCCGTTCGTCGTCGAAACGCTTCATCCATCGAGCGTGGCCGCAGACCACGCCGACGGGCAGTCCGCCGCCGAGCGTCTTTCCGTAGGTGACCAAGTCCGCGCGCACTCCAAAATATTCCTGCGCACCGCCGAGCGCCAAGCGAAAGCCAACGAAGACTTCATCGAAAATCAGCGCAATGTTCCTTTGAGTGCAGACAGTGCGCAGCGATTGCAGCCAAGCGGTATATTGCTCGCGGTCGAAACCCGCGGAGCGGGAACTATCGATCAGCGTCGAATCGCCGGGCGCATTGGCATTGGGATGCAAGGCTTGCAGCGGATTGACCAGCACGCACGCGATGTCGTCGCGCGTGCGAAGAACGCGCAGCGCCGATTCGCTCATGTCGTTCAACGTGTAAGTGTCGCGAGCGGGAATAGGATTTCCCACTCCGGGTTGTACGTCGCCCCACCAACCGTGATAGGCGCCGCAGAAGCGGACGACATGGCGACGGCCCGTGTGATAGCGCGCCAAGCGCACGGCCTGCATGACCGCTTCGGTGCCGGACATATGAAAGGAAACTTCGTCCAGCTGCGAAATCTCGCGGAGGCGTCGCACATTGTCGGCCAAAAGCGGGTGGTAGCCGCCGAGCACGGGTCCGAGCGCGCGCACTCGTTCGGCGCCTCGATCGATGCACTCCTTGTAAAAATCGTAGCCGAAGACGTTCACGCCGTACGATCCCGTCAAATCGTAGAACGTATTGCCGTCGAGATCAGTGACGGTGACGCCCGACGAACTTCGGAAGAACGAGCCGACTTTCAGGTGGCGGCGCACCTGGGCGCCGAATTGAAACGGCACTCGGTTCCGAGCGACGAATTGCATGTCCGAGACGCCGCTCTGGGTG
>CAZQYC010000081.1:0-18013 GCA_964597495.1 uncultured Steroidobacteraceae bacterium | reverse complement strand
CTACCGGCTACCGGCTACCGGCTACCGGCTACCGGCTACCGGCAAGATATTAATCCGTCACCCCGGCGTAGGCCGGGGTCTATTCAAATGTCGAGAAAGATGGATACCGGCCTACGCCGGTATGACGCGTTTAGGAAATAAGTACGAAGAAGCTATCGATAAAGCAGTATCGGCTGCCGCTCCTCAAGCCATGACGCTTCGTCAACAGCGGCGAGTGAATCCAAATCACCCGGCGTCGCTTGCGCATCATCCACCCACTCGCGCAGCAATGGACTGCCGTTAATGACGTCGATGGCGAGCTTGCCTTGCTCGTACTCGTACGGAAAATCCCGCCACAACGGATAACTGGGATAGAGCCGGCGTATCGCTTTGAACGCGAGTGCTTGCACGCGCCACGGCTTAAAGGTGTCGTGACGGTAGCGCGCATCCTCGACGTGAATTTGTACGCCATTGCAAAGCTTGCCGACATATTTGTGAAAGGTCGGTTCAAACCAGCAATCGCGAAGCTGACAGCCGCCCAACCACTCTGGCGCAAGCGCCTGCATCTCGCCGATGACGCGACGTGCATCGATATCCGGTGCGCCGAATAGTTCCAAGGGTCGTGTCGTGCCCCGCCCTTCCGACAACGTCGTGCCTTCGAGCATGACCGTGCCGGCATAACAGCGAGCCATCCATAGATTCGGTGCGTTCGGGCTCGGATTGATCCAGGTTCTCTCGCCGAGGGGCCAGCCGAATCCCGGCGCCGTCGCCGGCTGCCATCCTTGCATGGCGATCGCGCGATATTCGACGTTTAGCTGCAGCGTCTTGATGAACCACTCACCCAATTCGCCGAGCGTGAGACCGTGACGCATCGGCAACGCACCGGCACCGACGAAGCTTTCCCATCCTGCGCGCAGTTTCAGTCCCTCGATCGGCCGTCCGGCGGGATTGGGGCGGTCGAGCACCCACACGGCTTTCCCTTTTTTCGCTGCCGCTTCCAGCATGTAACGCAGCGTGGTGATGAACGTATAAATGCGGCAGCCGAGATCTTGCAAATCGACCAGCAACACATCGAACGTATCCAACATCGCATCGGTGGGACGACGCACTTGTCCGTACAGGCTAAACACGGGAATGCGGAGCACCGGATCGTCGAAGTCCGGCGACTCGATCATGTTGTCCTGCTTGTCGCCGCGAAGCCCATGCTGGGGACCGAACGCCGCAGTAAGTTTCAAATCCTTGCAAGCCGCCAGTGCATCGAGTGAATGCACGAGATCGCCTGTCACCGACGCGGGATGCGCGAGGAGCGCTAAACGTTTCCCTCGAAGCGGCGCTCTAAGCGTCGAATCGGCGAGTAATCGATCGATGCCGAATAAAATGGCCATGAGCGTCAGTCCACCAGTGAAACAAAACTTGAAGGGTGATGAAAATCCGGCTTGGCCGAAGGGTGCGCCAATGCCCAATACGATTTGCGGCCGGCACGCTCCTCGATCACGGCCGACAAACCGATGCGCGACGTTTGACTCCGCGGCAATAAGCTCGAATCAATGACGGCCACTAGTTCGAGTCGCTCGTCTGAGCGACGAACTTCGATGTGGGGAAGTACACCGTCGACCGGAGTCATGCCCTGGCGATAGTTAGCGAATCGGTAAACGGCCCATTCGGTAGACGGCGAAAAATTGAATTCGAAATAGTCGTCACGATCGCGCAGACCGAAGAACGCTTCACAGCAAGTCCGCTCCCACAATCGATCGGTTCGCCGAGGCGTACTCTCTTCCGGGACGGCCACATCGGCCATCGCTCCCGTAATGATGTATCGGATCGTTACTAGCTGCGATGCCTGCTGGACGGATTGCCGCGTCACTTCCACGTCAATCCCTGCAACTATCCCTGCAACGAGCGGATGAATCGAATCGGCGTGCGGCTTAAGCCTATAAAACATGCCGCATTGTACAATCCGCGCGTACAATTTCGCTCTCTCCGTTTATTTCGACTCCCATGACCAACCCACTGCTCACGCCTTTCGAACTGCCGCCGTTTCCGGCGATTCGCCCTGCCGATGTCGAGCCGGCGATTCGCGAGTCGCTGGCGAGGAACCGCGCCGCGCTGCAAGATCTGCTTAAAGAAGCGCATCCCACCTGGGATTCCGTGGTCGCCCCGCTCGAAGCGATGCAGCATCGATTGGCACGCACGTGGTCTCCGGTCGGCCACTTGAACGGGGTGATGAACAATGACGAATTGCGCGCCGCGTACAACGCATGCCTACCGTTGCTCACGGCCTGGCACACGGAGTTGGGCCAAAACGAACGGCTGTATGCCGCCTATGAAGCCGTGCTCAAAAACGAAGGCACCACGTTGTCCGCCGCTCAGCGCAAATTAATTGAAAATGCGTTGCGGGATTTTCGCCTGGCGGGCGTCGCGCTGCCGAGCGAAAAGAAAGCCCGTTTTAAGGCCGTGATGGAACAACTGACTTCACTGCATGCGAAGTTCGACGAAAACGTTCTCGATGCGACCAATGCTTGGTCGCGGCTTATAAGCGAGGAAGGCGAACTCGCAGGTTTGCCCGCTCCTATCGTTGCCCGAGCGAAATCGGCTGCCGAGGAGAAGCAGAAAGCGGGGTGGCTCTTCAGTCTTGATGCCCCCAACTATCTGGCCGTGATGACGCACGCCGAGCACGAACCGTTGCGCCGCGAGTTCTATGAAGCGTGGAGCACGCGTGCGTCGGATCAAGGGCCGAATGCCGGCCAGTGGGATAACACGGCGCTCATCGAACAAATCTTGGGATTGCGCTTTGAGCTGGCGAACCTAGTTGGCTTTGCAAGCTATGCGGAGTATTCGCTGGCGACCAAGATGGCCAAGTCGGTGAGCGAAGTTTCGGATTTCTTGCAGCAATTGGCCACGGTAGCAAAGCCGGCGGCGCAGCGAGAATTCGACGAACTGCCGAAGCTTGCGGGCCGCTCGCTCAATGCCTGGGACGTCGCTTTTTATGCCGAGCGTTTAAAACGCCAGCGCTTCGATCTTTCCGAAGAAGCCTTGCGTCCCTACTTCCCGGCGCCGGTGGTGCTCAAAGGCATGTTTGCGGTCGCCGAGAAATTGTACGGCGTGCGCATCGCGGAACGCAGCGATGTACAGAAGTATCACGACGACGTGCGCTTTTACGACATCCTGAATGCCGACGGCTCCTTACGCGGCGGTTTCTTTATTGACTTGTACGCGCGACCGAAAAAACGCGGCGGCGCCTGGATGGACGAGTGTGTCGGCCGCATGTTCATGCAAGGCAAGCAGCATTTGCCGATCGCCTACTTAGTTTGCAATTTCATGCCGCCGGCGAAATCGGCCGACGGCGAGAAACCTTCGTTGTTGACGCATTCGGAAGTAGTGACCGCATTTCATGAATTCGGGCACGGGCTCCATCACATGTTGACGCGCGTCGACTATCCGAGCGTGGCCGGCATCAACGGCGTTCCCTGGGATGCGGTCGAATTGCCAAGCCAATTCATGGAAAATTTTGCGTGGCGCGCCGAAGTACTGCCGCTGATTTCCGCGCACATCGAAACC
The DNA here is from genome assembly GCA_964597495.1 of uncultured Steroidobacteraceae bacterium. Taxonomy (GTDB): domain Bacteria; phylum Pseudomonadota; class Gammaproteobacteria; order Steroidobacterales; family Steroidobacteraceae; genus CAZQYC01. The sequence continues at coordinate 14,476 of CAZQYC010000081.1, read as the reverse complement.
GGAGCGCCGTTGCCGGCCGAGGAACTGAAACGTTTGCAAGGTTCGCGCAGTTTTCAAGCCGGCATGCAAACGGTTCGGCAACTGGAGTTCGCGATGTTCGATTTCCGCATTCACTCCGAATATCGACCCGAGAGCGGCGGCCGGATCGCATCGATTCTCGGCGAAGTCCGCGATCGAGTTGCCGTGCTGACACCGCCGGCCTTCAACCGATTTCCACAGAGCTTCTCGCATATTTTCTCCGGTGGTTACGCCGCCGGCTACTACAGCTACAAGTGGGCCGAGGTGCTCGCGGCAGACGCCTTCAGCGCTTTCGCCGAACAAGGCGTGTTCAATCCGAGCGTGGCGCAGAAATTCCTGCAGTCGATTTTGGAAAAAGGCGGCAGCCGCGACGCCATGGAAGCCTTCGTGGAATTTCGCGGCCGCAAACCGACGATCGAACCGCTTCTTAAGCAAACGGGACTTGCGGCATGAAACGTATAGCGACGGCTGTACTCTTGTCGTTCTTCGTGGCGGCTGCCGGCGCCGAACCGCTTTTCATCAGCGACAAACTCGTGGTCAGCGTCTATGCCGAAGCGAATCAGGACAGCGAAAAGCTGACCACGCTGGATTCGGGCGATGCCGTCGAAGCGCTCGAGAAAGCAGAAGGCTATACCAAAGTGAAATTGTCCGACGGCCGCGAAGGATGGGTTCGATCGAGTTATTTGGTGGGACAGGCACCCGCTGTGGTGCGGTTGAAGGAATTGGAGAAGGAACGCAGCACGGCACCGTCGGCCGCCTCCGCCGCGACGTCGGAAGAGCTGAAACAACTCAAGGAACAGAACGCGTCGCTCAATGAACAAGTTCGGCTGTTGAAAAATTCGACGGTGCAATCCTCGCCGCTACCGGCACCGCAACCTGCCGCAGTGCCGTCATCAACCGGTAATCTCAATACTCCACTACCCGTGCATGTATTGAAATGGGGTGGAGCGATTGCTTTATGTACCGGTATCGTCGGCTTCGCGTTGGGTTATCGCACGCTCGCGAAACGAATCGAACGAAAATACGGCAAGCTCAAAATCTATTGAGGTTGCACGTCGGTTTTCGTCGCCTGCCTGGTCGCCACGTTCGTTGGAAAAACTGTCAAATACGCCGACAAATTACGGTGTCCGGCAGATTGTCAAAGAAGGTTCACACCGCCTTCGTGCGTCAATTTTGAGACCTAGGTCAAACTGTGAGATGAAGGCGTACTCCAAGCACCCTACCACCGTTTCTTAGCGTGGACTTTTGACCCGAGAAGGATAGACTGCAGATCATTTTTCGATTCGACGCACAGGCGTTTCTTGCTCTTCGGCCAGAGCACGCCCGTTCCGTTCAACAACTACTATGCAGTATCGGCGCAGCGATTACGATGTCACGAACACAGTGCAGGTGAGTTCACCCGCCGCTGTTCGCCAAGCCGTTCTCGAATTGTTCGCGCAGCAGTGGCCCGCGCATTCTCTTGAGCGCATCGATACGGCGTTTCGCGATTTCGAACGCTTGTTCACCGGCGAGTTCCCCGGCTACTTGGGCTGCGATACGGTGTATCACGATCTGCAGCACTCGCTCGACGGCACGCTCGCCACGTCGCGGTTGCTCGTAGGACACGAACGCACTCAGCCGCTGACCGAACGCGTCGGACCGGAGCGCGCCATCCTCGCGGTGGTGGTCGCGCTGTTTCATGATGCCGGCTACATTCGGCACGCAAACGATGCCCAGCATCGCAACGGCGCCGAATATACGTTGAATCATGTGAGTCGCAGTGCGCGGTTCATAGCGGAGTACTTGCCGATCCTGGGAATGTCGGAGTGGGCCCCGATCGCAACTCGTATCGTTCACTTCACCGGCTACGAAGTGAAATTCGACCAAATCAAACTCGACGACGCGCGGGATCGGCGCATCGGGCATATCGTCGGCACCGGCGATTTGATCGCGCAATTATCGGATCGCTGCTATCTCGAGAAATGCCGCGATCGCTTGTATCCGGAATTCGTGCTCGGCGGGGTGGCGCTTTCGCGAGATACGGAAACGGGCACACCGCGCGTCAAGTACAGCTCGGGCCTGGATGTGCTCAGGCAAACGCCGGATTTTTTCGACGAGGTGCTGCGGACTCGATTGAACGGCGAATTCGCGGCGGCATACCGCTATCTGGAAGTCTTGTTCGGAGGCCGCAATCCCTATCTCGAAGCCATGCACCGCAGCCAGGATTATTTACGCGAAATCCTGGATACGGGCAGCTGGCCGATGCTTCGCCGCGATCCTCCGGTGTTTACGTGGGATAAAAATCCGCTCCAGAATGTACGGTCGCTGGTGCTCGGGCACCTGAAGAACGTGTGGGTGAAGCGCTGACGATGCTCGAAGGTCGAGACTCGACCTGACTAGAATACGCGCGAGCGGTTACACTCTCGCCACTTCCTCCACATCCCAGTCGCAGGCCCCGCATCCACTCATGACGGCCGACTCCATTTCGACCCGCCTGCCAGGACGACGCGCCTTCATTACCGGCGCAGGCAGCGGTCTCGGTTTGGAATTCGCGCGCACCTTGGCGGCGGAAAATTGGGTGCTGGGTTTGTTCGACGTCGACCCGTCGCGCCTGGTCAAGGCCGAAGAGGAAATTGCCGCAACGGGCGCGCGCGTTCACGCGTTCCCCGGCGACGTGCGTCACTACGAGGAGCTCGCGGTTGCTCTCAATGCCTTCGGCGATATTGCCGGCGGACTCGATCTCATGATCAACAATGCCGGCGTCGCGTGCGCAGGCAATTTGCTCGAAACGCCGCTGGACGACTGGCGCTGGATTCTCGACATCAACATCCTCGGCGTCGTGAACGGCTGTCGCGCAGGCGTGCCGCATTTGCAGCGATCGGGCCGCGGCATTCTTCTCAATATCGCAAGCGCGGCAGCGTTCGTTTCCCCGCCTTTCACCACGCCGTACAACGCAACGAAAGCAGCCGTGCTGTCGATCAGCGAATCGCTATCGCCGGAACTTAAGAGCGCCGGCATTCAAGTGTCCGTGGCGATGCCCGGATTCATGAATACCTCGCTGCTCGAAACGGCGCGCGGACCCGAACACGAACGCGAAGTGGCCAACGAGTCGATGCACAAGTCGCGCTATACGGCGGCCATGGGCGCACGCGACATCTTAAGAGAAGCGGCGCGCGGCGAACTTTACATCGTGTTGCCGAAGCCGATGCGCAATGTCTGGCGCTTCAAACGCTGGTTTCCCGATATTTTTACGCGCCAGTTTCCGCATTTACGCGAACGCTTTTTTGAGAAGATGCGGCGCGGATAGAAGGACACCCCCACCCTAACCCTCCCCCGCGCTTGCAGCGCAAGGGAGGGGATCGGAAGATGTTGCGCTCTGCCCCCTCCCTCGTGATAGCGAGGAAGGGTTAGGGTGGAGGGCAGCTCGCGATGATTGAACAATGAGCGCCTGAAGACGAAAACAATTGAAGGGGACGGAACATGTTTCGACCGAAGGAAGCTGCCGCCACACCGTTGCATGGCGCCGGTGGAGTCATTCAAGCCGAATTCGACGCCATCGCGGTTCGGCGTCGCAATCAAGGCATTGCCGATGCCCATGCGTTCTCCGCCCTAGCGGCCGATTTGGATATTCCGCAAGATCAACGCTCGCCGTTGCTCACGTCGTTACTCGACAACTTGAACGACGAAGAACAAACCAAGCGCTGGCAGGAGCACGCGACAGCCAACCCCGAGCGAGCCGGCATCGGCAATACGGTGGGACTGGCTTTGTCCGGTGGCGGCATTCGTTCGGCCACTTTTAATCTCGGCATACTCCAAGTACTCGCGTGGACGCGCCTGCTTAAGTACGTGGACTATCTCTCGACCGTGTCCGGCGGCGGCTATATCGGCGCCTGCGTAAGCTCCATGTTCGCATCGCCGCTGCGCTCGTTCCCCTTCGAGCATAAGCAAGGACAGATCGAAGGCGCGGTGTTCCGACACCTTCGCAACAATGCCGAATACTTGGCGCCGGGCGGCGCAGTGGATTATCTGCGCATCCCGCTCGCGGTCATTCGCGGCATGGTGGTTAATTTTTTGGTGATATTGCCGTATCTACTGTTGGCCGCCATAGCGACGTCCATGGTTCACCCGACGATCGAGGCGCTCGAAAAACACTGGCTCAATACTCACGCCGGCTGGACTCCGGCATGGCTCGGTACCAGCTTTGTCGTAACCAAGGCCTTGCTGTTGGTACTCGGAATCAGTTTCGTGCTGTATCCGATCGTGTATATGTTCGCACAGCGACTGCCCTTCATTAACCTGACGAGTTGGACGCTGCGCGATCGCCTTAGCCGAATCTACGGCTCGCTGATTCTCGTCATCGCCATTGTCGCGTTCATCGAGCTGCAGCCGATTGCCGTCGCGCAATTGATTGCGCTAGAAAAATCCAGTGAGTGGGATCTCAGCGTCGTTTCGGCATGGGTAACCGGGGTGCAAGCCGCGATTCCGGCGATTATCTCCGTGTGGCTCATGAAGAATGCCGAGAAGCTGATCGCCAAGCACGTGTTCGCGCTGGTCGGCTTGAGTGCGATTACCGTCTTTTGGATCGTGTACTTGTGGATATGCGTATTTCTGATCGAAGGCGGATATGCGGAGAGAGGCGAGATGCTGTGGCCCGCCATCGTCGCTCTAGCGCTCCTCTTATACGGCTTTCTGTTCGTCGACATGAACTACATCAGTGTCCATGCCTTCTATCGCGATCGTTTATCGAAAGCATACGTGGTCAAACAACACACCGATGCCGACGGACAAGCCCATATCGAACCGAACGACCGGCAATCGCTTTCCGCACTCAACACGGAGTTCGCGCCTTATCACCTCATCAATGCGGCCTTGAACTTGAAGGCGACGGACGAAAGCTACCGCAAAGGACGTCACTCCGACTCCTTTATTTTTAGCCGCCACTTCATCGGCAGCACGCCCACCGGCTATTGCCGAACGACGGACATGGAGTCGCAGTCGCGTCACATCAATCTCGCCACCGCGATGGCCATCTCCGGCGCTGCCGCATCGCCCAACATGGGCAAGCAGACCAATCGTCTGTTCGCGTTCTTCATGTCGATGCTCAACGTGCGGCTCAACTACTGGATGCCGAACCCGCGCTATGCAGTGCACCGCTCCGACAACTTGCTGCCGCGCAGCCCCCGGCACCGCGTCGGTCCGCTGTATCTCATGCGCGAACTCTTCGGCTGGCTCGACAACAAGAGCACGAGCATCAACCTCTCCGACGGCGGCCACTTCGAAAATCTTGCGCTCTACGAACTGCTGCGCCGCGAATGCCGATTGATCATCTGCGGCGACGGTGAAGCCGATCCGCATCTGCGCTTTAACGGTCTCGCCGAAGCACTGCGCATGGTGCAGACCGACTTCGGCATCATCGTGAAAATGGAAGGCTTGGACGCCATTCGCTCCGGCCAACAGAACCATGCCATCGGAAAAATCCGCTATTCGGATAACCGCGTCGGCTGGCTGCTGTACATGAAGCAATCCCTGCGCGGCGACGATTCGCTGCTGGCTGCGTTGGATCTGGCGCGTTACTCCAGCTCGAAAGGCCGCAACGACTCGAGCCGTTACGACGACAACGCCTACATCGCCGAATACAAAAGCCGCATGGCGGACTTCCCGCATCAGTCCACCGGCGACCAATTCTTCGACGAAGCGCAATTCGAATGCACGCGAGCGGTCGGATACGACGTGGCGTATCGGACGCTGTGTAAGTTTTGACTCTCGACTCCCTCTCCCGGTTGCGGGAGAGGGAACTTAAGAATTCTCCCCAATCGGCCCCGGCTTGCCGTTCTCGACAACATACCTCGCCATCAAACCACGCGGCGATTCGCGCTCGCGAACGTTGTCCACGGTAACCAGATCGGCCTGAACCCGCTCCGGCGTGAACTCCATGACAAGATAGCCGCGGCGCGACGCATCGGAGAGCAGCACGTTCGGATTCGACTTGCGACGCTCGTCGAGCGCGCGCTGCGAGATGCCACCCGAGCTAATCGAAGTTGCCGTAAATTCGCTCGCAATCACCGGCGAGGCAATGTCATTCGCTTGCCGATGCAAATTCGCGATCTGAAATGCATGGATGTCCCCGTCGAGCACGATGGGATTGCCGGCTTTCGTCTTGACCAGCGCATCCATCAATCGCTGCCGCGCTGCCGGATAGCCATCCCACACATCCCGTCGATAGGCGACTCCCGGCCCCGCGTCAAAATCGACATGCGCCATCGGCGTTCCCTGTGCCATCACGTTCCATGTCGAACCCTGCGTCAGTCCTTGCTCCAACCAATGCTCTTGTTGCATACCGAGCTTGGTTCGCTCCGCATCGAATAGTCTGGCGCAGCGCGCACCCATGCCGCCGTCATCTTCATCGCCCAGGCATGCCAACCGCGATCGATACTGCCGTGAATCGAGCATGTGAAGAGTCAGTAAATTTCCATAACGACGCCTCGTATACAGCTGCATGATCGGGCCGGCGGGAATGGCGCTCCGTGGCAGCGGCATATGTTCGTAGTACGCTCGGTACGCCGCTGCACGCCTTGCCAGAAAAACGTCGCCGCCCTGATCGTAGGAAGCATCGCCGAAGTAATCGTTCACTACTTCGTGATCGTCCCACGTCACCAGCCAAGGGTAAGCGGCATGAGCGGCCTGTAGATTCGGATCGGATTTGTAAAGTGCATATCGCGCTCGGTACTCATCGAGCGTAAACGTCACACCGGACCCATCTCCGCGAAGCGCATTTACGCCGCCGCTCTCGTACTCGTAAATGTAGTCGCCGACGTGGACGATCAAATCCAAATTGTCGTCGAGCATGTGACGATAGGCTGTGTAGAACCCGTTCTCATACTTCTGGCACGAAGCCACCGCAAAGCGCAGACGATTCATTCGTGCGCCGACGGCAGGCGTTAAACGCGTACGACCGATCGGACTTTGCTGACCGGCGGCGGAAAAGCGATACCAGTACTCGCGTCCGGCATCGAGCCCGGTGACCTCGGCATGAACCGAATGCGCCCACTCGGCAGTTGCGTATTCCTGCCCACGACGAACGATCTTCCGCATGCCTTCGTCGAGCGCCACTTCCCAGCGGACCGGCACGGCCGATTGCCCCAGTGCGTCGTGCAGCAATCGAGTCCAGAGCACCACGCTATTCGGCGTGGGATAACCGGAAGCAACCCCAAGCACAAATGGATTGGCATTGAGCTTGAGCGAATCCGCCGCAACCACGAGCCGGTGTGGAACACTTGCAGCGAATAAAGAAGCCGCAACGCCTCGGAACATTTCGCGTCGCGACCATTTACGCATCGTATCTCGGGGATTCATCTTCGCTAGGACGTTAAACGCACCAATCGCACCGTCGACAATAGTAAGAGCGCCGCAACGCCGTTGTGTGCGGTGGCCAGCGCGAGCGGCAGGGCATGCATCACCATCACCGGCCCGAGAATAAGCTGAGCAACGAGGACACACCCCACGACAATCCCGGCTAAGCGTACGGATGGAGTGTTACCCCTTCGCGACGCCAGCACCGCAACGAATCCGAGCAGCAACGCCGTCGCTATCGCGCCGAGCCGATGAACGAAGTGAATGGCCACCCGCGCCGGATGGTTAAGCACGCCACCTTCGTAGTCGATGCCGAGTCCACGCCACAGCACGAACGCATCGTTGACATCCATGTCCGGCCAGTACGAATTTTGGCAAGTGGGAAAATCCGGGCACGCGAGCGCGGAGTAGTTCGAACTCGTCCAACCCCCTAAGAAAATCTGCAATGCGAGCATGGCGAGACCGATCAGCGCAAACCGCCGAAGCTTCGGCTCGTGACCTGAGGAAATCCTAAGGTCGGCAGAAGAACGGCCGAGCGCCAACCACGCCAACAACGACATCGTGGTCAGTCCGCCAAGGAGATGCAGCGTCACGATGAGCGGCTTTAAGAGCAGCGTAACGGTCCACATGCCAAGCAATCCTTGCAGAATGACGAGCCCAACCAACACGATGGGCAAGACGACGGGTTGATCGCGAGACTTGCGATTGACCAAGGCGATCCCTGCAAGTACGACACAAACCAACCCTAACGTAGTCGCGAAATAGCGATGCACCATTTCCTTGACGGCCTTGTGATAAACGAACGGCCGCTCGGGAAAGGCTTGATTGACCGTGTCCCTATTTTTCTCGGCAGCGCCTGCACTGAGATGGCCGTAGCACCCAGGCCAATCGGGGCAACCCAACCCCGCCGCGCTCAAGCGCACCCAGGCGCCCATCACGATGACGACCAATGCCAACGCGACGCCGAACCAAGCCAGACGCCGAAACCAAACCAATCTCGCGGCAGGAGTCATGAGGGGTCGTTACCCTATGTGAGAGAGCTTGAGAAGTTTTTTGAGATCCTCGTACATACCGACACCGCCGGCATCGTTCGGGTAACTCATCATGAGATTCCCGAGGGGATCGACAATGTAGATGCGCCCAGCACTCGACACGGCCGTGCCGTTATATTGCGGAAACAGCGCCATGAGCGGCGCGGCGTTTTCAGCATCGACGCGCGCGACGATCAGATTCGGATACGTCGACTTTAGAAAAGACGTATCGCAACACCGCTCGCTCGCGAGCAACACCGATTGCACGCGCGAAATATCCTTACCCAGCAATTCACGCGCGCGCTGCATGTCGGCGAGCGCAGCGCGGCAGCGTTCAACGCACTGCCCGTCGCCGATGAATACCAAGCTCCAGCGCCCTAGCAAGAATTTGGACGATGTCGAACCGCCCTCCGCAAGCGCAAGCTCGACTTCCGGCAGCGGTCGCGCGGGAGCAATGAGATCGCCATGTTCGGTGCTGCTCGCAGGACGCCAATTCCCGCCGTAGTACAAGATAAATGCAATGGCGAGCGGCACGACAAAAAGGATCGCGAGAATCGCCAAAGGACGACGCGACGCGGTTTGCTGAGTGGATTGTTGGGCGGATCGCGGCTCTTGTCGCGTTGTTTCGGTATCACTCATCATTCATCTCGCTGCATCGTCTTTTCCGGAGAACCCTCTCCCCTCGAGGGAGAGGGCAGGGTGAGGGGGCGAAAACTTACTACGATATAGATGATCAAAAGCGCAAACGACAAACCAAACCACTGCACGGCGTAACCTACATGACGATCCGGCCCGAAATCGCCGAAGTTGTACCGCGTCGTCCAATCGCGCTCGAATCCATCCGGCTCCGCCCCATCCAACAACAAAATTCGCGCTAAGAATTGTTCACCATACAGCGCTTTCAATTCGGCCGGCGTCGGATAGTTAAGCAATCGCGGCCACGCCGTCGATCCGTCCGACGCATTGCGGATACGCAAACCGGGTTCCGGAATGCCACCGATCAATCCGCGAACGGAACGAGACTGGCCGTCCACGTTAACGCTCGGCAGGTCCGCCCGCGTACGGCCGAACGGCTGCCAACCGCGATTCACCAATAGGATATGGCCATCGTCCAACACCAAAGGCGTTAACACGTTGACACCGGGCTTCACGCCCACAGGCTTGCCGTCGACCATGGCGTTCTTCGTGGACCACATGTTGTCGAGCAGAATTTGATGGGCTCCATCGTAACGGCCACGGGCGGTCACCTGCTGCAACAACGGCAATGCATCGACGTTGTTCGCACTGACGGTCTGCGTCGTGCTCGCGCCCTCGTGCAGCCGATCTATGAGCGCCTGCTTCGCATCGGCGCGACGCAATTGCCAAAAACCCAGGCTGATCAACCCCGGAAGCAATAACAACGTAGCGACCGTACCGATAAGCGACGGCTTGAACTGGCGATGACCGATTTGCATGGCGCTATACTAGCCGCTCTCGTTATCCGCATTGCATAAGAAAACGCTATGGTCCGATTTATTGTCATCGTCTGTCTAGTGGGCATTGTCGTGAGCTTGGGCGTCAGCCTCTTTCACTTCGTCAACGACAAAGGCGAGTCCAAAAAAATGGTGAAGGCCCTCACCTTCCGCATCTCCCTCTCGCTGGCTTTGTTTCTTTTTCTGTTGGTTGCCTGGTGGCAGGGATGGATTCATCCGCAAACGGGATTGGGACACTAATGCGCCGATCAGTACCTAGCGCCAATCCTCGTAGACGCGAATGCTGGGTGATCTGATCCCGCCACGTTAAAGACAGAGCGGCACCTCGCGGGCCCGCTGCTTTAAGTTCGTCGCGCTCTGTAACATCGTATTGGGGTTCCATCAGACATACCGTATCCATCACGCAAGATTCCACCCATCAAGGTGCAATGCGTTCGCTCGTTTGACTTGCCCGCGCCGCCCATCGCGCTCGTTACTGGTTCGTTCTGAGCACTATAACCAGCGTTGCTGTTACTTCACCGTTGGCATTCGGGGTTTTCGGCGTTAAGCTCGGCGCGCATGGAAGGTCATCATCTAATTCAAGCCATCGGCTCCAACAAGCTGTTCAAAGCCGGCGCGCGCAAAAATGCGCACGCGTTTTAACAGCGGCGTTATACGAAGAAGGAGCAGCCATGAAGGAACTCATTAAGAGAATCTCTTGGGGGTTTGTAACTGGTCTCGGGATCGCGCTCGGTGCGCTTGCAGTGTTCCTCGCGAAAGACTATTTCGACAAGCGCGGCCAGGAATGGTACACGCAGCACAACGAGAGCTTCCCCGAGTACATAAAGATTCTCGAATATGCACAAGACAAGTCAGTGCCGCAATTTACTGTGCGGGGAAAATTCAAGAACACTTCAAAAGTCAAATATACCCAAATCGGTCTTGCTACGACGTTTGGTATTAACGGCGCGTTGGTAAACGTCTGCAAAGAAATTCACCCGTTTGATGTATCACCGGACGCAGTCGTAGAATTTGCTATTGAGTGCCAGGATATGGAGTCCAACGGGCTTCCGAACAACCTTGAATACAAAGTCCTGGTCGAGTATGCAATGTACGTAACCAAAAAGGAAAAATGACGTATAACAAGCTAATCATGTTCGCGCCCTTCGGGCGCCCGATTCGCAAAACGCTATGCGCCTTGCTCGCGGCATATTGGCAGCGTTGGGCACTATGAAATCGCAAGTTGGGTTCTTCACATTGTTTGGTTGCGTAGCTATTGCTGGTTGCGCGTCACTTTCATCGCGCGATGCACTTTGTGGGCACATAGCGCAATTCGCTAATGCCGCAGCGGATAGCAGGACACATTCCGTGCAGTTCACTACCGATTGGGGTGGTGTCTTCTCCTCTGAGAAGGACGTTTTTGCCGAGAAACGTTGTGAACATGAAGGTGCTGAGCCGGCTAAGATACTGTGCGGCTATCTAATGGAAAACACTTCAACGGAGTTTGCTGCGCTCAACATTAATCGAGCGCTACGTTGTATCGGTGCGCCGGAGATTCCGAATCCAGTTCAGGCCGAGTTTCAACACGCGACCGTACAATTTGAATCCGACAAGGTTCGTGGCGTTAGTAAAGGTATTGTGGTTGGTGTTGAGTACGCATACGGGTATCAAGACAAACCGCCACTGCTCAAGATATCGGCAAGGAGAAGCTAGCCGTGCAATTGTCGCCCAACAAGCCATTGCAGCGGATCGCGGCGAAAGACGCCGCTCCTGCTGAATGGCGGCGTTAGGGCCAGAGAATGAACGCTGCAATAATCAGTCTTGCGGTGGCGTTGCTCGCCATAAACGGTTGCGTTACCTTTTGGGTTGCAAGGAGTGCATTTCTTGAGCGACGCCAACAATTGGCTCAGACAGTTTTAGTCTGGCTTCTGCCGTTAATTGGAGCAGTAGCAATTGCGTTGTTCCTATTTTCGAACCGTGAGCATACTCAACAGCGCTCTCACCACGTACGAAACGAAAACGATCAATGGGACGGCAGCGACGGGTTAAATCATGGCCATGACGATGATTACCAATGAGCCCTAACCAGTGCGTCAACATCGCGCGCGTCGTGCACTCGACTACTCGCAAAATGCTACGCATTTCGCTCGCGTGTTACGCACGGCGTTAGAGCGCATGAAGAACATCCAAGTCATCGACGGTGCCGAGAATTCGGTCTATGACATCTTTGCTGCCACAGATGAAGAATTCGCGCTCATCTTTCCGGGGAGTCAGGACGTTGCCTTCATTGATGAGGTCATGGCCCGTGATCCAGAAAAGAATCTAAATGAGGTGTTCGCTCGTATTTGGTGTCGTCGCATTCCCAAGCACGAGGCAATGGGGATTCATGGCCTGCTATTCTATGGGCTTGAAAACAAAAAGCAGTACTACCCAACCCGCAAAGATCAAGAAGCAGTCAATCCAAATGGCACACGGTTACGGTAAAAATGCGCTCTAACAAATTCATCAAATTCGCGCGCATTGCGCGCGCGACTGGAAAATCGCTACGCGCTTCGCCAGCGGTTTATGAATCGCGTTGGGTGCAAGCCATGAGCAAGCTATTTTTACTGGTGGCCATAGCGTTTGCCCTATTGTCGACTTCTTCGCGGTCTCTTGCTTGTAGCTGTGTCGCACAGCCTGGCTCGTTGTCGTCGCAGGTTGCAGCGGCATTAAAACAAGCAGACGCAGTGTTTACTGCCGAAGTCATTGAAGTTGAGGACTTCAACATGGGGAATGGCGACTATCAGAAGACACACCTTCGAGTCATCGAGGCATGGAAAGGACCTAATGCTCCAGGTTCTACTGTGAGAACAATAACGAAAACCGAATGCTGCCTTTGTGGCCGAAGGCTCAAGCAAAAGCAGTTGTTACTCCTCTATTTAAGCGGCGAGGAACCATATACAGTGAGTGAATGCTCCCGAACGCAATCGCTTGAAGACGCGAAGGATGACGTTGCGGTGCTGACTAAATTGCAGAGTCAAAGGGCCACACCTTTACTACCAAGGACACCCAACAAACCGTTGCAGCCGACGGCGCCGAAGAACGGCGCCGCGGCTGAACGGTAACGTTGGGCCATATGAATTCGAAGTCAGATCTAACGTCTCTTCTCCCAAGGGATCGGGATGACGTAGAGAATGCTAAAGCACTTGTTGCGCTTGGGTTTCCGAAAGTTGAGCCAGTGCTGCCCAGTTTATTCCAGTGGCTCGAAACAAGCGGGTCAGAAGTCGAGCTCGTAATCCGTCCTTTCTTCGCGTGCCTTGGTGAGCCAGCACTTGACCTAGTACGTGCGGCGCTTCAAACAACGGCCAAGCCGGCTCGCCAAGAATGTCTTCTCCGGTATGTACTGCCACATTGGCCGGCGGAGACTGTTGCTAAACTTCTGCCTGAGCTGATAGCGCTTCTTGGCACCTATGGTTTCTATGCCTTAGATGTTTGGGCTTTGAAGCTTCTTCTGGATAAAGGGCTGGGTGATCGCAGCGAGCTTGAACGTTGGCACAATCACAAACGTACGCGCCTCACGGAGCAACTTCATGCGCTTACGTAAGGCCCAACAAGCCATTCCAGCGGATCGCGGCGAAAGACGCCGCTCCCGCTGAATGGCAGCGTTGGGCCAACATATGAGTATCACGAGATTTATTTTTGGCTTACGGCGAAAATTTACCTTCGTTCAGATCGCACTTATTCCCGTGGCGATCGTGGGCACGCTGGGATTTTATGGAGCCGCCACCTCTGGTGAACGGTTACTATTGGAACTTGGCCATTCGCCAGACTATGCGCACTTCCTTGGTTTTTTCGTTTGCGGTCCAATAGGTGGCTTGCTGAGCGCTGCAGTATTGGCGTGGGTTCTAAGGCATATTCTTGTGCGGCTTCAAAGATGGGATGATTTGCTAGAAAAATTCGACGAATGATGCCCAACAAGCGAATCAAGCCCGCGTGTTTCACACACTCGACTCGCAACCCGCTGCGCGAGTTGCTCGCGGCTTATTCGCAGCGTTGGGCGTCATGGAAACAATAGCTCAACCGGTTGCTGGACTTGATCTTGGGAGTCGTATCCTAAAGGTCAACCATGCCGGCGAGCACGGCGCGATTAACATCTATTCCGGCCAGCTAATTGCGGCGCGCCTTACTGCCCGTTCGCTGATGGCTGAACTAACTGAATTTCGGCTACACGAGCAGCGTCATCGCGCAATCTTTTGGTCGGAACTACAGCGCCGCAATCGCCATCGTTGCAAGAGCTATTGGCTGTGCGGCATAGGAGGCTTCACGCTTGGTCTCATCACTGGTCTCTTTGGAGCACATGCAATTGCGGCTACAACAGTCGCGGTCGAACGAGTTGTGCTACGACACCTCGACCAACAAGTTGCAACTCTGAGCGGCCTTGATCCGTCCGCCGTCGCTGCTATTAACGCCATCATTCAAGACGAGCGCTTGCACCACGATCAGTCGGCAACGCATGTTCATACCGAGGGTCTATGGTTCCGTTTTCTTTCACCTGTGGTATCCGCGTCCACAGAGGTCGTCATATGGCTAGGCATGCGTCTATGACGTATAACAAGCCGCTCAAGAACGACGCGCGCAAAAATGCGCGCGCGTCTTAGCGGCGGCGTT
>CAZQYC010000080.1:0-18533 GCA_964597495.1 uncultured Steroidobacteraceae bacterium | reverse complement strand
CCGTGCCGGGTGTCAACACCGCTGCCTGCGACAAATCGTTCAACCGGAAACTGTAAGCACCCGTCGTGTCCAACACGCCGTCGATGATCAGCGTGTAGTCGCCCGCCACGAGGTCGAAGGTCACCGCACCGCCCTGATTTCCTGAATCGGTCGCGGTAAAGCTACGGCTGCTCACGACACCGCGCGGTCCCGTCAGTGTCCAAATCAAATTGCCGTTGTTCGTCAACGCATCGAAGTACACACGCTTCGCATCCGTAAGGCTGAACGTGTAGAAATCGCGCTGACCGACGTGCGAAAGAGTGCTCGAGACCGTCGTGCCCAGCGTCAACGGCGCACTGTCGTCCGTCACGCGCTGCGCATTCACGCTGTAGTTCACCGTGCCGGTGCGGTCGACATTACCTTCCACCAACAACGTATACGTGCCGCTGTATTTCAGCGTCGTCACGTCCACGTCGTTGTTGGTAAAGGCAGCGTTACTGCCATAGATGCTAGGGTCGTAAACCAGGCGGGGACCAAACTCGGTGACGCCATACGGATTCAACAACCGCCAATACACCGTGCCCGCGCTGCTCGTGCTTAGATTGACGAAGTCGAAGTAATACTGATCGCCCGCCGTCGCAGTGAATTGATAGACATCCGTCTCGTTCGCCGGGGTGAGCGTGCTGCTCACCGCCGTGCCGGGTGTCAACACCGCTGCCTGCGACAAATCGTTCAACCGGAAACTGTAGGCGCCGGTACCGGAGCTAGTGTCGATGGTCAACGCATAGTCGCCGGCGACCAACTTGAATGCGACGGCATTGGGTTGATTCGCTGAATCAGTACTAGTGAACGATCGATTCGATATCACCGTGCCGCGGGGCCCAGACAAACTCCAGCGCATGCTGCTGTTGTTCGTCAAGGCATCGAAATAGACGAAGGTGTCCTGTGCGAGCGAGAACCGGTAGACGTCTTTCTCGCCGCTCACGCCGATGGTGGAATCGACCGTGCTGTTCAACGTCAGCGCGGTGCCGCTTGGCAAGCCGGGTAAGCCGACACTCCCGCGCGGATCGACGTTAAAGCTGAAATTTGTCGTGCCCGTCGCCGATATTCTGCCTTCTACCAATAACGTGTAAGAACCTGTCTGGGTAAGTGTCGTAACGGCTACGTCCGCGAAACTGCTTGGGCCGAATATCGGCTGGCCGTACGGATCAAACAAACGCCAATAAGTACTGCCGCCGCTCAGGCTCAATAAATCGAAAAAGAACTGATCGCCGGCGTTAGCGTTAAAGCGATAGGCGTTCGTTGCATTGGCGCTCGACAACGTTTGGCCGGTGACCGACGTGCCTGGCGTGATCGATGTTGCTTGCGATAGATCCAAGAGTCGGAAACTATAGTCGCCTGTCGTAACGCCTGCCGCGTCAACGATCAGCGTGTAATCACCGGCAACTAGATCGAGCAATGCATTGGTCAAATCTATCGAATCCGATGCATTGAAATTAAGGGCCGATACGACGACGCCACGTGGACCGCTCAAAGTCCAATTGAAGCTCGAGCTATTGGTCAGCGAATCGAAGTACAGCTGCTTTGGGCCGCTCAAACTAAAGGTGTAGAAATTGCGCTGGCCAGGCAATGGAATGTTGCCGGCGACAAGAGCGCCCAAGGACAGTGCCGCAGCACCGTCCGTGACAGATTGAACGTTGATCGTGTAATTCGTGCTTCCGGTGAGATCAACCCGCCCTTCCACCAATAACGTGTAGTTACCGGTGACGTCCAATGTAGTGACATCCACATCGTTAGATGTGTTGCTGATGCTGGTCGGGCCAAAGACGGTCCTGCCGTAGGGATTCAACAAGCGCCAATAGATGGGTGTCGTGCCGCTCAGGCTGGTCACGTCGAAGTAAAAGCGCTGGCCGGCGGTGACGGCAAACTGGTAAACATCGGTTTCATTTTCGGGATTGAGCGCACCCGTTATCGCCGTCCCGGGTATCAGGGTCGGCGCCTGCGACAAATCGTTGAGCCTGAAACTGTATGCGCCCGTTGCGTCTTTATTCCCGTCGATGGTCAAGCTGTAGTCGCCCGCACCGAGGTCGAATACCACGGGGCTTTGCCCGTTTACGTCATTTCCACCTTGCCCATTCGCATCGGTGTTCGTGAACGATCGATTGGGTACGAGCATGCCGGGCCCAACGAGGGTCCAGTTGAAATTACTGTTATTGGTCAGCGCATCGAAGTACACGCGTTTCGGGGCCGACAAGCTGAATGTATAAATGTCTCGCTGGCCAACATGTCCGATTGCGGCCGATACCGTATCGCCCAAAGTCAAAGCCGAAGTGTCGTCAGTGACTAGCTGCACGTTAATTCCGTAATCCGTGGTGCCGGTCGCATCAACGCGCCCTTCAATCAATAGCGTGTAACTGCCGGTGTAGTTCAGCGTGGTGACGTCAATGTCACTGGAAGTATTGGCGATCGCATTTGGTTGGGTGGAGACCGGCCTACCGTATGGATCCAGCAATCGCCAATAAATAGGCGTCGTGCCACTGAGACTGCTCACGTCAAAATAAAATCGCTGGCCGGCCTGTACGTCGAAGCGGTATGCGTTCGTCTCATTCCCCGGGTTCAATTGCCCGGTAATCGGAGTGCTAGGAGTAATGGATGTAGCATTGCTGACGGATATCAAGCGAAAGCTGTACGCACCCGTAGTGTCTTGATTGCCATCCACCGACAACGTGTAGTCGCCCGCCGAAAGATCCAATAACGGAGTCGTTGAAGAACTGCCGTCCGACGCGTTGAAGCCGCGAGCGGATACCTCCACTCCGTGCGGTCCGGTCAGCGTCCAATTGATATTGGGGTTGTTGGTAAGCGAGTCGAAGACGACCTGCGAGTCGGCCGTTAAGTTGAACGTGTATTTATCCACCTCGCCCGGAAAATCAATCGCACCCGTCACCAACACCGGGTCGGCCGACATCAACACCCGCGGTTCGAGCGACTCGAACTTGACCCGCTTGGAAGATTGAGTGGGCGCTGGCGCGGGTTTCGGTGCGCTCACGTGCGACCATGCCATCGAACTTGACCGTAGTAGCTCGCGAACCGCGACTGCAATTGGGGTGATCGTCGAGTTCGTCTTGTTGGCTTTGTTCATGCTTGATGTGCTCACGAATAACTTCCCTGGAGAGCGTTCATGCTCTCGCGAATTGGCTAAACAGAATTGATTTCGGCGCAAACCCGCGAAGATGATCGAGCGGGCTTGTTACATACAATCGATGCAGAGATCAGCGCGGATCGCGGAAGTTCTCGACGAGCGCGAGAAAATAAAAGTCGACTTCGAGTCGCTTCTTCCAGAACTACCTTGTCACACTCCTTCACGAATCCCAACTCCCGCGTTATGACATCGTTCTTATTCTTCTCTACGCCAATAACTCGCACGCATGCGTGTCGGTTATGGCTCGAATATTGCTTTTCGAGAATTCCTCGCACTTCTGCGTTGGTAAATTCCGAGCAACTGCGTTAGCTCGAATCGAGGAATTTTCGTCTCAGCTCAGGTAGGATATATTCTTGACACAAATTTACGCAACGGGATTTTTAGACGACGATAACTTACACTTGACCGGCGAGAGCGCTCTGCATTTCTCTTTGTCGAGGCACAGATTAGTCTGTGCAATTTGGCCTTGGCATTCCATGCATTGGGATTTGGAGTTGGGACTTTAGTCAGTGTCTAGGAAGACCCAGTGGAGTTCGATGTGCCTGGCCGATTTCAATTTTGCTCTTGCGTGGCTGCGACATGGCTCTTCGCATGCTTGATATCCGTTCAAGCTCAATCGCTTACGGATGCACTCGTGCAAGCAAAGCACAACGATCCCATCTACTTGAGTGCGCAGGCGGATCTCGCCGTCGCACATGAACGCACGGCTCAAGCTCGTGCAGGTCTTCTTCCACAATTCTCTGCAACAGCCGGAAACAATTGGGCGCATCGCGATTACGAGACGCTCGGTTCGCCTTTTCCTCCCGAAGTGACCGACTACCAAAGTCGCTCGGCACAATTAAATCTGACGCAACCTCTTTGGCGCCCTGCCAACATCATTGGACTTAATCAGTCCGGTGCTGCGGTCGCCCAAGGCGAGTATCAAGTCCTTGCCGCAGAACAAGATCTGAAGATCCGATTGGCCCAAGCGTGGTTCGATTCGCTGCAAGCGAACGATGCGGTCATCCACGCGGAACGCCGCGAAGCCGCGGCTCAACTTCAGTGGGAGCAACTCAACCGAGCTTCGCAATTGGATCTTGCCGGGGGACCGAAACTCGCTGAAGCGCGCGCCAAGTACGATCAATCGGTCGCCGAAAAAATTGCCGCCGCCGCCGAATATAGCGCGAAGCTCGCGCAGCTCGAAGAAATAGTCGGCGCGACGCTGAACCCTCGCAGCATGGTGTTGTCCGATAAATGCTCGCTCCCTAATTTGAACGGCGATAGGCTGGAACAATGGATCGAAGTTTCCGAAACCAACAATCCGAACGTGCTTGCTGCGCGACAAGCATTGGAGGCCGCGGGCGAAGAAGTGCGCAAGCAACGCGCCGGACATGAACCCACGGTCGATCTTGTCGGAACGTATAGCCGCAGCAATCAAGGTACCGGTAACTTCCCTGGTCAAAATGGTTACGACATAAAGCAGCGCTCCGTCGGAATCCAGCTCACCGTACCTTTATATTCCGGCGGCATGCAACACGCCAAAGTGAGAGAAGCCGTGGCGCTGCGCTCCAAAGCCGAACAGGATTTACAATCGGCCATGCGCACTGCGCGCTCCACGGCGAAGGTCGCGTGGTATTCCTCCAACGCCAGCAAAGCGCGGGAGTCCGCGGCGTTGCAAGTGCTGAAATCAGCCGCCTTGGCTTTACAAGCGGCCAGCGTCGGCGCCAAAACCGGACTGAAGTTCGAACTCGACGTGCTGCAAGCCAAAGAAGAATTTCTTTCCGCCTGGAAGGATCTGCAGCGGGCGCGTTACGATGCGCTCCTCAACGCATTTAAATTACGAGCTGCTGCAGGTCAATTGGCGGATGCCGATTTCGAACAAGTCGACCAGTCGCTGCGAAGCTGTGCCGTAGCGTCCAACGACGTCGACGCAGCGCCCAGCGCAAATTAACGGACAAAAGAAATGGAATCGGCTATGAAATCCGGACCCGGACAACGCCTGAGCGATGATCCACGAGCGCAGGCCGCGCTCTGGGCAGCCTTCGCCGGTCCGCAAAAGGACGAGGAATTCTACGGAGCATGGCTCGCTTTACTTTGCAGCAAGCTCCGCGACATCCATGTCGGCGTGCTCTTGCTGCGCTCGCAAGATAGCAGCGCATTCTCGCCGGTCGCACTTTGGCCCGCGGCGCCCCGGGATCTCGCCTTCCTAGGATCGATCGCAGAGCGCGCGCTGGCAGAAGGGCGCGGCGTAATGGAACGAGCCAGCGAGGCACCCACGGCGCCACTGCATATTGCATATCCGCTGGGCGATAGAGAACACTTACTCGGCGCCGTCGTGGTTGAAGCATCCGCAAGCCCGGAAAACGAAGCACAAGTCCTGCTGCGCGAATTGCATTGGGGACTGGGATGGCTGCAAGAGCTGCTGGCTCGCCGCGAGACGCTGCGCTTCGAACGCAAGCTAAAGCAGCTTGGCACGGTCACTGAAATCATCTCCGCATCGCTGCAACAAACTCCCTCGCGTCAGTCGTTCCTCGACATCGTCAATCAAATCACTCGTTATCTCGCCTGCTCGCGGGTACTCCTCGGCGTGGTCGAACATGGAACGATCAAGATCGAAGCCGTTTCCGACGCTGCGTGGTTCGAGGCGAACTCGATGGTCGCGAAACACTACGTGCACGCCATGGAAGACGCAGCCGATCAACTATCGCCCATCGTGTATCGCAAAGAACCGGGCGACCACCCGTCGGACGGCAATACAACTCTCGCACATGCCGCTCTTGCAAACGCGACGGATGCGCAACATATCGCCAGCATTCCACTCTTGCTCGGCGATCGGTGCATCGCGATTCTCACGGCCGAGCGTTCCGAAGACAAACCGTTCTCGGAAGACGAGCTCGAATGGTTCGATACCTTATCTTCGTTGCTTGCGCCGGCCATCGAGCAGAAGCGCCTGGCGGAGCGTGGCTTACTGGGACGTCTGCGCGATGACGCCAAAAAGCTGGCGAATCGTTTCTTCGGAACCGGCCATCTAGTATGGAAGTTCATCGGAGCCGGGGTTGTGCTCGCCATCGCTGCCTTGACGCTGTTGCAACTCGACTATCGCGTTACCGCCAAGACGGTGATCGAAGGCGAAACGCAGCGAGTCGCCGCAGCGCCATTTCAGGGTTTCATAGCGACAAGTTTAGTGCGCGCAGGCGATGTGGTCCGCGCCGGGCAAGTGCTTTGCACGCTGGACGATCGCGACCTGAAACTCGAGCGCGACAAGTGGCTAAGCGAACGCGAGCAGCATTTACGCGAACTGCGCGAAGCCATGGCCAACCATGACTTGACCCAAATCCAAATCATCAGCGCGCAAGTTCAACAATCGGAAGCGCAGCTCGCATTGGCCAACGAGCGCGTCGCGCGCGCCAAAGTCACCGCACCCATCGATGGCCTCGTCATCTCGGGCGACTTAAGCCAACTCGTCGGTTCACCGGTCGAACAAGGCAAGCAATTATTCGAACTTGCGCCGCTGACCAACTATCGAGTGATCTTACAAGTCGACGAGAGCGAGATTCGGTACTTGGCCGTCGGTCAACAAGGCAAATTGATCGTCGCCGGATTCACCGAGCCCTTGCAGTTGCAAGTCACGAAGCTCACGCCGGTTGCGACGGCGCAAGACGGCCGCAATTTCTTTCGCGTCGAAGCGGACCTTAAGCAATCGATCGCCAATTTGCGCCCGGGGATGGAAGGCATCGGCAAAGTGAGCGTCGGCGAACACCGCCTCTGGTGGATTCTGACGCACAGCTTCACCGATTGGCTGCGTGTGTGGCTATGGAAATGGTTGCCTTGAAGCAAAGCCATGGTGCAATCGGTATTTAGCGAATCGTGGCACAACGTAGCGGGCTTGCGTCCGCGCTTGCTGCCACACGCGCGCTTCCATCGCCATACCTATCGTGGTCAACGTTGGTATATCGTGCACGACGCCACCAGCCGACGTTACCACCGCATTTCTCCAGCATCGTATGCGTTGGTCGCGCGCATGAACGGCCGCGCCACCATTCAGGAGATTTGGGACGGGATGTGCGCGGCGGATGCCGAATCGCCGCCGACACAAAATGAAGTCGTCGATCTCCTCGCTCAATTACACGCGAACGACTTGCTGTTTTGCGACGTGACTCCGGATGCGGCGCAACTCTTCGAGCGTTATCGAAAGCAAAAACGGTCGAATTGGAAGCAGCGCTTTGCGAACCCATTGAGCTTGCGCTTTTCGCTGTTCAACCCCGATGAATTCCTTACGCGCTGGTCCAGCAAGCTAGCTTGGCTGTTCGGGCCGCTCGGCGCCGCCCTGTGGCTTGTCGCCGTTCTGCCCGCCGTTGTGCTCGCAGGCATGAATTGGCCGGCGCTCACGCACAACTTGGCCGACCAGGTGTTGTCATCGCAGAACTTGCTCCTGATAGGTGCCCTGTTCATTCCCATCAAAGTGCTGCATGAATTGGGGCACGGCTTCGCGACGAAGATTTGGGGCGGCGAGGTTCCGGAAATAGGCGTCATGTTCTTGGTGTTCGCACCCGTACCGTATGTCGATAGCTCTTCCTCGGCGGCGTTTCCGTCGAAATATCGGCGCGCGATCGTCGGCGCCGCAGGTATGTTGGTCGAAGTCTTTCTTGCGGCGATCGCCTTATACGTGTGGTTGCTTGTCGAACCCGGACTTATACGCGCGATCGCGTTCAACGTGATCCTAATCGCCGGCGTTTCGACCTTGGTCGTGAACGGCAATCCGCTCCTGCGCTTCGACGGCTACTATATCTTTTCGGATCTCATTGAGATTCCGAACTTGGCGCAACGCGGCCAGCGCTTTTGGCGTTATCTCTCCGATCGCCACTTATTCCGTGCGCAAAGCCTCGAAACCCCGAGTGAAACTCCAGCGGAGAGAGCTTGGCTGTGCCTGTACACGCCGTTATCGTGGCTATACCGCGTGTTCATCACCGTTTCGATCATTCTATTTATTGCCGGAGAGTTCTTTGTATTTGGCGTGTTGATTGCGCTATGGAGCGCAATCACGTTGTTCTTCATGCCGCTTTGGAAAGCGACCGTTCACTTGCGTTCGAGCCCTACTTTGCATCGCAATCGCGCTTACGCGATCAAAGTAGCGCTTGGTCTCGCCGCAGGAATCGTATTTTGGCTCGCGGTTGTGCCGATGCCACTTCGGACTCAAGCGGAAGGCGTGGTATGGCTGCCAGATCGGGCCGTGTTGCGCGCGGGTACCGACGGCTTTTTCCAGGAATGGCTTGAAAAACCGGGAAAGACAGTGCAATCCGGCACTCCGCTCTCGATCATGAACGACACGCAGCTCGATGCGGAATTGAAGACCGCGCAAGCGAGAGTCGACGAATTCCAAGCGCGCTACGATGCGGTTCAATTCGAGAAACCGGCCGAGGCGGACATCATCGCGCAGCAACTTGCGCACGCAAAAGGTCAGCGCGATCACCTTGCTCGCTCCCAGTCGAAGTTGATCGTCACGAGCGAAAGCGACGGCGTGCTTGTCGTTCCGCAAGCTCAAGACATGACCGGACGTTACTATCATAAGGGCGAATTACTTGGATACATTCTGGACGGCGACAAGCTTCTAGTTCGAGTTGCTGTCGCGCAGGAAGACATCGACCTCGTTCGCACGCGGCTCGAAGAGGTCGAGGTGCGCTTCGTCGAACGCGCGGCGTCTTCGTTTCGCATCACGGCGCTGCACGAGGCGCCCGGCGGAGTTTTAGAGCTGCCTTCGCCTGCGCTCGGCAGCGTTGGCGGCGGAAAAATCCCGACAGACCCGCAAGACTCGACCGGAGTCAAGACACTGCAGCGCATCTTCCTGCTCAATCTCGAGCTTCCGCGCGATGCCGAGCTCGCGACGGTCGGCTCGCGCGTACACGTTCGCTTCGCTCACATACATGAGCCGCTGCTGCAGCAGTGGTATCGGCGAATCCGACAACTCTTCCTGAGCCGGCTGCATGTCTAACGTCTCCGCTCTTTTTAGAGGACGCGCGCTGCAACTTGCCGACAGCGTCTATTTGGAACGCGCCGACGCCGCAGCGTCGTCCGTCGAAGATTTCTTGCGCGGATTAGTCGCCCGTGTTCCGCGTCTCGCATCTCGCCAGCGCGCGTTATTGCGCTTCGTCGCAACGGCGAATTCGCTGGAGGAACGCATCAAAACCCTGTCGGATGTGGAATTGCGCGACGAATTCCAGCTCCATTGTCGATCGATGCGCAAGCATGGCTTCAGCGACGCACTCGTTGCACGCGCTTTCGCGACCGTACGCGAGGCATCGCATCGTACTTTGGGCAAGCGGCATTTCGACGTGCAATTGATGGGCGGTTGGGTACTGCTGCAAGGGATGGTTGCGGAAATGCAGACTGGCGAAGGCAAGACGCTGGTAGCCGCCTTGGCTGCATCGACCGCCGCGGCCACAGGCGCCGCCACGCATGTGATTACGGTTAACGACTATCTAGCCGAGCGCGATGCCGAGATCAATTCGCCTCTATACGAATTCCTCGGTCTCAGCGTCGGCATCGTGTTGCAAGGCATGAAACCGGACGAGCGCCGGGTCGAATACGCCAAAGACGTCGTGTATGTGTCGAACAAGGAAGTCGTGTTCGACTACCTCAAGGACCGCATTGCGACCGGCGGCATTACGCGCTCGCAGCTGAAACTGCGCAGGCTCTATGGAACGAAAGCTCCCCTTCCGCTCTTGTTGCGAGGCCTGCACGTCGCCATTGTGGACGAGGCCGATAGCGTATTGATCGACGAGGCGCGCACGCCGCTTATCATTTCCGAAACGGAAGACGCCGACAAAGACCGGTTGGTATTCGAATCCGCCATCGAACTTGCTCGCGGCATGCAACTCGGCACGCACT
Source organism: uncultured Steroidobacteraceae bacterium (assembly GCA_964597495.1). Classification (GTDB taxonomy): domain Bacteria; phylum Pseudomonadota; class Gammaproteobacteria; order Steroidobacterales; family Steroidobacteraceae; genus CAZQYC01. The sequence continues at coordinate 8,491 of CAZQYC010000080.1, read as the reverse complement.
TTACCGTCAACGCACATCGCGACGTTCTGATCACGCCGTCTGGAGAAGCATTCATTGACGAGGCCACCGCTCATCTCGGCAACGTCTGGAAATCTCCTATATGGAGACGCGAGTTGTCGCAAAAAGCCTTGAGCGCCCTGCACTGCTTTCACCTCGATCAACACTACATTGTCGTCGACGACAAGGTGCAAATCGTGGATGAGTTTACCGGCCGTGTAATGCCGGACCGCTCCTGGGAGCGTGGCTTGCATCAGATGATCGAAGCCAAGGAGCGCTGCGAAATTACGGGTCAACGGCGGACTTTGTCGCGAATGACCTATCAGCGATTCTTTCGCCGTTACCTGCTGTTGTGCGGCATGACAGGTACTGCAGCGGAAGTGCGTCGCGAATTGCAGCGTGTCTATGAGTTGGACGTGCACCGCATTCCGACCAATCGCCCCAGCCAACGACGGCGCTTCGGCAATGAGTGCTACCTTGCGGCCGACCGCCGTTGGCAACGAGTGGTGGAACGTGCGACCGAAATCAGCCTCGCAGGCAGATCCGTCTTGATCGGCACTCGCTCGGTCGAAGCGTCGGAACATCTCGCCAATCTATTTGCGGAACTCGGCGTCGCGCACACCGTGCTGAACGCGCGTCAAGACAAGGCCGAAGCGGATACCATCTCCGGTGCCGGCCAGCCCGGCCGCATTACCATCGCGACGAACATGGCGGGCCGCGGAACGGACATCCAACTTCACGATTCCGTTCGCTCGTGCGGCGGACTTCATGTGATCCTGACGGAATTTCACGAGTCGTCGCGGGTGGATCGGCAGCTATTCGGCCGCTCGGCACGCCAAGGCGAACCCGGCAGCGTAGAAGCGATTATCAGCTTGGAAGACGATCTATTCGTTCGTTACGTCCCTTGGTTGCGTGAATCATTGCGCGCGACAACTAGCGACCACAAACTGCCGCCCATCGCAGTGTCTGCAATACTGAGGATCGCGCAAACCATCGCCGAGCGGCGCAACGCAAAAATCAGGTTCGCCACCCTCAAAGAGGACCGGCGGCTGCAATCCATCTTGTCATTCGCCGGCACACCTAATTAGCAACTTATATGACGACTCACAAAGCGTTTTTCATAACGGCTCTGATTATTTCGTTTTCAACAGCCGCTGACTCCTTCGCTGCGGACACCTATGAATGCCTAATTGAACCCACTCAGACAGTTGAGATTCGCAGTGCAGTCTCCGGGCTCCTCGACACCGTACAAGTTCATCGCGGCGACAAGATCACGAAGGGGCAAATCATTGCGACGCTTGACTCGGCCGTCGAGCAAGCGACAGCCGACGTAGCCAAATACAAGTCGCAAATGGCGGGACCGCTAAAAGTCGCGGAGGCAAAGCTTGCATTCGCCACCAAAACCTTCGAACGGCGTCGCGACATGCAGGCGCAGAATTTAATGTCCGGCCAGGATAAAGAAGATGCCGAACGCGACATGAAGGCGGCCGAAGCAGAATTACAACTCGCTCAGGAAAATCATCGCCTAGCCGAGCTTGAATACCTTGAACATGCGAACGTCGTCGAGCGCAGGACGATTCGCAGCCCCCTGACGGGCGTCGTCGTCGATCAAATGCTGTATCCGGGCGAGATGATCGAGCCGGGCGACTCCAAGAAACCGATTTTCAAGCTCGCCGCGCTCGATCCGCTGCGCGTGCGCGTAGTCATGCCGCGCAGCTCCTTCGGCACCGTCAAGCGCGGCATGCTGGCGGACATCACGCCCGAAATGCCGGCAGGAACGCAACTGAAAGGCACGGTGAAAATCGTCGATCCAATCGTCGATGCGGCCAGCAGCACATTTGCGGTTTTTGTAGAAGTTCCCAATCCCAAACTTGCGATCGCGGCCGGACTGAGATGCAAAGTCAGATATGTCTTGGATGGCAATTAGCCAGGAAGATTAAAAGTCGCGTCACGGCACAATTGCACTACAGTCAACTTGAACCGGACACACGCCAGGCACAGCTAGTCCATCGAGATCAAAAAGCCATCGCCCGACGGCGCAATGACCGTGCGCCGTTTCGTAAATTTCTCGATCACGATTGCGTTCGACCGCAGATGCTGAGTAATGGCAGTGGTAGTAAAAACACCGCCGCTTGCAAGCACCATCGGCAGCAGCAATTGATCGGCAAGGTGCTCGTCGACAGCCGCCTGTGAAGCCATATAACGACGTGCATCATCCGAAGCTCTTTCCGCAACCTCTTCCGCCCGCACGCCTCGTTCGCCAAATCCCGAAAATACCTCGGTCACATTGGCGTGCTCGATCGTTACCGTAACGGCGTTTCCGGAACCTAAGTCATTCGCCAAACCACGAAGGTGTAGTTGATCAGCCGACCAATTGAGTCGACGGCCGATGACATCCAGTTCACGCCGGGCAATATCTATCGGAAGTGCAGCAACGTACGCTTCCGCGAAGGCTCGGACACGCTCCCCACGTTGCGTCAGGTCGAGTCTCGTAAGACGCGCCGGCTTGATGCGCGCTCGAATTTCGCCACCGCCCTTCGGATAAAACCCATAAGCCTTCAGTTCGATGGACACCTCGGCACCCATTCGAGCCAGAAGTGGCAAGAACGATCGCTGGAGGAAATCAAATGGAGGCGCGCCTTTGTTATGCGTGCCTCCGGTGATGCGAACTGTGCTTTCAGAATTCGCCGCCAAAAGCGCGGGCAAGACCGTCTGCAGAACCAGCGTACAGCTGCCGGCGGTACCGATCGCAAACGAATAATCACCCGCTTTCAATTTTCCAGGTATAAAAACCAGCTCACGGCTGCCGAGTTCAGCGCCGGAAACGGAGCCGCAGCAAATCTCCGCCGCCGCCTTGACCGCGGTCAGATGCTGGCGCAGGAGGCCCGGCTTCTCGCGATTCGCGCGGATATTGGCGATTCGGAACGGCTGCTCGGTACAAATGGAAAGCGAAAGCGACGAGCGCAAAATTTGCCCGCCACCCTCGCCTTCCGATCCATCAATCTCAATCATTCTTCTATCCTTTAACACAGACAACTTGCTTCAACGTATGCACGATCTCCACGAGATCGCGCTGAGCCGCCATTACGGCATCGATGTCCTTATAGGCCGCCGGCGTCTCATCGATCACGTCGACATCCTTACGGCACTCCACATCCTTTGTGGCCGCTGCATGGTCCTGAACACTGAAGAGCTTTCTCGCCGCAGTACGAGACATCGCTCGCCCCGCACCATGGCTGCAGCTATGAAAGCTTTCCTCGTTGCCAAGTCCGCGCACGATATACGACCGCGCACCCATGCTGCCTGGAATAATTCCGAGTTCGCCGTGGCGCGCGCGAACCGCACCCTTTCTGGTCACTAGCACGTTCTCGCCGTAGTGATGCTCGCGCGAAACGTAGTTGTGGTGACAGTTCACTGCCTCCACGTGCGTCTCGAACGGCTTCGTGATGACGGCGCGTACCGCACGTACGACGTTCTGCATCATCACTTCACGATTCAGCATCGCAAAGCCTTGAGCCCACTCGACGGCCTGCACATAGTCGTTAAAGTGGTCCGTTCCTTCGGGCAGGTAAGCCAGGTCTTGATGCGGTAAGTGAATCATCCACTTTTCCATATCCCGTTTGGCCAGCTCGATGAAGTGCGTGCCGATGGCGTTACCGACACCGCGCGATCCGCTATGCAACATGAACCACACCGCGTTGCTCTCATCCAAGCAAACCTCGATGAAGTGATTACCGGTTCCGAGCGTTCCCAGATGCGAACGGTTGTTGGTGTTCTTCAATCGCGGATGCTTCTCCGTCAGCTCCGTGAAGCCAGAAACCAATTGGCCCCAGGCCGCATCGGCATTGCTCGGAGGTGCATCGCCCCACGCACCCTTGTCGCGCTTACCCACCGTACGGCCATGCGGCACTGCTCGTTCGATTGCGGAACGCACAGCCGACAACGACTCGGGCAGGTCCGAAGCGGTCAAGGTCGTCTTCGCCGCCATCATTCCACAGCCGATATCCACACCAACCGCCGCAGGAATCACGGCCTTGATGGTGGGAATCACGCTTCCGATCGTCGAACCCTTGCCGACATGGACGTCCGGCATCACAGCAAGATGCTTGAAGATGAAAGGCATTTTGGCGGTATTCGCCAATTGCTCGCGTGCATCGTCTTCAACGGGAACGCCTCGCGTCCACATTTTGATATGGCGGCCACCTTCCACATGCATCGTCTCGTAAGTCGTCTCACTCATTTCTATTTACTCCGAATTCAAAAAAATCCCGCCGCAGTCGACAAGTAGGTGATGAAACCCCGTGCTCTACCACTGAGCTACCGCCCCATCGTGTTGGAGCGGACCGGATTCGAACCGGTGACCACGTCGTCTTAAGCGATGTAGTTCCATCGGCATTCGACAGCGACAAGACCCTCACGCGACCTCATCGACAAGACTCGGCTCGATCCTTCGAGCCGCCGAGGGTTCGAACCTCTTGGCCTTCGCCTTTCCCATGTAGTCCTGTCAGCATTCGCGCAAACCTAAACGCCTTTCAAGCATGAATGCGCCCGGGACAAGGATTGCCGGTGACCTAACAACTGGAGATGTAGTCACAGACGCATTCCCGGGCACATCCAAACCTCAAATCACAACCTCTTCAATTCGTTCTACCCAATGATCAGCGGACAATGCTCCGCCGGCAAAGGTATTCACAACCTCGAACACCTCATCCGAGAATCCACCGACGTTCAACACATCCGCTCGTTCCTGTGCCTGAGTCGTTCCGTGCGGCTGGATGTCGATACACACCAGCTTCGCCGAACCGTTCCGGCTCTTGAACGCACCCCACTGGCTCATCATCTCCGTGCATCCGGTATTCCGAGCATCTACCCAGGACTGGTTATCCGAAATGAAGATCACAAGGTCCGCCGACTTGCGCTGATTGTTCAACCAGCGAAGCGGTGCACTGCAGTTCGTTCCACCTCCGCCGATCGACGCAAGTTTCTCGGCATTCGTCATCACCGAATCACGCGAATTCAGCGCTACGTTACAAACGTGGTTCTCGAACGGCAGCACGATCACGTCCTTATTCGTACGCAACACCGCTGCCGCAACCAGCGCAGCGACGTCGATACACCGCACCGCACTCGTCGCACCACGCCGCACACCGGTTACCGGTGAAGCCATCGATCCGGAAACGTCCGGACAAACGACAACACGTCCAGCAAACTTCCCGATATTCGCCAATGCAATCTCCATCGCATCCTGTAACGCTTCACGCACGACCGCGGGAATTCCCGGACCCGCAGCGCGATACGCTGCCAGCAACTGGTACGGCAGCACTCGAGCTTTCTCGATCGCCGTGCGATCACGCAGCTTCTCCGCAATCAGCTCCGGCATTCCTTCGATTTCGAATACACCCTGACGCGCGAACGTGTTCAGGTTCATACGCACCATCTGCCAGCTACCGCGCCAAGCAACGGTCGCCCACTCGTCGCGAGTCAAGCCGAGCGCAGTTAACATCTGGAACGGCACCTCCGGTACCGCCTGCGAACGATCGAACTTGTACACAACCAATTCCTGCAACTTCTGCGGCAACGCTTCGAGTGCATACGGCTTTCCAAGCAACCAGGCATAGAAGGCCTCGCGAACCGAATCGATCGGCTTCGGGTGAACCATCCGAACGATATCGGCCAGCGACGGGTCGTTTCCGACAGCGGCATCGATCAGCTTCCGCTCGCTAGCGGTGTTCAACCACTTCTGCACGAGCGCCTTCGGCGCCGAACCGAGCGACTTCCGACCCACCACGCCGCTCCGAAGAATCTGGACGAACGTTCGAAGCATCCGACCGTTATCGATCACGCGATCGAACACACGGCGCAGCTGCTCCGTGCTCTTCGTAGACAACACAGCGAGAAGCAATGCCGGCATATCTTTCATCGCCGCTTTTTCACGAGCGTAGATCGCCGTCTTCGCAATGAAGTCCGCGTCCAGCTCTTTGCTCAATTCGATCACCAACTCGAGCTGCTCGGCACCGGCTGCGTAGAACGTGTTGTTCAAGCAGCCCGTCACGGCGTACTGAGCCAGCAAATGCTTCGGCTTATATCGGTAGGCAGGCGCACCTTCACGGTTTGCGTCGGTAGCCGGCGCAACGTATGCACCCTTCATCGCTTTGAAAAGCTGTTTGTTAGCCATGACTCGTACTCCAGTTTTCCAGTTGTTCTCGCTCAGTCCGCGGCGCCCCTGCGGCGCCGCCCGTATCGCTTTAACCTTTGTTGCTGGAGTACTAGAGCAACCGATGTGCCAAACCGAGCGCGACAGCATCGAATATCGGTATGTTACTGATATTAATAAATTTATCGTTTTTCCCAAAGATCTTGGAGACAAGCCAACCGCAGTAGAGATCCATAAATGCTATCTTATTAGCTATCAATATAACTTTTTAGATAGCACATGCGCACTGTGGTCATCGGATTCCTAGGTTCGACTCTCGACGCCGGCAATGGATCGGGCCGCTGGGAAAAATGGCGACCCAGTGTTTCGATCTGCCAACACGAAGACCTCGTGGTAGATCGATTCGACATGCTTCACGCGCGACCGCATACGAAAATTGCGGAACAACTGCGTAGCGACATCGCGTCAGTCTCGCCGGAAACGAAAGTCAATCTACATCTTTGCGATCCACGCAATCCCTGGGACTTCCAAGAGATGTACGGATGCCTGCATGACTTCGCTCGTCAATACGAGTTCGATCTGGAGAACGAGCGATACCTGATCCACATCACGACAGGAACGCACGTTGCGCAAATATGCATGTTCCTGCTTACCGAGGCGCGCTACTTTCCTGCAAGCCTCCTACAAAGCTCTCCGCCGCGGCGCCAGAATGAAACCTCTGTCGGCGAATACTCACTGATCGATCTTGATCTGTCTCGTTACAACCAGATCGCGGCTCGCTTCGCGCGCGAAAAACAAGAGAGCACCGAATTCCTGAAGTCCGGCATCAAAACTCGCAATGCCGCCTTCAATGAAATGATCGACCACATCGAGCGCGTTGCCGTGCGCTCCAAAGCACCCCTTCTGTTGAACGGCCCCACCGGCGCGGGAAAATCGTTGCTCGCAAGAAGGATCTTCGAACTCAAGAAGTCTCGTCATAAGGTCGATGGCGAGTTTGTCGAAGTGAACTGCGCCACCTTGCGCGGCGACACGGCGATGTCGACGTTATTCGGTCACATCAAAGGCGCCTTCACCGGCGCACAAACCGATCGCGCGGGTTTGCTTCGGAAGGCGCACAAGGGCGTCGTCTTTCTCGACGAGATTGGCGAACTCGGCCTCGACGAGCAAACGATGCTGCTCAAGGCGATCGAAGAAAAGCGCTTTTTCCCCATGGGCGCCGATAAGGAGGTCGAAAGCGACTTCCAGCTCATCGCTGGAACGAATCGTAACTTGCAGTCAGCCGTTCACACCGGAGAATTTCGCGACGACTTGCTCGCCCGCATCAATCTCTGGGTATTCGAACTACCCGCTTTGCGCAACCGCCGTGAAGACATCGAACCGAATGTCGACTACGAACTCGATCGATACGCACAGGCGAACGACTTGACCGTTCGATTCAACGCCGAAGCACGCCGAGACTATCTAAAGTTTGCGACGTCACCGTCCGCCAACTGGAGCGGAAACTTTCGCGAGCTCTCTGCATCGATCACGAGAATGGCCACACTCGCCGATGGAGGCCGCATTACCGCGGAAGTAGTGCGTGACGAAATCACTCGACTACGGCGAGCATGGAAACCGGTTGCGGCATCCGGCGCTCTCAACTCCCTACTGCCCGCCAATCAACTGGAGAGCATCGACTTATTCGATCGCATGCAACTCGAGAACGTAATCGAAACGTGCCGGTCAAGCAAAAACATGGCGGATGCAGGTAAGAAGCTATTCGATGTGTCACGCACACATCGCAGCGTACGGAATGACAGCGATCGACTTAAGAAGTATCTCGCAAGATTTAATCTGGAGTGGTCTACGATTTGCGGAGACTAGGACGTGACACCCAGATAAACCATTCGATAGATCGCATCAATATGTATCGCGCCGGATTGAACTCGTCATTTGGCTCGGCAAGTCACGTGATTTAAGACACCGTTTGTTCAACATCGCACACAAAATAGTTGTGCAGTCAATTTGTCGTTGCTAGACTCGCCGCCGAATTGAAGTTGGCGACATTGAGCCGCACACTTTCTACTCAAACGTTACAGAAGCGAAACTCAAATGCTCTCGATCTTCGGAACAGCAAAGTTAAGAACGCTACGCGATCTCAATCGCGCCGCGCTCGGCTGCCCGTGGATTCTCAATACGAAAAATATTGAAATGAAGTTGGGTAGTAAGTCACGGCCGTTTGCGAACGATTATCGCGAACACGGGACCCAACCCATTCGGTAACCGCCTTCAGGCTCCCAAGCCCCGAAGGCATAAGCCGGACGGGGCACCTAAAGGGAGCCAGCCACCTGAGAATCAACT
>CAZQYC010000079.1:0-18831 GCA_964597495.1 uncultured Steroidobacteraceae bacterium | reverse complement strand
GGTGTTCGCTTATTCGCATATCTGCACGATCGCGCCGTAAACAGGCGTGTTCGAGTCACAAAGAAAGATCATCGGTAAACATTGGGAATTCGTTCGTTGCTTGAGTGCTTGATTGGACTTTATTTTTGGTCGATTGAAACTTGGAGATGGAATATGAGAAACGTACTACGACGGATTAGGACGATGATGTCGAGCTTGCTTTGCACCTCATTTGGAATAGCTTGCTTATTACTGTCAGCTCCATCGTCTCAAGCTGCTACGGCTTGGGTCACCGCGGTTCCTACCACGATCTATCCGATGGCTGACGGAAGTTTCGCAATTGGTTTCGAGGCGGCGGCGCCTGCTTGCAGTAATAGTGGATCAACCAGGTACGTTTACGTGGCTGTCGGTCAGAACGGCGTGAATGCGGATGGCATTAAGAATATGCTTGCGACCGCGTTAACGGCGTATTCGATGGGGAAGTCGCTTTCTATTGCGTATGACGATAGTTCCTACTTCTGCTACGTCAACCGCTTCTTAACCGGGACGTGAGGTAGGTTGTTGGTGCTCTGAAGACTCGCTCGCCGTGCAATTGCGAATCAAAGAATTGTCGTACGTCGATGCTGCTGTCTCTGTTCGGCAAAACTAAAAACCCCGCTGATGCGGGGTTTTAGTGTCAGAGCGTTCGGGATAGGCTTGACCTAGGCTATTTTTTCCCGATCGTCGCCTTCCTGCGAGCAACGAAGGCAAAGCCAAGAAGCCCAATGCCAAAGAGCGCGATGACGCCCGGTTCCGGCACCGCTACGCGGTCGGCGGTGAGTTCAATCGCGTAACCCGTGGCGCCACCATGGTCTTCTCGGAGAATTTGCAGGTAGTTGATGCCCGACAAGCTCGGCAACGAACGTACGTATTCGCCAAGCGACGAGCCACCGGGTGCGCGTGCACCGAAGAGGTAGCTCCCGTTTAACCAGACGAAGATGCCGTTATCGACACCCAGACGAAGATTCACGTTGCTCAAGCCGCTGCCGGCATTGATTGCATAGACGACGGCAGTTTCCGCATTAACGGCCCACGTCGTAGGAATGGCTTGCGCCGTTGCCGACCAGGCTCCACCGGTAGGCGGGGCGGTCGTCAACCAGGTGCCGAGTGCACCTGCTGCGGCCGAGAGGTTGGGAGCAGTGGGGAAGTTCAGCGTCGCATCGCCGCATGCTACGTTCGCGCATGGAAACGGATCGTTGACGCCAAGCGTATCGAGTGAGGTTCCAAGCCCGCTGTTGTAATAGCCGGTGCTGGAGTTATTCAGAATCACGACGGCATTGGCGGCCGATACGCTGCCGAGCGTGGCGAGCACGCCCAAAATTCGCAAATAGAAGCTACGCATAGTCCACTCTCGCCTTTGAATTGAACACGAATTAGGAAGCAATCCGCTCTAATTCTGCAAGATGAGGGCCAGGCGGGAAAAATCATTTCTTGCCAGACATTTGCTCTAGGGCGGCGATGTGGTGCGGGTCGGTTGTGTAAAAAATTCCGTCATATTCGAGGCTGGCCGTCGATCGACTTCGCGATGGGTTTTCCTGAATGCTTATACAGTCACCGAGCCAGCATGGCTAGGATGATCACTGCCAAGATAGTCGATACGCCCTTCCAGAAGGCCACTGGATTACGCTCGATGAGCGGCGGACGAGCGCGGTTTAAATAGGCCTGATTCGGTTGGCGGAGGTCGTAAACGAATTCCGATAATTCCTCGTAACGCTTGTCCGGATTCGGGTGCACCGCTTTCTTGAGCACGGCATCGATCCATGCCGGGATCTCGCGATGGTCATCCAGGACCGAGCGATAGAGGAGGTTGCGTTGCGCCTCGCGCGTTCGGGATTTTGCAATTTCGGTCCCGTACGGCAGTTCTCCGCAGAGCATTTGATAGGCAATCACGCCCAGGGAAAATAAATCGGAGCGTGCGGTGCCGTTTTCGCCGAGAAAATACTCGGGCGCCGAATACTGCGCGGTGCCCAGCAAGTTGGTGCGCTCGACGGGCGTTTCTATTTCGACGACGCCGGCGACGCGTGTGGAGCCGAAGTCGATGATCTTCACCGTTCCCGTTCTGTCGATCATGATGTTGGCAGGACGCAAATCCTGATGCAGCATTTCCATTCGATGAAAGGCGAGCAGCCCTTTGGCGATCTGTTCGACGATGCTGCGCACGACCTCGAGACTGGATTTCGGATTGTCGATCATCCACTGCGCCAATGTCTGGCCATCGACGTATTCCGTCACGACGTACAGAAAGTTTCTCTTTCGAGTCGGCATGCAGGGCTTGAGCACGTGCGCGCTGTTGATGCGCCGTGCAATCCAATCCTCCATAAGGAAGCGTTCGAGATAGGCTGGGTCGTTCTGAAGATCGATGGAAGGCGCTTTGATGACGACAGGCGTTTTCGTATCGGGATCGGTCGCTAAGTACACATGGCTGCGGCTGCTGGAATGCAACTCTCTCACGATCGTATACCCGTCCAGCTCCATTCGTGCAGACAGGATCGGCGGGGGCGGAAGCGCGGTCGCCAGTTGGTAGGCTTCGCCGATGTCTTGGTCGGGCAGCGCATCGATCCGCACGATTTGCACGGTCAGGTTGTCGGTGCTGCCGCGCTCCAAGGCCTCTTCGGCAAGCGCTTTTGCGGCCTGATCCAAATTGCGAGGATGTTCGCCAAGCGTTTTGACGATCAGCGCGGGATTGGTAAATTCGTAGATGCCGTCAGTCACCAGCAGGAAGACGTCGCCTGCCTCGATTTGAACCGTTTTATAGTCGATGTCGAGTTGCGGATTGATCCCCATCGCGCGGCTTAGATGACTTTGATCCTGAGAAACCCAGATGCGGTGATCGTTCGTCAATTGTTCGAGCGCGTTACCGTGCAGGCGGTAGATGCGAGAGTCGCCCACGTGGAAGAGATGCGCGGTGGTGGACTTGATGACCATGGCGCTGAACGTGCATACGTAGCCGCGATCTCTGTCGTAACGGAACTGGCTTTGTTGCGTGAGCGCGTACAGCCACGAATTGGCCGCCATTAACACGCGATGCGCCGATTTTTTGACGGACCAGGCATCGGAGGTGCAGTAGTAATCTTCGAGAAAACTCTTGACGAGGGTTTCGCTCGCCGTGTGGCTTACCGTGCTGCTGCTGATTCCGTCCGCAAGGGCGACGACAATGCCTTTGGCGCTGAGCTGCGGCTCTTTAGGGATGTAGGCGCCATGGAAATCCTGGTTGATTTCTTTGGCGCCTTTGTCCGAATGTTGCCCGATGGATATCGTTAGGTGTTGGGGCATGGGAACACAGCGGTAAAAAAACCTCGGCCGTGAATGGAAATCGACCCTGGTCGTGAGAACGAGGCGATTATGAATTCAGCGGCCGAGATTTGCGACTCGCGACTACTTCGCAGATCGCTTGGGCGATGTTTTGATATGCGTGGAATAGAGCGTCAATCCCGTGAAGGCGATTCCGCCCACCAAATTGCCAAGCACCGTGGGGATTTCATTCCAAATGAGATAGTCCATGACCGAGAAGTTGCCACCCAAGATCAACGCGGACGGAAACAGGAACATGTTTACGATGGAGTGCTCGAACACCATGTAGAAGAACACCATGATGGGCATCCACATCGCGATCACTTTGCCGCTGACGGTGGTTGAAATCATCGCGCCGACGACGCCGGTCGAGACCATCCAGTTGCACAGCATCGCCCTGACGAACAGCGTGAGCATGCCGGCCGCACCGTGTTCCGAGTAACCGATGGTGCGATTCACGCCGATGTTGGCGATCATTTTTCCCACCGCGTTCGGTTCGGTGGTGAAGCCGAACGTGAAAACGATCGCCATCATGACGGCTACGGTGAAAGCGCCCATGAAATTACCGACGAATACCAATCCCCAGTTTCGGAGTACACCGCCAACCGTCACGCCAGGACGCTTGTCGATCAACGCTAGCGGTGTAAGGACGAACACTCCCGTAAGGAGATCGAAGCCCAGCAAGTAGAGGAGGCAAAAGCCAACCGGAAATAACGCGGCGCCGACAATCGGGACTCCCGTTTGCTGGTTGATGGTGACCGCGAAAACGGCCGCTAGCGCCAGAATGGCGCCGGCCATATAGGCGCGGATCACGGTGTCCTTCGTGGACATGAAAACTTTCGATTCGCCGGCATCCACCATCTTGGTGACGAATTCGGCTGGGACGAGGTAAGACATGGTTTCCCCTTTGTAAGTCGTTATGAACGTTAAGTACGTGGTGTAGCCCATGTGGGTGCATGGGCCGGAAGAGGAATGCAAAATAAGCACCAAATTGGGCGGGAATTTCTATCTTGCTGTTCTCGCATCGTTTTGTGGCGACAGACGAATGATTCGCCGGCATTGTCGGCGCCATGCTGGTGCAAGCCTTCTTTTTCGCGCGCAATCACAGTGCTTTAGTCCCGATGTTAAAGCACGATTTCGAGCAGCCTTTCGGCGATTGAGCCCCTAATAGGCCGCACAAGCACATCGACGGGGCGGTGTCAGCGTTCTTGTGCTTTTCCACTATGCTCCACGCAAAAGTCTAGTTAATTTAGCGGCTCCCTTTTTCGGTATCGACCGTCGACGCTTCCATTGCTTGAGGCACGGCTAGCCAAAATTTTCTTGCCGCGGCGAGCTCGCCGGCGAGCGCCGAATGATAGTTGCCGGATACTCCCGGGGGGATTGTTTTCAGGAACGCGTCGATGGAGTTTTTTTGCGACGCCAGCGCCGCTTCAATAGTGCTGGCCGCGTCGAGTGCAGCAGTTCGATCGAATGGTTGCTCGGCGTCGGCAAGGGAGACTATGACGATAGTGGCCGGTTTTAGTTTTACCTGCAGCTTGGCGATTTCGGAGTAGATAGGCAGCCCGAATAGGGAATTGGGACCGTCGAGCGTGGATCGAAACACCTCCCTAAGCGATTGTCGGAGCTCCTTGGCGCCTTCTCTGGTGTGTTGCGGAGCCGTTTCAGGTTCCGCAAGGCGTTCCTTGAGATGGCGGGCTTTTTCAAGCGCGTCATTCAGCCAGCCAGGTAGCAGATATTCGATTAAGTGCTTGTCGACGCCAATTCGATACAGCATCTGCAGCAATTCATTGGAGTTGCCGAATAGTTTTTCGACGAGATCATGCAGCCCTTGTCTGAGCCGATCGATGGCGTCGACGTTCTTGATGAAGTCTTCGACAATGGCCGCCACCCGCTGTAGAAAATCACGAATGGAGCGAATGAAAGGCAGGTCGGCAAGCGCTTCGCCCGCGGCGTGCAGCAGCGCTCGAATGCCAAGCTTGTCCAGCGCGGTATCGATAAGCTGATCGAGCTTGTCGAGCACCCAGCCGACGAACGGAATGCTGAGAATCCAATCCTTGACCTTCTGGAAGAGCTCGTCTATCCAAGCGACGAAATTCCCGACCGCGCCGGTCACGCCGGACGCCAGTGAAGCTAAGTTGTTCAGGAACCCGGCAACTTGATCGACGGCAGCGAGCAAGTTCCGCAACGGGTCGAGGTAAGCTTCGATTTGAGTCAGCACTTGCTCGATGGAATCGAGCAGCTGATTCACTGGGTCCAGAAAGTTCGTCTTGACATCGTTACGCAGGTCCGGAAATTGCTCTTCGATGAGCTTCTGCTGAGTTTCAAGTCGCCTGCATAGCGCGAGCAATATATTAAGCAGCGCCTCGATGCGTCCCGAGAAGCCGGCGAGCTTGATCAGCAGGTCTTCGACTTCATGAACGCGTTCGGCCAAACGCTTTAACCGGCTGCTTTGCGTCGCTTTGCGCAGCGCTCGAATCGCCTTCAATATCAAGTCAAGCACGGCAGCCAGGCCGGTGAGGACGGCCGCGCCGGCGACAAAGACGATACGCCACCAGCCGCGCGCGAGCGGACTATTGCGCATGACTCCGGAAGTGCTGCGCAAGAAGGCGATGATTCCTTCCAGCGACGTTTCGGCAGTGCGAAGGAAACCGTTGAGTTTCTCCGTCGCCAGCAGTACCAGGTCCAGCAAGCCGAGAAGGGTGCCGAGAATCGCCGTCACGCGCCCACGAATGCGGTTGATGCGCGTTATCGTGTCTTCGATATCCTTAAAAACCATAAAATTCTTTTATCGATGGTCGGCGGTCTACTCTGAATTTAGGAGAAATCCAGTAAGGGAGCCTAATAGGAGAAATCCGCCTGCACCGGTAGATGGTCGGAAATTTCGTAGTATCGATCCCAAAATGCCGGCGGGGGATGCGCCGCATCGAGCGCCAGCACCGGCGAGATTTTTTTCGAATTGGGTACGTAAGTGATTTTAGTGCCGTCGTGCCAGAGCAGATCGTCAATGATGCGTTTTTGCGCGTCTTTGACCAGGCGAATTTTCCCGCCGCGCTTGTAGATCTTCGTGAAGCCGTTGGCAGGTTGAATTCGAACCAGCGAGATATCGACGTTGGCGGGGATATGGTTTTTTTGTCGCCAGGTGTCATGCTGATGCTCCCAGGTGCCTTCAAGAAAACCATAGCGATAGGAGTTGGCGTCAAGGCCGAAAATGAATTCATCCGCCTTGGTTGCCGAAACTTCTGGCGTATCCGCAGAAGCTGCCGGTCCGGCGATCAGTTCAAAGAACCCTTGAATGTTGCCACGGGTCTGCGCATCCACGGCAAAGAAATGCGCGCAGCCGTAGAAGATCTTTTTCTTAGGCGAAGTATTTTTGATCGTGCACGTGGTCCAGTGCACATGCCGGCCGTTGGCGTCCCAGTGTGTATCCGACGGCGTGCAGTCGCTGAACTTCGTGGTGCGAAAAGCAATGGGGCAATATTCGGCTCTGCCGTTCGACGTGGTGTACACCACGTCGCCGTGTACCACTTTGTAGTCGCCGCCGGTCGTTGGAAAGGGAGGTGTCGGGTTGGACGCTGGTTTATAAATCTCCTGCAAGGCGACAATGTCGAAACCCAAAGTTTTAAACATCGCGAAGATAGCTTCGTCCATAGGCTTACCGCCGGCAATCGCCGGATGGGTTCCACCTTTGTCAGGCCCCCACAGATGCAGATTCCACGTCGCTGCGCGGAATTTTCGCCCGGTTAATTTCGTGACCGTGGCGGGTATCGGTCCGCCGCTTTCCAGTGGGTCGCCTTCGTCGTCAAGGATGATGTCATCCTCGATTTCCATGTCGGTGGTGTTTTCCGCCGCCGGCGATTCGGGAGGAGGAGGGGGCGGCGGAGCGAAGAACAGGCGGCAGCTCGTTGTGAAGACGAGTGCCACCAGCACTACGAACAGGCGAGGTAGACGCAGCATATGTTCGGCCCCCTGTGGTCGATACAACTATCGATACGATTATTCGATTCGTGCGTCAGTCTTATCTGCTTGGTTAACGCACCGCTGCATCGTACAGCAATGCATGTCAGGGAGGTGCATCCTTGTTGCGGTTTAAGGCGATGTCGTATTGATTGGAGGTATTAACGTGATGCCATTCCTAGCGTTGAGTGTTCACGTTGAGAATACATGCGTGGAGTTCTATCCGGTCTTGTGCGATGTCGCTAAGGAAGAAGGAACGTTCAAGAGGGTTCCGGACGTTTTCTAGTTGACGCTTGGGCGCGCAGACTCTTCACGGATTCTCATGTCGAAACAGTGAAGAGTTCGAGTCGTCATTAGCGTGGTCGCTTGAAGATAGTCGCCTAGCCTTAGCGATATGAACGAGAGGTTAAGTATCTACAAATCAAGCATGGGAGCGAAGCCTCCATAGATCATGCGCTTGCCGTCGAACGGAAGTTGATTGGGTTGCATGCGCGGATCCTTCATGGCTTTTTCCCAGCCTCGATCGCGGATTTCCTTCGAGGGCCATTCGATCCATGAGTAGACGATCTTCTCGTCGGAGTTCGCTTTCACTGCGTCTTTGTAGTCGGTGATCTTGCCGTCCGGAACGTCGTCGCCCCAGGCGTCCACTACGCGCGTTGCGCCGCATTCCTTAAGCAACGCCGCTCGTTCTTTTTCGCTGTCGATGTAGGCTTGCTTGTTGTTCGCGGGAACGGGAGTGACGCAGCCGTCGATGTAGCCGACTTTGGCGTTCCGACCTTTCTGGATTTCATCGATAACGGGTTCGAAGCCCGCAAAGATCATGCGCTTTCCGTCGAAGGGCATGTCGCTCATGTTGCTCATCGCAGGGTCGCTCATCATGCGTGTATTCGCTTGATCGCGAGTGGCTTTGTCGGGGTATTCGATCCACGAGAAAATGATTTCTTCATCCGGTTCCGCTTTTACGGCACCTTTGAAATCGGTGATTTTTCCGTCGGGAACGTCATCGCCCCAGTTCTCGACCATTCGCGTCGCGCCAAACTTTTTGAACAGGGGCGCCGCGTCCGCGGCATGCTTTCGGTAAGCCTCCTTGTTGGCGCGCGGTACCGCAGCGACGAAACCTTCGATGTAGGACATGGTGTTTCTCCTAGCTGGATGTTGAGTCAAGTAGACGTCCAAGATCGATGGCAGTTCCACTGCATTTTTCCATCGGGCTGGACCCTGCCGTCGTGACCTCAAGATGCTGCAGTGCTGGGTATTTTTAAATTTCTGACGCTAAATGCCGCGCTGCGGCGCTAAATAAGGTGAGCGCAAGGGCCCCTTGATGGGGAACTTTTCCGCTCCGACGGACATAACCACGATAGATCTCGTTGGGTTCGGTAACGCGCAACTCAGGACCATAATGTAGGGCGATAATGATTGAACATGCGCCGGATTTTCAATTGTTGTTCGAGGAATCGCCGGACGTCTTGCTCGTCTTGCTGCCCGATGCACCGCGCTTCACGCAGGTCGCCGCCACCAAGGCGCGGTTGAAAGCCACCAATCTGACGCTTAAACAGACTGTCGGCGTCGGATTATTCGAACTCTTTCCCGACAATCCGGACGATCCGGCCGCCACCGGTACGGCCAATCTTCGCGCTTCTCTCAACCGTGTTTTAAGTACGCGCGCTGCCGATACGATGGCGGTGCAGAAGTACGACATTCGCCGTCCCGACGGCACGTTCGAACCGCGCTACTGGAGCCCTAAAAATATTCCCGTCTTGTCGCCCAAGGGCGAGGTGCTTTACATCCTGCACCGAGTGCAAGACGTCACCGACTTGGTGCGCGCCGGCGAACAGGGCGACGAACTAAAGGAAAGAAACCGCGAGATGGAGCGCGAAGTCATCGCCCGCAGTCAGGAGCTGTCGGTCGCGATCAAAGAACTGCGCGGCGCGAACGAAAAACTCGGAGAACTCGATGCGGCCAAGACCGCGTTCTTCAGCAACATCAGCCACGAATTCCGTACGCCGCTCACGCTGATGCTGGGTCCCATCGAAGATGCGCTTGCCGACTCCGTCGCGCCGTTATCGCGGACGCAAGAGCATCGAATCAAGATGGCGCACGACAACACGCTCCGGCTATTTAAACTCGTGAACGCACTGCTCGACTTCTCGCGACTGGAAGCGGGCCGCATACAAGCTCAATACGCGCCGCTCGATGTCGCCGGATTCACCGCCGAGCTGACCGGCATGTTTCAATCCGCCGCCGAAAAACTTGGGCTCAAATTGAGCGTGGATTGCCCTACGCTTTCCGAGCCGCTATGGGTCGACCGCGAGATGTGGGAAAAAGTCTTGCCCAATCTCATCTCCAATGCGTTGAAATTCACCCATGCCGGGGAAATTTCGGTGCGAACACGCGAGGACGCGGCGAACCTCATCGTTACGGTCTCCGATACCGGAATCGGCATACCGGAATCGGAACTATCCAAACTATTTCAGCGCTTTCATCGCGTTCCGGGGGCGCGCGGGCGTACGCATGAGGGCTCAGGTATCGGGCTGTCGCTGGTGCGCGAGTTGGTGGAATTGCACGGTGGCGAAATAACGGTCGAGAGCGCGGTGGACAAAGGCACGACCTTTCGCATCAAGTTGCGCAAGGGCTACGGCCATTTGCCGTCAGAGACGGTTTCGCAAGTGCCTGCCAATCCGCATCTCAGCCGATCCGCGGCGGCGCATGCAATCGAAGCCGCGCGCTGGAATACGACCACGCAATCACCGGTCGACAGTGAACAAACGCTTCGTCAAGCTCAGGCGCCGCGCGCCGTTCCGCAAAGCCGCGTGCTGGTGGTCGACGACAACGCAGACTTGCGCGACTATCTCGCTGCGTTACTGAGTCCACTCTATGAGGTGGCGACCGCTTGCGACGGATTGGAAGCGCTGAAAGCGATGCGTGCGCGAATGCCGGACATCGTAGTGAGCGACGTCATGATGCCGAGGCTGGATGGATTCGGCCTAGTGCGCAGCATTCGTTCCGATCCCGCGACGGCTTCGCTGCCAGTGATCTTGCTCTCGGCGCGCGCCGGCGAAGAATCTGCAATCGATGGCTTAAACGCGGGCTCGGATGATTATTTGATCAAACCGTTCTCCGCGCGCGAGCTTCTTGCGCGCGTTCGCACTCACCTCCAGTTGGCGGCATTGCGACATGCATGGATCGCGGAACTCGAACGTGCCAATCGCGAACTCGATGCCTTCAGTTACTCCGTATCGCATGATCTACGCGCGCCATTGCGCGCCATAGAAGGGTATACGCGCGCATTGGTGGAGGACTGCTCGTCGGACCTCGATCGCTGCGGGCGCAATTACGTGGACAGCATCAATAACGGCGCCAAGCGCATGACCACGCTCGTGGATGCGTTGCTGTCGCTGGCGCAGATTACGCGCACGCAGGTGAGTGCGGAACTTGTCGACCTGTCGTCGCTGGCGCGTTTGGTGATCGCCGATTTGCGGCTTGCTCATCCCGATCGCAGCGTGACGGTCTACATCGCGGACGGCTTGCTCGCGCGCGGCGACCGGAATTTGATTCAAGTTGCGTTCGTGAATCTGCTCGGCAACGCTTGGAAATTTACGGCGCGGACCAAGCGACCTCGGATCGAAGTTGGCCAAGCTCTCGATGCTCTTGATAAAGACGCGGTCTTCTACGTTCGCGACAACGGTCCCGGCTTCGACATGTCCGCGGCGGACCAATTGTTTACGCCCTTCAGGCGGCTGCACGACGACAAGGAATTCTCGGGCACGGGCATCGGCCTCGCGACCGTCCACCGCGTCATTGCCCGGCACAGTGGAAAAATCTGGGCACAAGCTGCCGTGGGGAAGGGCGCCACGTTTTATTTTTCCTTGCCTGAGAAAGGCTCGTAGCCTATTTGGTCTCGGGACGGTCGTACGAGCTTCCGTGCGACGATGAGACCGTTCCGTCGTTGCTGTCGCGAGCGGCGTGAATAGTGCGACTCGCCGCACACTATTTGCTTTGTACTTGGTTGTGAGCCGCGACTTAGGGAGTTCCCCACGGCGCCTTGCCGTTTTATCGAGGATTTTATCGGTGATATGACGTAGCCCCGACGTTTCTACGGAGGTCGTTTTCGGGGGTGATGCGCGGAATCGTGATTGCTCTAACAGCGCTGATCCAGGGCGATCCGCGACCATATGTCATGGAAATGGTGTGACGCTCGCGACTTGCATAAGCAGGTGTCATCGCGAGCATGAACATGGCGAGTCGTACTGAATACGTGAATGGTCGCGATGCGCATCTCCAAAAAATTGCTGTTGGCATGTTTGTGCGTCGGCATCGTTCCGTTGCTGATCAACGAATACTTGCGGTACACCGGCGCGCGCCACATCACCGGCGATGCGGCGCAGCGCTTTCACTACGACGTGTGGTTGGGGAGTTTCGGCGCCAACAAGTTCGTCAACGACTCTTTGGTCAATTTTCGTAGCATCGCGGTGGTCTTGGAGGACGGCGCCGAGGACCGCGACAGTTGGAATTACGCGCTGTTGGCAATGCACAAGCTCTATCCGGCATTCATTCGGCTAAAGCTGGTGGATGAAAGCGGCGCCGTACGGGCCGCGATGCCGGCTATTACCACGGCAGGTACGTCAGAGAGTCAGCAACTGATACGCGACACGTTCGCGGCACCGCCTAACGCCTTACTCGTTTCCGATCTTGGGGCGATCCTACAGCGCGGACTTGCGGAGACGAACGCTCCCGTTGCGCAGGCCAACTTGAATCTCCAATTTGCCATGCAGGTTTTCAATCGGCAGGGGCAGCGCTTGGGCGTACTGCTCGCCGAACTCGATACCGGTACGATCATGGGAATCCTAGGGTCCTATATCGAAGCCGCCGGTCCTGAGAGCACGTTCATCGTGGACAAGCAGAATCGAGTGCTGTTCAGTCACGGCAAACTAGTAGCGCCGGGCAGCACGCTCCACGGCGACCACGAGCGCCTTATGCGTGAGATTCCGCCGGATCCAGAACGGAAGACGGCCCAGCGAATCACCGTGCTCGGTACCGAATACTACGGCGCCACTTTCACGATGGCCGAGTACGGCAGCAACGGCGTTGGGCATTGGCGTTTCGTGGGCTTGTTGCCGCACCAACAAATGGTTGCGGCGCTCAATCACAATTTCACTGCCAGCATCGTACTGCTCGCCGGGTTATTGGGGGTGCTCGCGTTTGCCGCGCTGCCGTTGTCCCGGTCCATCACCCAGCCCATTGAGCGCGTGATCGTCAGTGCTCGCGCCATGGCTGCCGGCGACTATTCAACTCGCATACCGCCGTCGGGCGGCGTGGAAGCCAACGAGATAGCAGTAGCGTTTAACAGCATGGCCCAAGCCGTGCAAACCGAAAAGCAAGCGTTGGAGGCGGAGATCATCGAACGCAAGCGCGCACAAGCACGCGCCAATGATTTGCAACGCAAGCAGGAACTCATCCTGAACGGCGCCGGCGACGGCTTGCTGGGATTAGACGGCGACTGGCGCATCACATTTATAAATCCCGTCGGTGCTCAAATCATCGGCGCGAGCGTCGGCGAATTGATCGGCATGTCGGTCTGCGATCTCTGGGGTTGTTCGCGTTCGCCTGACGGCAGCCAGCATCACCAAGAACACTGTCCGTCGGAATGCAGTGAACAATCGAAAGGCATTGGCGCCGCAATCGAAGCCGTGCTGCGTCGCCGTGACGGTGAACTTGTTCCGATCGAATACATTTTGTCATCCTCGCTTGACACGGCCGACAACGGCTATGGCGCCGTGCTCGTCATGCGGGACATTCGCGCGCGGAAATTGTCCGAGAAAGTATTGCAGGAAGCTCGCATGGCCGCGGAAAGCGCCAATCACGCCAAAGGCGCGTTCCTGGCAAATATGAGCCACGAAATTCGCACGCCGATGAACGGCGTTCTTGGCTTTAGCAATTTGCTGCTCGACACGCCCCTCGATGCCGAGCAGCACGATCATGTGAAGATCATTCGCAACTCGGCCGAGTCGTTGCTGAGCATCATCAACGACATTCTCGATTTTTCCAAAGTCGAGGCGGGCAAGCTGCAAGTGGAGCACATCCCGTTTCCACTCTGGGGCACCGTCGAGGAAGTGGTCGAATTGCTGGCGCCGCAGGCGGAACAAAAGGGCATCGAACTCAGCATGGAAATCGATCCGGAAGTGCCGCAGGCGCTGCAAGGCGATCCGGGACGGGTGCGGCAGATCCTGCTCAACCTCGCGGGCAATGCCATCAAATTCACGCGCGAAGGTCGCGTGCTCGTTCAATTGCAATTGCTGCGGGCAACCAACTCGGGCGAAGAGAGCCGCGTGTGCTGTTCCGTCTCGGACACGGGCATCGGCATTCCGCAAGAAAAGCAGTCGTTGATGTTTGCCCAATTCTCGCAAGCCGACGTATCGACGACCCGTGTATTCGGCGGAACCGGCCTGGGTCTTGCGATCAGCAAGCGGCTCATCGAATTGATGGGAGGCGAGATTGGATTTACGAGCGAAGTAGGCAAAGGCTCGACCTTCTGGTTTACCTTGCCGGCGATTGCTGCGGACATGATCGCTGAAGAGCAGACGGCGAATGCCTCTCTCAAGGAGACTGCGTTGACATCGCCGGCAGTGGCGGTACCCGAGCGGCAACACGGCGACGACCTATGCGTACTGATCGCCGAAGACAATCTCGTCAATCAGAAACTGGTCAAGCGCCTTCTTGAGAAACGCAATTGCCGGGTGGAGGTTGCCGAGGACGGCGAGGAAGCCGTCGAGTTGGCAAGCAAACGTGACTATGATTTGATTTTCATGGACTGCTTCATGCCTCGCATGGACGGCTATCAAGCCACGCTCGAACTGAGAAAACGGCAGCGTCATTCCCGCCGAGTTCCCATCATCGCGCTTACCGCCAGCGCCATGCCGGAAGATCGCGAGAAATGCCTGGCCGCGGACATGGACGATTTCCTTAGCAAGCCGGTCTATCCTGCGGAGCTCGACCGCGTGCTGCGCCGTTGGGCGGAAAAAGCAGTTGTCGATCGGCAGGAAAAGACTGCGTAAGCAGAGTCGACAACGTGGATAAGCATCTGTCGAATTAACGCGGCTTGGGATTTGTGTCGCAAGTTGATTCAATGGATGAATCGGAGATGACCCGGCGAGCGCCCGGTCTCTTGTATCCACAGATCACTACCTTCCCGGAACAGGCAGCACTTCCATGATTTCCACGCCAGTGCCGGGGAATATCATGAAGTGCGGATGGTTTACGAACAATGCCGCCGCGGCGTCATGCGAGTCGGCTTTGACCACTACATAGCCGGCCATCTCGTTCTTGATGTCCGCAACGCCTTTGGACGAAACGTGTTTGGTCTTGCCGAGCGGACCACCCGTCGTAACGATGATGGCTTGATGCTGGGCCATCCAATCGCCCCACGCCTTCATGCCGGCTGCCTCGCGTTCCTTGCGGGTTGCCGGGTCCAAGGCATCCCACTGGATTTTTTCGGGCGCCGACGCCGAACCCATAAAAACAGCCAGGAAATTCTTCATAGGGCCTCCAACGATCGACCGAGTGAATAGGGTGGGGTGAAGGTATCATGCGGAGCCGCCGGAACTTCTCGCGGCGGTAAACGATTTAGCGAAAGCCCGCTTCGGAATGCGAATCGCTTTATCTCGGAGGGCGTGCCCATGCCGGTGATGTCCCCTTGCCTTGTCGGGTTGAGTGTCGTGGCCGTCGCAGTGATGAGCTCATCGTTGGCGGCGGACGCCGATGCACCGCCGACAATAAAGCCCCCCGAGGAATCTCCAGTACAACCCTTGGTGATCCAGGGGCCCAGCACCGATATCGTTCCGCTCGATATCAACGATTTTGGCGAAGTGGTCGGCGAGTACGCCTATCTGCCGCTTATTCGTCACGGCTTCTTCTGGTCTACGGCAAGAGGTTTCGTCGATTTGGGCGCCGCCGAGGAGGGCGGTCAGTCGCATGCAACCGGGATAAACAACTGCGGTGAAATCGTCGGTTGGACTACGGATGCGGAAGGGACCTTCGCTAGCCTGCAAGCCGCTCTCTGGAACTCGGCGCTCGAAATCGAAGATATTTCTTCTTCGATCGGGCCCATGGTGCTTCGTGACATCAACGACGCCGGCAACCTCGTGGGGTTGATCAATTCGCGAAGTTATTTTTGGTCGGTGCGCACCGGGCTTGTCGACCTGGGCGGCATCGGAGGCACTTACAGTGAACCTTTCGAATTGAACAATCGCGACGAAGTCGCGGGCACGGCCTACACCGAGGAGTTCATCGGCCACACCTTTCGCTGGACGATGGCGACCGGAATGGAAGATTTACATCCTTCTGGAAGCCAATGGAGCGAGGGCGCGAGCATTAACGATCATGGCGACGTCGCGGGTTGGTACTACCCGCCCACCGGCGGCGTTCATGCCGTTCTGTTCCGTCACAACGGCGACGTGGTCGATCTGAACCCGATGGGACCCACCGATACCGACTATCCGAGTTTCGCAGTTGGAGTCAACCGCAACGGCTATATCGTCGGCGATCAATTTTTTCCCAATGGCGCAAGCGGCGACCGTGCCCTGATTATAAGCAAGCGTCGCCGGTCGCAATTATTGTCGATGGACAATCCCAATGTGACCGCGACTCGCGCCATCGGCATCAATCGACTCGGACAAGTGATCGGCACCGTTTCATTAAACGACAATACATCGCTTGGCGTGGTGTGGCAGGTAGGCAAGCGCTCCAACTCGAGTTCCGAGGCGGATAGTGACGAGAGCGTCGATCCCATCGTGAAACGGCCGAGTTTGTGCCGACGAGAGTGAAACTCTATTGCCGCGGGGCGACGATTTGACCGGGTGCGAAATTAATTAAGTTTTCTTAGAGTCACGAGCGAAACAATCTCGAGTACTGCATTTCGTGCCGGGAGCTCGCCACACCGTGAGAAGGAGTGGCGACTCCGATCGCGTCGTCATCGATTGCGGCCGCACGCGCGACAATGGCGGGAATGATCGGCACGATGCGATGGAGAATGCGTTGTCCTGCAGATTGTCCGATCGGCAGCAGTTTTAGCGCCGCCAGCACTTGGTTTTCGGTCCATGCCCATAAGTATCCCTGTGCGGCAGCGATACGATCGATTTTCCAGTGCGCGGCCGCAAGAGCAAACAAGGCGGCGTACGTTGCATCGTCACGCACGATCCATTCGCGGGCGGTTTCGATTTCAAGCTCCACCAATACTTTCGCTAACGCTTTACCCATGTGGCGCTCCTCGGCACGCAATTCGTTGGTTTCGCGCGATGCGATCAACTCGCGACTCCAGCGAGTTACGGCGTGGATGCCGATCGTCTGCCAGGCGGTATGCATGCGAAGCAGCAGCGGTAGATCGAGCGTGCCGATCGCGTTGTGCGCGAGGCCTTCGATCCATTCGGCGGTTTCCAATTCGTTATTCACCCAGCCGGCATGGACGGCATATTCGAGTCCTTGAGAGAAATGGTAAGCACCGACGGGCAGGGCGGGGCTGACGAGGTGGCACAGGCGGAGGAGAGCGGGAAATGGGGACGTGGGGTATGGGGCGTGGGGCGCGATGGGAAAAGGGACGCCTTCAACTCCTTCGTGCCCAGCGTTGCGTGTCTCTGGGCCACTGTCATCCATGAGAGTGCGCCTTCAATAAAATGTTTGTATGCGAATGTCCCGCATAGGCGCCCGCTTCAGGTTCGAAAGGCAACGTGTCCTTTGCGACGGGCAGCCCAAGTCCGCGCACCATGTCGTCGAGCACATGGTCATGCAAATATCGGAGCCACCCTGCGCCGATTTGCACCGAGACGTGGCGATTGCCCAAGTGATAAGCAGCCCGGGCGAGTTGCAGCGGATCGTTGCTGTCGACTACGGATACGTTTTCAGGAGCGGCGACGATTTCGACTACTCGGCCGTCGTCGGCGAGTAGCTGATCGCCGCCGCGAAGAATGTAACCGCGGTCCAAATTTAAACCCACTTCCTCGCCGGTGCTCAGCGCGGTTCGCAAGCGGCTTTTTTGGCGAAGCTCGAAGGGCAGCACCAGCTGCGCCTGTGCTGTGCGGCGGTCGGCGAGACGTTGGGTGATGGTGATCATTTTTAAGCTACTAGCAACTAGCCGCTAGCGACTAGCAAGAGGTTCAGAAGACATTCTGAGATCGCGATCATCGTACGGCTCTTCAATTCTGGCTAGCGGCTAGTAGCTAGTTGCTAAAAAAGAAAATACCTCTGCGCCAGCGGCAACACGCTCGCCGGTTCGCACGTGAGCAACTGTCCGTCGGCGCGCACTTGATAGGTTTGTGAGTCCACGTCGATCTTCGGCAGGTAGCCGTTGAGCGGCAAGTCCCGTTTACCGATGTTGCGCGTGTTCTTCACGGCGACGAGGCGCTTCTTCAATCCATAGCGCTCGCCGATTCCGTTTCGGAGTCCCGCCTGCGACACGAAGCTCACCGAGGTTGCGTGACGTGCTCCGCCGAACGCGGCGAACATGGGGCGGAAGTGCACCGGCTGCGGCGTCGGAATGGAGGCATTCGCGTCGCCCATCGGTGCGGCGGCGATCATGCCGCCTTTCAAGATCAGTGCGGCCTTGGCGCCGAAGAACGCGGGCTTCCACAAAACGATATCGGCTAGTTTGCCGACTTCGATGGAGCCGACTTCATGCGCGATGCCGTGTGTAATCGCTGGGTTGATGGTGTATTTGGCGACATAGCGTCGCGCACGATAGTTGTCGTTGCGGGAAGTGTCTTCTTTCAGCGAGCCGCGCTGCACTTTCATCTTGTGCGCGGTTTGCCAGGTACGGGTCACCACTTCGCCGACTCGGCCCATGGCCTGCGAATCAGAGGAAATCATGGAGAACGCGCCAAGGTCGTGAAGAATGTCTTCCGCCGCGATAGTTTCGCGCCGAATTCTCGATTCGGCGAAGGCCACGTCCTCGGCGATTCCCGGGTCCAAATGATGGCACACCATCAGCATGTCCAAGTGTTCGTCGATGGTGTTGACTGTGTACGGACGAGTCGGATTGGTGGAGGAGGGCAGCACGTTGTTTTCGCCGCACGCTTTAATGATGTCGGGTGCGTGACCGCCGCCGGCGCCCTCGGTGTGATAAGTATGAATGGCGCGTCCCTTGAAAGCGGCGAAGGTGTCTTCGACGAATCCGGATTCGTTCAACGTGTCGGTGTGAATGGCCACTTGCACGTCGTGCTTATCCGCGACGTTCAAGCAGCAATCGATGGCGGCCGGTGTCGTGCCCCAGTCTTCGTGCAATTTCAAGCCGATCACGCCGGCTTCGACTTGTTCTTCCAAACCCTGCGGCAGGCTCGCGTTTCCCTTGCCGAGCAAGCCGATGTTCATCGGCATGTCTTCGATTGCTTGATACATGCGTTCGATGTACCACGGACCCGGCGTGCACGTCGTCGCGCTGGTGCCCGCCGCGGGGCCCGTGCCGCCGCCGATCATCGTGGTGACACCGGAGGCGAGCGCTTCCTCGATTTGTTGCGGGCAAATGAAATGAATGTGCGAGTCGATGCCGCCCGCGGTGGCGATCAATCCTTCTCCGGCAATGAT
>CAZQYC010000078.1:2923-18914 GCA_964597495.1 uncultured Steroidobacteraceae bacterium | reverse complement strand
CCGCCACATTACTTCTTCGCCCGGTAAGCGATCAGCGCGTTGCCGGGCGTTTGTTCCAATTGCCCGTACCCTGAGTTAATGAAGAGCATTCCGGCGCCGGCGGAGAGGGCGTGGCTGTCGATCGATCCGCCTTTGGCTTCGATTCCGTTGATCGTTTTTTGTGCGGCGACGGTGTCGAGTCGGTTGAGGATTTCCCCGGACTTGCCGTCGAATATAAATACCTCGCCGCCTATCGTGGCGGCGACGACGGCTCCGTCGATCATGAGCGGGGCCGCGGAAAAACCATATTTGTTGCTGCAGTCCAAAACCCATTCGCCGCGCGCGCCGACGCAATTGGGCTTCGCGTCGTAACCCCAAATTGGCTTGCCGCTATGAATATCGAGCGCAAACACGCCGGGTTTTGGATCTTGCGTCTCCGCGAGAATCGGATCGTTGATCGGCGCAAAAACCCGCTCGCCATCGGTGGTGAGGCCCCAGTGAACGCCGCCGGAAATGGTGCCGCGACCAAAGCGCACGTTCCAAAGGCGCTTTCCGGTTTCCGCATCGAGTGCCCACACGTCTCCCGATTTCTGGCCGGCGAGCACGATGTCCTTGCGACTTACGCCTTGAACGAGAACGGGGCCTGCGCCGAAATCGAAATCGCGGCCGACGCCCGTATCGCCCTCGATTCTCCAAGGGCAATTCGGGCCAGAAGCTTCTTTGCTCGTCGAGCAAGCTAGATTCCACACGTCGTTCGCCATCGCCTGAAATTTCCAGATTTCCTTGCCGGTGTCGAGATCGAGTGCAATCACGGCGTCCGAGGTGTCGGTGGCGGGATGCGACGTGTTCTCGCCGGTGGCGACGATCACGCGGTTACGCTTGCCATCGATCAACGGCATCGACCAGATCGGCGCTCCTGACGGCCCACGCTGCTTGACGCCTGTGGGAGAAACCTTGCCGGTGTACTGTGCCGTTGGCATCGTATGGTATTCCCATAATCTGGTGCCGTCCTTTGCGGAGAGCGCGACAACCGCGCCGTGTCCGACGCAGCATTCGAATGTCGGCTCCAGGCCCGCAACAATGCCCGAAGCGGAGATCGGGACGATGACCTTGTCCTTGTGGAACACGACGCCTCCACGAATCCAACCGAGGTTGTCGGTCGCCTGCGCGTTGACTTGCCAGATCGTCTTGCCCGTTTTGGCATCGAATACCAGTGCGTCGGAGCCGGAAACCAGGGCGACTACTTTGCGTCCTTCGATGTCGCCAATGCTCGGCGTGTTGCGTGTGTTTACTGCGACGGCCCACTTGGCGCAGCCGCTCGCCGCGTCGAGCGCCAGCAGTTGTCCACCGCCAGTCGCGAAAAGCGTGTCGCCCAGGATGGCTGTCCCCGTGCCACCGACGCTCTGGCCCGGAAAGCCGATTACCCAAGCGATCTCCAGATTTTTCAAATCCGCCTTTTTAATACCGGCCTGTTGCGCGCTGAGGCTGCGTGTCTGATTCTCGTTTATGCGGTAGCCGAATGCGACGACGGGTTTCGCGACATCGACCGTGCGCTTATCCGCCGCGCATCTCATTCGTTCGATCCAATTCTCGACGGTGGCTTGCTGGCCCGAAGTCAGATAGGCAATCAATAAATTCTTTTCATCCACGGATAAAGCGGCCGCTATCGGTGCCATCTTGCCGCCTTCGCTTATCGTAGCGCGCAGCTGCGCGGCGGTTAGCGCCGTCAACGCGGAGAATTTCGGTGTGCGTATATCCGTAGGAGCGGCGTGACACGTCGCGCAGCTTTTTTCGTAGATATCCTTGCCGGGGAGGTTGGAATTGGGCTGCGCCTGCGCAATCGCAGACGTCGCCATTAGCGTTGGAATTAAACTCACCGATAATCGCAAGACGGTATTCAAGCTCATTATTCCTTCTAAACACGTCATCGCTTGTATAGAGCGCGTCATTTCGAATGTCCGCGCATGCCGTAATACGCGATGTATAAATAACAGAGCAGCGGAAGGATGAACGAGTACAGCAAGCTAATCGAATCGGCGAAGTAGCCTTGAATCACCGGTACGACGGCGCCGCCGACGATCGCCATGCAAAGCAGGCCGGAGCCGGCGTCGGTGAATTTTCCCAACTCGCGAATCGCGAGCGTGAAGATCGTCGGGAACATGATGGAATTGAAAAGCCCGACGGCGAGCATCGACCACATGGCGGTCTTGCCGGAAAACAGAATGGCAACAAGAAGCAGGCAAACGATCATCGCCGCATTAAACGCGAGCGCACGTCCTGGGTTGATTCGCATCATGACGACGGCGCCGATGAAGCGGCCCACCATTGCGCCGCCCCAGTAGTAGGAAAGATAGCGCCCTGCAATTTCTTCGGATATTCCGCCGATGTACGGCTGGCTCATGAAGTTAACGAGAAAACTGCCGATGGACACCTCGGCGCCGACGTAAAGAAAAATAGCCAGCGCCCCGAGAACCAAGTGCCGGTGGCTCCAAACGGTTTCATGGGCATTCGCGGCTGCCGCTTGTTCGCGGTGGGCACGCACTTCAGGCAAGCGCAGCGCTGCGAAAGCAATGGCGATGGCAAAAAGGATCAGCGCTAGCAAAACGTAAGGCCCTTGAACCTTCGCGGCTTCCGCTAGGCGCTCATCCCCGTGCATCGTCGAAGTGGACGCCGACAGAATGAGCATCGATCCCAGAAACGGTCCGATGGTCGTGCCTAGGGAATTGAAGGCTTGAGTCAGCGTCAGTCGGCTGGATGAGGTTTCCGGTTCTCCCAGTATGGCAACGTAGGGATTGGCGGCCACTTGCAGCAGCGTGATGCCGGAGGCCAGTACGAACAGCGCGCCGAGAAAGAGCGGATACGAACGACTAGCCGCCGCCGGATAGAAGAGCAAGCACCCCATGCCGGCTATCGACAAGCCGACGGTAATGCCGTGTTTGTAGCCGATGCGTTTGACGATCAATCCCGACGGCAACGACATGACGAAGTAGGCGCCGAAAAAGCAGGATTGAATCAGCATCACTTCGACGTACGACAAGGAAAACGCCGACTTGAGATGCGGAATTAAAATATCGTTCAGTGAGGTGATGAGCCCCCACATGAAAAATAGGGAGGTGAGGGCAACTAACGCCGGTAAATATCGTGGCGCTGTTGAGATAACGCTTGTTGCGTCCGGCTTCATATCGAGCGCCTTATCCTGATTCATGGCCGCCAACCGGCCGGTAACGACTGTGCCTTTAGCGTTATCGATACCGTGTCGTGGATATCGCGCGCCGACGATCCCAGCATGATGCGATAAGTGCCTGCCGCAATCCGCCAGGTGTTCGAACTCGCGTCGAACGTGGCCAGTAAGCGTGGATCAATAGGGATGGTGACGGCCTTCGATGCTCCAGGATCCAGCGACACTTTCTGCCAACCGCCCAATCGCTTGGGCGCTTCCCAGTGCTCGCCGGCTACATAGATCTGCGGGACGGTCATGCCGGCTCGTGCGCCCGTGTTTCTCGCGGAAAGGCTAACGGAGACCGAGTGCTTGTTTGACGATGCCGTCAGAGCGGAGAACGCAAACGTCGTGTACGAAAGCCCATGTCCAAATGCAAACAAGGGCTCGTGGCCTTTGACGTCGAACCATCGATAGCCCACTGCCGCACCTTCCGTATAGCGCACTTCGCCGGATGCCGGCGCATTCGGGCGCGGCAACTGCGTCAAGCTACGAGGAAAAGTCGCCGGCAGATGGCCTGAAGGGTTCGCTTTGCCGAACAAGAGATTTGCGATGGCTTCGCCCCCTGCCGTGCCGGGGTACCACATCTCAAGAATTGCAGCGACGTGATCTGCCCACGGCAGCAAAATTGGCGCACCGGTCTGCAGCACGACAATCGTTTTGGGATTGGCGGAGGCGACTGCCGCAATCAATTGGTCTTGTTGTCCGTCCAGGTTCATCGTCACATCGAATGCTTCGCCCGCCCACTGCGTGGCGAAGACGATGACCACATCGCTGTTCCGCGCAAGTCGCACGGCGCCGTTCTGATCGAAGCCGTTGGCGAAAGTGACGGTCGCTGCCGGTGCGAGCTTGCGTATCTCGGCGAGCGGCGACGACGGGTAGTACATGACGGGTCCAGGCCACGACGTTGGCGCAATGCCGGGCACGGCGTTTCCGCCGATGGGATAAACGAGCGACGATCCGCCGCCCGCCAGCACGCCTTTGTCGGCGTATCCGCCGATCACGGCGATGCGTTTGATCTCGGCCGAAAGCGGTAGGATGCCGCCGGCATTCTTCAACAGCACCGCACCTTCTTCGGCTGCTCGACGAGAAACGTCGGCATGGGCGGCGTAATCGATCGGCGCGACGCCGGCCGAATGTTCGAAGAGACCGTTATCGAACATGGATCGTACGATGCGTCGAACCATTTCCGTTACACGCGCTTCGCTCACTTCGCCCTTGGCCACAGCCGCTTTCAGCGGCTCGCGAAAATACGGCGTGATGTCGAAAGGAAAGCCGGATTCTTGATCAAGCCCTGCTTTCGCCGCCGCTAAGCCATGCACACCGCCCCAGTCGGACATCACGTAGCCCTTGAATCCCCAATCTCGGCGCAGCACATCCGTCAGCAGCCACGAATTCTCGCTCGCATAACTGCCGTTCACTAAGTTGTACGACGACATCACCGCACCGGCATTCGAACGTTCGAGAGCGATTTGAAAAGCCAAGAGGTCGGACATGCGAGCGGCCGCCGGGTCGATGATCGAATTGCCGAAGTGGCGATCCGTTTCCTGATCGTTGACGGCGAAATGTTTCAACGTGGAAACGAGATGATTCGATTGAATGCCGCTGACCTGGGCTCCCACGATGACGCCCGCGAGCAACGGGTCTTCGCCGGCATATTCGAAGTTACGTCCGTTGCGCGGATCGCGGAGCAGATTCACTCCGCCGGCCAGCATCACGTTGAATCCGGACCGTCGCGCTTCATCGCCGATCATCGCCCCTGCTGCACGGGCGAGTTCGGGATTCCAAGTCGCCGCGGAAGCGATCCCGGACGGCAGCGCCGTGCGTTCGCGTTTGACTTTTCCGAGCGTAGAGGTGGCTACGCCAAGACTCGCATCCGTTTGCCACTGTGGTGGAATTCCAAGTCGTGCAATGCCGGGTATATATCCCGCGGAGCCATCGATGGCTTCCGCCGGAGCGTGGTAGCACGATTGCGGAGGCGCGCAATTTTCCGGATAGCTCGCGCCGAGATAACCGAAGACGAGCAGGAGTTTTTCATCCAACGTCATGGCGCTCACCAACCTCTCGGCGCGCTGATCCGCCGAGAGCTTGGGATTCATCCAAGGACGATCGGCCGATGACGCCGTGCCCGCGAATGACGCTAGAAGCGCCAGTGCGATGATCGAATGCATTAACGAACGGTGTCGGTCAACTTTAAACATTTGTCAGAGCCGCCTGCTAGAAAATGGGTTCAATAGTTGTTCGAATCGCGCGTCGCCATGTCGCTCCGTCCATCGACGACCAAATATCGTCGTTGGACGAGTTACCACTGAAACCGCCAATGAGCCAAAGCTTGTTGTCGAACAGCACCACGGAGTGTCCCCCAGTAATGGGAAATGCTGCATTTGCGATGAGGCGCGTCCAAGTCACGCCATCGGTCGACGACCATACATCGTTGAGGCCGCTCGTATTGGATCTTCCACCAACAACAACAAGCGCATTGTTGAAAACCAACGCCTGATGAAATAGCCGGGCAGGGAAGGCGGCTGAATTCGTCTCCAGAGTCCAATTGACTCCGTCAGTCGTTGACCACACGTCATTAAATGCGCTGCCGTCGGTGCCGCCGATTAGCCACATCTTGCCGTTGTATACAACGACTTCATGGCCATGGCGCGCGGCAAACGGCGCCTGGGCAACCTCCTGCGTCCAATTCATGCCGTCGATGGACGACCACACATCATTCAACTCGGGACTGGAACCGGAGCTGGGGAGTCCATTCTTCAATCCTCCAATGATCCACATCTTTCCGTTGAACACGGCAGCGCCATGATGAACTCGGGCTGAGAACGGCGCATTTGAAGTCTTGAGCGTCCACACCGTCCCGTTCGAGGACGACCACACATCCCCTGGGCTGACCGAACCACCGCCTATCAACCACAGCTGTCCTGCATAGTTCAGTACGCGATGTCCATACCGCTGTTGAAATGGGGCGACATGAACGACCTCATCCCAAACGATGCCGTCGCTCGACGAGCGCACGGTGTTGGCGAATTGCCCGCCTGCCATTCCGCCGATTAGCCAAAGTTTGTTATCGAAAGGGGTTAATTGCTGGAACGCGAGCGAGTTGAACTGATGGCCGGCGCGCTGCCGCCATTCGAATCCGTCGCCCGACGACCATACGTCGTCTTTGCTAGTCGCAACATCATCGCCGCCACCGACGACCCAAAGTTGTCCGCCGAAAGACAGGGTGCCGTGGTTGGCTCTTGGTGTGAACGCGGTGGCGCTCGTCGCGAGCGTCCAGTTGATCCCGTCCGATGAAGACCAAACGTCGTTTCGGTACCCATTGTTGGCGAGCACGTAGCCGCCGACGATCCAAATTCTCCCATCATGCACGATAAACTCTGAACGGCGTTCCGGAAAATTGCCTGTCGACGCCCGCATAATCCAACTAATTCCATCCGACGACGACCAGGCTTCGCCGTTTGAACCCAACGACCACATTTCGCTCTTGAAGGCAACAATGCTGGAAATTTTCTGGGCACTCAGCGAACTCGACGCGGATCGAAGCTCCCACGTTACGCCGTCGGCCGTCGACCATACGTCTCTTGGGCGGCCGGACTCAATGCCCACGAGCCACAATTTATTGTCGAAGACCACGACGCGATGGCTATTGAGGTTTGCAAATGCGGGATCGCTCGGTTTTTGGGTCCAGTAAATCCCATCGTTTGATGTCCAGACCTCTTCGAAATACTGAGTGCCGTCGAAACCGCCGAAGAGCCAGAGTTGATTGTTGAATTCGACAACCTGATGATAAAAGCGTGGAGAGAAAGCCGGTACGCCAATTTCAAGTTTCCACGTCGCGCCGTCGGCCGACGACCAGACATCGCTCGACGGTCGGCTTCCACCGATCACCCACATCTTGTCTTTGAACGACACTAGGCCATGTAGGGTGCGAGGCAGGAAGTGGGCAGCACTTATTCCTCGCGCCACAGTCTGCGTGTTATTTCGAAGGGTGTAGTAGCCGATAGTGCTCAAGGTTGCCGCGGTGTCGACGATGGTTGTCGTCGATAAGGCGGACTTCTGCCCTCTGTCGCACGTCAAATAGTTCGCCAGGTTGCAGTTTTCATCTCGACTGCGAATCAATTCAAGGCCATTTGCCGACGATGGAAAGTTGAGCAGAGTGTCGTTGGCTCCAATCCACGCGGTCATCGACACGCTCGAGGTGAGTCGATACGTTGCAGTTGCGGCAGCGTACGTTGAATCGGCGGCTTTATCGGCGGTGATGGTCACTGATCCGATTCCAACAACAGACGCGACTCCAAGTGCATCGACCGTAGCGACACTCGTATCGCTTGATTGATAGGAAACCGTTCCCGTTCCCGGCGCCGAAGCCACATTGGTGAGCGCGTCTCCGAGCGGCACTGTGACTCGTCCACCCCTTGTAAAACGGAGTGTTTGGGAAGCGAGCGAAACGTTTACCGAATAGCTTGCCGTCGCGGAGGCATTGCGACCATCAGTCGCCTTGGTTGCGGTTATCGTGGACGATCCAGCGCTTAGTGCAGTAACCACGCCGGCATTGGTCACGGTCGCGACTGATGCGTTGCTCGACTCATAGGTCGTTGCCCCGGTGCCGGAACCTCCCGTCGCAGCATTCGTTAATGTAGCGCCGACGACTAGAGGAATCGATCCAGTCGTTGCGAAAGCGATCGTCTGCGGAACCAGCGCAGCATTGATGGTGTAACTAGCATTTGCCGATAGGTATTGCGAGTCACCTGCCTTCGTTGCCGTGATGATCGCGGTTCCCGCACCAACAACGGTCGCGATGCCCGCACTCGTTACTGTTGCGACCGCGGTGTTGTTCGAGGAATACGCTATTGCCCCGGTACCTTGACCGGTCGCAACATTCGTCAAAGCGTCGCCGACAAACAGTGACACCGGTCCAGCTTGAGTGAACGTTAAGGTTGCCGGTTGAGGGAGTGGAGGGGAAATTTTAACGGCTCCATCCTCACTGGTTCCGCCGCCGCCGCCGCATCCGGTAAGCCAGAGTGCAGCTATAAAAATGTGCGCAACTCGCGTGTTTGAACTATTCCGCTGTAAGTTTGGCGTCGGCACAAGCTTCTCCATTAATTTGTATTTAATCCAATCGTCCCGCTTCCAAAGAATTCTGCCAGGCGACGACATGCCGGTCTAGGAAGACAACGATAGCGCACAGCTCGCTTCATGGTGCAAATCCGCTGCACATTTGCGACTGATGGCAAACCCAAAGGTCGAAGTTAGTTCGAAGCCGGCGGCTCGGTGAGTAGTTGTTCTTCGATCCACTGGCGTAGCAACGTTGCGGCTCGTAGCGGCACGCTCTCGGCATCCATATGCTCGGCAATGGCTTCGCAGAGTTCCCCGAATGTCGCACCGCTTTGAACAGCGTCGAGAGCAGCCGCTTCGAGCGCGTCAAGCGACCGAAAGCGCACGACGAAATCCTGACGCCAAATCAACCATTCGACGCATTCGTCAAGCAGTTTGGGTTCGGGGAGCGATTGATCCTCGCCGGCTGCTTTAGCTAGCGCAGCAGCGTTCGTGGTGAGGCGCAGGCGTTGCACGCAAGGATGCAAAAATAATTTCAAGTGCGGCCACTCTTCCGGCGCCATGGTTGCGAGCTTGTCGACGGCGAGGACGTTGGCATCGCGTTCGTCGAACGCAGTAGCTACTTTCCACTCCCACTCGGCGAGTTCGGCAAGCCAGGGCCGATCGCGATACTCGTCAAATTCGCGTAGAAAGGAAGGGAGTTCGTGGCCGAACCAGCGAATGGAAAAATGTCGCGAGGGTCGAATCGACAGGTACAGTTGCGTGAGCCGCGCAAACGGGTCGGCGCCGAAGAGCTTCTCGAGCACCGGAAAATTAGCTTGCAGTGCTTCGATGAGCCGCAGTCGATACGCGTCCGAGTAGATGTTCAGGCGCGTGGCGGCGGAAATTTCCTGCGAACTGTCGATCGCCGCCGCAATGGAGTCGCTTCCTTCGACGATGAATTGCTGCAAATCGCGCTGTAACGTGGATAAGGTATTCATGCCGCGCGGGCCTCGACTTGCGAAGCAATATGCCGCGCGCGATCGAGTTCAGTCAGCACGTCCGCGAGTGGGGGAATGTTCGCATCGCGTTCGATCATGGTCGATCCCGCGCCAAAGCGCCGGACGGCCGCGCCGTACAATTGCCACACCGCTTCGCACACGGGCTCGTCATGCGTGTCGATCAAGTGCGCATCCACTTTGCTGTGGCCGGCGAGGTGAAACTGCTGAACGCGTTCGGGCGGCACGCCGTTTAAAAAGGCATGCGGATCGAATCCGTGATTCACGCTGCTGACGTATACGTTGTTCACGTCCAGAAGCAGCAAGCAGTCGGCTTCTGCGGCAAGCGCGCTTAAGAACTCCCACTCGGTCATTTCGGACGAGCGGTACGTAAGATAGCTCGAGACGTTTTCGATGAGAATGCGGCGGCCGAGCAGGTCCTGCACTGCGGCGATGCGCGTCGCAACGTGACGCAAGGCTTCCTCCGTAAAAGGAATGGGAAGCAGATCGTGAAGATTGATGCCGTCGATGCCGGTGAAGCAAAGATGATCGGAAACCCACGTTGCCTCGATGCCGTCCGCCAGTGCGCGCACTTGCTTTAAATAGTCGACATTGAGCGGGTCGTTACCCGCGATGGAGAGCGATACGCCGTGCATCACCATCGAATAGCGTTCGCGAAGACGTGCGAGGTAGTGCAGAGGTTTGCCGCCGGGAACCAAGTAGTTTTCGGTAAGTACTTCGAGCCAATCGACGGAACTGCGCTGTTCGTTGAGCAAGGCTTGATAATGCGGAGGACGTAGGCCGACTCCGAAGCCGAGGTGCTTGTGAAGCAAGGGTGTCTCCTTCAAAGCAAGCCTTCCAAGTAAATTCGAGTTGACCGATTCGTTGACCCTCCCCCGTATTACGGGGGAGGGATCGATCGACAACCTATTTCTTCTCCGACTTTATTTTGAGTTTAGCCGCTTCGCAGTCCGCCTTGCTCAGCATCAGAAAGCCTTTGCCTTTGCAGGCATTCTGGCCCTGACAGCCGCTGATCGCCGTGTGACACGCAGACTGGCCTTTGCAGCCGTTGACGCCTTCGCACTTCACTTTCGCGGCATCCGCGGCATGGGCCGTCGTCAAGGGCGCCGCGCTGAATATCAGCGCGGCCGCGGTCGCAAGGCTTAGACCTGCGTTCGATGTGGACTTCTGCATGAAATGGCTTCCGAGTTAAAGTCGAAGGGAAATAGCCGAGCGACTCTTACTTCTTTTCGCTCTTCATCTTGGCCAGTGCCGCATCGCAATCGGCCTTGCTCAACTGCACATAGCCCTTGCCTTTGCACGAATTTTGGCCTTGGCACGCGTTCGTTGCGGTCTTGCAGGCGGATTGGCCTTTGCAGCCGTTGGCGCCTTCGCACTTTACCTTCGCGGCGTCGGCGGCGTGGACGGTGGCAAGCGGCGCGGCGCTGAATAAGACGGCCGCCGCGACGGCAACGCTGCTGAATTTGATGGACTTTTGCATGTGCGAACTCCTAAGTGAATGAATAAGGAAGGTTTGGATACTGCTTCTGAGGTTATCGACCCTTCGAAGAGCATCGATACGAGCTAATGTGACCGGACCGGCGGGACGATTATTACCGCGGTCGTGATCACAGGTCTCTTGCCTCGGGAACTCTACGGTTTAGGCACGAACTTGGATGCAAAAAAATCGCTGCGGTTCCACCTGGGCCGTGCCGGCTGGTTGGCAATCTCGATGGCCGCCCGCGCATGGATGCGGACCCAGTCGGCGGCGCTAGCGTAATCGATCGGCAACGATAAATCGTCGGACGGTTGATGATAGTGATTGCGGAGAAACTCGCGGCGCAGGGCGGCGACGTCGATGCCATCGATGCGCGACCGATGACCGCCGACGAGATTGAGCGCGGGCACGCCTTGCCGTATGAACGAAAATTGATCGCTGCGGATGAAGCGCACTTCTTCAGGCTGACTGTCCGGGCTCAAGACATAGCCTTGCAATTGGGCGACGCGAGCGATCACGGGCCCCAGCGAAGAATGTTCGGCGCCCAGCGCAGTGAGATCGCGGGTCGGCGCAAGCAACAGCGGCATGTCGATATTGATGTTGGCGACCATCGAGTGTTTGGGCATCGGGGCATGCGTGGCGAAATAGTCCGAACCCAAAAGCCCCTTTTCTTCGGCAGTGACGGCCACGAAAACGATCGATCGCTTGGGTGACGGAGAGGCGGTGGCGAGTGCACGGGCGAGCTCGAGCAGGATGGCGGTGCCGAGCGCATTGTCGTGAGCGCCGTTGTAAATCGCGTCGCCGTTCACGGCCTTGCCGCGCCCGAGGTGATCGAGATGCGCGGTGAAGATCAAGTACTCGCGTTTCAATTTAGGATCGGACCCTTCGAGCACGGCGACGACGTTGTTGCTTTCCGTGCGACGCAATCCGGTCGTGGTCGACAGCGAAATGGTGCCGGTCAAAGGCACTCCCTGAGTTTCGCTCGCGACGGCCGCCGCCGTTACCTGCTCCAACGTCCGCGAGGAGCCCGCAAACAGTTTGGCCGCCGCCTCTCGGTTGAAGCGAAATCGCTGCTTGAGTTCGTTGTAGGCATCCGCGGGTTTATTGTCGCCGTCGAGCCAGCGCATTTGCGGCTGCCAGCTCGCGTTCACGCGCCGTTCCCACGGAGTGCGTTCCGCCTCTTCAGGCGTATCGATTTGTATGACGCCGAGCGCGCCGCGGGCGATCAAGTTCGGATTCTTCGCCCCGCTCCAGGAGTAATAGGCGCGCTGATTCGCGGAGAATTTCGCGGGCGCTCCGCCGAAGATCACGACGATTCGCCCTTGCACGTCGAGGTTTGCGAAATCGTCATAGTTCAGCTCGGGAGCCGAAACGCCAAAGCCGGCAAAGACGAGCGGAGCGGTGAGGGAGGCGGTTGGCGCGCCGAAATCCGCCGCCGGCAGATAGTCCGTGCCGTAATCGAAATTGACGGTTTCGCCGTCACGAACCAGGCGCGCCGACGAACCCGGGAGCACCGCAATCGCTTCAAGCAAGGGCACGTTCTGAAAAAACGTATTGGCGTCGCCGGCGGGCGTCAATCCCAGCTGTTTGAATTGAGACGCTACATATCCCGCCGCCAGCGCGTGTCCTTGGGAGCCTGCGCCGCGGCCTTCCAATAGATCGTCCGCGAGAAATTCGACATGCGCGCGCAACGCCGCGCGCAACAGAGTCTCGTTTGCACGTTGTTCCTGACTTTGCGCGCTCGCATTGCACAGCAACATGCACCCGACCATCGTTATTGATTGCCGAGCCCACGGATTCTTGAAAGGAAGTTTTTTCAGCATGCGTCTCATGATCGCTTTGACTATCGAAGGCGTTATAGTACAGCGCGCTATAGCCGGCAAAAATGCTATCCGAAATAGCATCCGATAGCAGAACAATTAGCGGAGAACAATTCAATTCATAGGCTGAAATCACGCAGTCGACGCTCATTCTTTAGATCTCTAATTTTCGATCTCTAAGGGGGTTTCATGATCAAGCTGACGGTGAATGGCAAGGCTCATGATGTCGAGGCTGAACCCGATACGCCGCTTTTATGGGTATTGCGGGACTTAGTGGGATTGACCGGCACCAAGTTTGGCTGCGGCCAGGCGCTCTGCGGAGCTTGCACGGTGCACATGGACGGCCAGCCGATTCGCTCCTGTTCCACTCCGCTCAGTGCGATCGGCAATCGGAAGATTCTAACGATCGAAGGGCTCTCCGCCGACCGCAGCCATCCCGTGCAACGTGCGTGGCTGGAAATCGACGTGCCGCAATGCGGCTATTGTCAGTCGGGACAAATCATGTCGGCGGCTGCCTTGCTCGCCAAAAATCCCGCGCCGAAGGATGCCGATATCGACGCCGCCATGGCAGGCAACCTTTGTCGTTGCGGCACCTATCCGCGCATTCGTCGAGCGATTCACCGTGCCGTCGAATTGATGAACTCGGGAGGTTGAAATGACCTCGCAAAGACAGAATTCCAAGCACGACATCACGCGTCGCGACTTTCTGAGAAAGACCGCCGCTTTGTCGGGCGGCTTGACCATCGCAATATCGCTGCCTGGTTGCAGCAAGCCCCACACCGCCGCCGTCGGCGCGAGCGGGCAAGAAGTCAAAGCCAATGCATGGCTGCATATCGGAGCCGATGGAAAAATAAAATTTTTCTGCGATCGATCCGAAATGGGCCAGGGTGTGTATACCTCCTTGCCCACGTTGATCGCGGAGGAATTGGGAGTGGATCCGAGCGTCATGCAGGTCGAGTTCGCGCCGCCCGGCGCCGAGTATGTAAACGGCTTACTGGGCGCGCAAGCGACGGGCGGCAGCACCAGCATTCGCGACGCATGGGAAAAGCTGCGCACGGCGGGTGCGGAAGCGCGCGAACGACTCTTGGCCGCAGGCGCCAATCGACTGGGCGCGAGTCCTGCGCTGTGTCGCATCGTGAATAACGGCGTTGCATACGGCAACAGCATCGCGCCTTTCGGCGATATCGCCGCCGCCGCGGCGGCGCTGCCTAAACCGCAAAAGCTTAAATTCAAGGCGCCAAGCGAATACAAATTCATCGGCAAGTCGCTGGTGAGGTTCGACACCGCCTCGAAAGTGGATGGCTCGGCGCAATTCGGCATCGACGTGCGATTGCCCGACATGCTTTACGCGGCGCTTGCGCAATCGCCGGTGCTCGGCGGCACGGTGAAAAGCTTCAATGCCGACAAGGCGAAGTCGATGCCGGGCGTGCGCCATGTGCTGCAGACGTCAAGCGGTATTGCCGTGGTCGCCGATACGTGGTGGCAAGCGCGCAAGGCGCGCGACGCGCTCGACATTCAATGGGATTCGGGTCCAAACGCGAAACTCAACAACGCCGATATCTTTGCCGGACTGAAAGCGGCGAGTGGTGAGGCGAAGTCGGTGCGCAGCGAGGGCGATGCCGTCACGGCCATCAAAAACTCAAGCCGAAAGCTCGAAGCAAATTACTCGCTGCCGTTGTTGGCGCACGCGACGTTGGAGCCGCAAAACTGCACCGTGGATTTTCGACCCGACGGTTGTCATGTCTACGTGCCGACGCAGGTTCAGCAGCTGGCTCAAGCCGTGGTTGCGAAGACGGCGGGCGTTCCGGAAAGCCAGGTGTTCGTGCACACCACTTTTCTCGGCGGCGGTTTCGGTCGGCGCCTCGAAGTTGATTTCATACCGGCGGCGGTCGAAGCCGCAAAGGCGGCGAAAAAGCCGGTCAAAATGGTGTGGACTCGCGAGGACGACATGACGCATGACGCCTATCGGCCGCCGGCATACGACACGGTGGCCGGCAGTTTCGATGCGGACCGTCGCGTCAACGCATTCAAGTTGCGGCTGGTCGGCCCGTCGATCACCTCGCGTTGGGCGCCTGCCGTCGTTGCGAATGGCGCGCTCGATCCGTTCGCGGTGGAGGCGGCGCATAATTTTCCGTACATGGTGCCGAACCTCGACATTCAATACCTGCAGCACGAGATCGGGATCACGGTGGGGTATTGGCGGTCGGTCAGCCATGCGCTCAATTGCTTCGTCATCGAGAGTTTCATCGATGAATTGGCGGCGGACGCGCAAGACGATCCTTATCAGTTTCGGCGCAAGCTTTTGTGGAAACAAAAGCAACCGCGTTGGCAAAATGTGTTGGATGCGGTCGTACGCAAAGCAGCGTGGATGAGCGGTGCGCCGGTGGGACATCATTTCGGTATTGCATTGATGTCGGGTTATGACACCTATATGGCACAAGTCGCCGAGGTGTCGGTTGACGGCAGCAAGCTGAAGATCCACCGCATCGTCTGTGCCGTCGACGGCGGCCGGATCGTCAACCCGAACATTGCGGACGCGCAAGTCGAAGGATCCATCGTTTTCGGGCTGACCGCCGCGCTGTTCGGCGAAGTGAACATCGACGGCGGCAAAGCGAAGGAACAGAATTTCGACAGCTATAGGTTGCTGCGCATTCACGAGATTCCGAAAATCGAAGTGCACTTCCTGCAGAGCGACGAGAAACCGGGCGGAATGGGCGAGCCCGCCGTCGCATTGGTGGCGCCTGCGGTCTGCAACGCGATCTACGCGGCGACGGGAAAACGCCTGCGGTCGTTGCCGATTACGAAACAAGGTCTAACTATTTAAACGCTTCGACACGTGACCCGGCAGGAGCGATGGGGCAAAATGAGCGCCGACTTTGGCGTTTTTTCGCTCGTTTGCCGTGCAGTATTTTCGGTTCATGTCTCGTATTGCCGCCGTAATCACCGCGTCTTTGATGGGCGCGGTGCTCGCCGCTTGCTCATCCTCGCCGTCGAGGCAGCGCGATACCGTTTTTTCTGAAACGGGTGCGTTTGTGTCGGCCGGCAATGAGATTGCGCTGCGCGCGATCGCGCAGGTCGGTAAGCCGTATCGGTATGGCGGGGCCGATCTCGATGGCTTCGACTGCAGCGGGTTGGTGTTCTACATCCACCGCGAATTGGGCGTAACCGTGCCGCGCACGGCTGCCGAACAGTACGCCGCTTCCGATCCCGTCAATGTCCGTCATTTGGAACCCGGCGACTTGCTGTTCTTTCGCACCACGAAGCGCAAGCAGGTCTCGCACGTGGGCATTTATGCAGGAGGAGGACGCTTCGTGCATGCACCGCAGTCCGGACGCACGATCGAATTGCACGAACTCGACGACGACTATTACGGCCCGCGGCTTGTCGGTGCGGGGCGTTTATTGAAGGGTGCGGCCGAACGGAGTTAAGCAGAATCCCCCTC
>CAZQYC010000078.1:0-2823 GCA_964597495.1 uncultured Steroidobacteraceae bacterium | reverse complement strand
GTGCGGGGCGTTTATTGAAGGGTGCGGCCGAACGGAGTTAAGCAGAATCCCCCTCTCCCGCAACCGGGAGAGGGAGCAAGCGCAATCGTCAGTTGGCTCCTTATTGATTCCGAAGAGCACCTCTCCCCTTGAGGGAGAGGTCGTGCGAAGCGCGGGAGAGGGGTTCTTACTTGCGAACGCGCACATCGTCACCGGGTTATCACGAACGTAGCGGT
The DNA here is from genome assembly GCA_964597495.1 of uncultured Steroidobacteraceae bacterium. Taxonomy (GTDB): domain Bacteria; phylum Pseudomonadota; class Gammaproteobacteria; order Steroidobacterales; family Steroidobacteraceae; genus CAZQYC01. The sequence continues at coordinate 2,608 of CAZQYC010000078.1, read as the reverse complement.
GCAATGCGCACATAGCTTTCCGGCCGCATCGAAAAGCCGTGCTTCCGAAACACCCAATTGCCGCGATACGTGAATCGCTTTGCCTTCGCCGCGTAAGTCGGTATCGCGCGGAACGGGCCGCAGCAGTTTGACATTGAGTTCGATGGTGACGAAACGAGCGCCCGGTTCGAGCAGGGTGCGCAAGGCGCAACTCGCCACCGAATCCATGACGGTGGCCGCGAAACCGCCGTGAATGTTGTCGGAGCGGTTTGTGTGGCGCCCATCCGCCCGCGCCCAAAACGTGACGGCGCCGGATTCGGCGGCGATGCATTTCATCGGGATGGTTTGCGCCATCGCAGGCATCGGAATTTTCTCCTCCACAATGGCCTGCATGAATTCCAACCCACTCAAGCTATCGCGATTCGGCTCTGCGGACATAACTCAACCTACGAAGTAATTGACGCAACGTGTCGTGCAATGGACGGCATCGTAACAAGTCGGGGATGACGTTGCCTCTGCGTCGAACTGAGCAAAGCAGCATCCTCTGATGATCGGGTAAGCTCTCCGGCATGGTGCTATTTCCCTACAAAGCCGACGTGGACTTGGGCCGCTTGCCGGTGATGACGCTAGTGGTCTGCGCCATTTGCATTTGGGTGTTCGCGCGCCAGCAGCTCTCGGCGCATGCCTATCAATCGGCGCTCATCCAACACTGCACTTACGAGCTGACTCGCGATGAACGATTGGTGTTGCGTTACCTCGACGGTCCACCCGATCAGCACTACTGCGATGTGCTGCTTAAGATTCGTGCCGCGCCCGACCGCGAAGCGGCCCTGCGCGAGCAAGCGGACCGTTCGAAGCCCACTCCTTTCTACTCCGACCCCAAGGTGAGCAGCGACTACGTCTACAACACGCTGGCCGAGAGTTCGCGGCGTTTCGAGCGCGCGATCCCGAGCGACCTCACCGATCAACTCCAGTACGATCCCGGAAACTTAAACGTGTGGCGGATGATTACCGCCGCGTTCTCGCATGCCGACTGGCTGCACTTGATTTCGAATCTGATTTTCTTCTACGCCTTTGCCGCTTCGGTCGAAGTCGTCGCCGGCTATCTCTACTATTTCGGTTTTATCGTCGCCTCTGCCATCGGCACGCATCTCGCCTATAGCTACAGCATGGCCGGCGTGGAAGGTGCGCTGCCCACGGTGGGTTTATCGGGCGTTGTCATGGCGATGATGGCATTCCTGGCGACGATCGCGCCCCGGCTACGCATTCGTTGCGTGTTTTGGTTCGTGGTGATCGTACGGGTATTTCGCGTGCCGGCACTGGCCATCGCGGGGTTATACGTCGTCGAGAATATCGTCGACTACCTGCACCGCGATCCCGGCTCGACGATCAACTACGTGGCGCATATCAGCGGCGCCGTTCTCGGCGCCGCCCTTGGGGTGATGTATCGTTTCACCCATCGCGAGCTTTTGCGCGATGTGATGCAGGGGATATAGGAGTCGCAGCGAACGTTCGTAGGATCAAGATTTTTTCACCCAGGCCTTGCACCAACCCGCTGCCGCCACCGTTTTTCCTGGGAACAGGTTGCAGGGACGGAACGCTTCGCCGCTATTGCCGGTTAGTTGCAAGCAGTTTCCGCAGGTTTGCCCCGGCTTATAGGTCGGATTGCTTTTCGCGTCCACTCGGCCGGCATCGGCAACGTAGCCCAGTGCCTTGGCTTGCGGATCTTGTTCGCTGAGCGGCGGCGCGGCGGCGCGCGCATGCCGAGCGAACAACGAAGCGACGGGAACGGCGACAACGCTCAATAAGGCGTTCTTCACGATGTCGCGTCGTTGCATGAGCGATGGAGAAGGGGACGTATTCGGCGACACACTGGTCATCTTAGCGGGCGTCTTAGAAGGGGTCTTTGCTGACATGGCGTGCTCCATCGAAAATTGAACAAGCGATAGTGTAGTTTCCTAACCTGAACTTCGGCTGACGATGGGGAGTTCCTGCTTAAAACGGCAGGCTAATCCCGGAAATTCGTGAACTGGAGCGGCATTTCGAGCTTGGCGCCGCGGAGCATGGCGATCATCGTCTGTAGATCATCGCGGCTCTTTCCGGTTACCCGCACTTGTTTGTCTTGGATGGCCGCTTGCACCTTGATTTTAGAGTCCTTGATCAAGCGCTGGATCTTCTTGCCGAGCTCCGTCTCGATGCCCTGGCGCAGCGTCACCACTTGCTTCGCGGTTTGGCCGCTTACGACCGCATCCTCGACCTTCATGCACTGCAAATCGACGCCTCGTTTGCTTAATTTCAACCGCAGGATTTCCAGCATTTGCTTGAGCTGAAACTCGGCTTGCGCGACGAGGGTGACAACGGCTTCCTGCAATTCGAATTTCGCGTCGGCGCCTTTGAAATCGAAGCGCGTGCCGACTTCGCGGTTTGCCTGATCGATCGCATTGGCGACCTCGTGCAAATTGAGTTCCGAAACGACGTCAAACGACGGCATGGTGATGGCTACCTTATTGCTCAATGAGTAACTGTTCGACCGACTCGACGAATTCCTTTTTGTATCGTTCGTAGTGCGCGCCGGTCGCGGGACCGGAAAAGCCCGTGTGGATTTTACGTATTTTGCCGCGGCGGTCGA
>CAZQYC010000077.1:2469-19251 GCA_964597495.1 uncultured Steroidobacteraceae bacterium | reverse complement strand
ACATTTTCCGGGGCCTCTAGCCATCAACAACAATGGCCACGAAAGGCCGCGCCAAGGCTTCCACGAAGGCTAAAAAGCCTGCGAAAAAGGCAAAGCAGAGTAGAGCGCCGACAACGGAATCGACCGAGGAGAGTGGACAACCCGCATTAGACGTGCTGGTTTCGATCAACCAGGCGGCACACGTGTTTGCGCGCGATCGCGCAACGATCACAAAACGGATCGCGAACTTCGGAATTGCGCCGAAGACGAAGCGCGGCGGCCATCCGGTCTACAGCGCGCGCGAGCTCAACGAGAAGCTCAATCAGTTCGAGGACGATGGGACGCGCAATCCCGACAAGATGACGCCACCGGATCGGCTCTCGCACTACAAGGCCGAAGCGGAGAAGAATAAGGTCAATCTCGAGCGCGGTGCCTTGTCACGGCGCGAGGATGTCGAAGCCGAATGGGCGAGGGTCGTAAAGATTGTGGCGCTCGAGCTCGACACGATCGTCGATCAAGTCGAACGAGATATCGGGGCGGCGCCGCTCGTGCTCACTCGCATAGAGCAGCAGATCGATAAGGTTCGTGAGCGCATCTTTCAGAAGGTGATCGCTGACGAAGAGGATCACAACGAGCTGACGCCGGCGTCGACGCAAACGTCGTTGATCGCAAATGTTACAAGCACTACTAAACCCGCGTGAGATTTCCCGCGGGGTCGCGGAGATCCTTAGACCGCCGAGGCGAATCAAGCCAAGTGAAGCCGCGGCGTCGTATCTTCGAAACGATAAAGGGCCGTGGTTCTCGACGTTGACTCCTTACGTCGTTGAGCCGCTCGATCACCTTGGAAGTCGGCAGTATCAGGGAATCGTGTTTGTCGGTCCTGCGCGGACTGGAAAATCGTTCGGCTTAATCGGCGCCGGCGTTTGCTACGTGATCACATGCGCACCCGGCGACATGCTGATTGTTCATATGAGCAAGGACACGGCTCGAGACTACTCGCTGACGGATCTCGATCGAATGATTCGTCATTCGCCGGAGCTGCAGGCAAGACTGAGTCCGCGGCCGCGCGATGACAACGTCTTCGATAAGTTCTTCCGCTCGGGTATTTCGCTCAAGCTCGGATGGCCAGCGGTTTCGCAACTATCAGCGAAGACGCTGCAGTACGTCTTGATTACGGACTACGACCGTCCTGAAAATCGAGACGATGTCGACGGCGAAGGTCCGATGTGGGATCTCGCAGCGAAGCGCGTCGAGACGTACATGTCGCGCGGCAAGTGTCTCGCGGAGAGTTCTCCCGGTGAGGAGTACACGAAGCCGAATTGGTCTCCAAGTACACCGCACGAAGCGCCGCCGGCGCTTGGGATCTTGTCACTGTACAACCGCGGGACTCGCGCGCGATGGTATTGGCGTTGTCTGCATTGCAGGCAACCGTTCGAAGCGAAGCCGGGACTCGATCTCTTTCGCCTACCGATCTTCGACGAGCTCGAAGAGATTGTGCAACAAACGGATTTGATGACGTATGCGGAACAGCATGCGGTTGTCGTATGCACTGCATGTGGTGGCGTTCATCGCTTGTCCGATCGGCAAGAACTGAACTTGAACGGTCGATGGATACACGAAGGCGAAATTCTGCTTCCGGATGGAACGATCGACGGGGAACGTCGGCGTACACAGATTGCAAGTTATTGGCTCGGTGGTGTAGCTGCGGCCTATCAGCGTTGGGACCTATTGCTTCACAAGTACCTTCAGGCTGTACAGACGTATGTACGAACTGGGGACGAGCAACCGCTAAAGAATACGACGAGCGGCGACCAGGCCTATCCGTATCTCCCGCGGGCAATTGCAAAGCGGCGCGGAGTAGAACAATTGGTGCAACGAGCAGAAAACTGGCCGAAGGGTTTCATGCCGGCCGCCGCTCGCTTTTTGACTGCGGCCGTCGACGTCCAAAGTGGTCGGTTCGTTGTACAGGTCCAGGCTTGGGGCAAAGGCCTCGAGCACTGGCTGGTCGATCGGTTCCAGATAACGGCGAGCTCGCGTGCCGAGGGTGCGCGTTACGCAGGCCTAGACCCCGCTTCGTATTGGGAAGACTGGGATCTACTCTTCGATGCGATCGTGCTGAAGACATATCCCGTTCACGGCATCGAGGGCATTCTCGTGCCGGTCGCGCTCACTCTTGTCGACTCCGGCGGTAAAGCCGGCGTTACGGAAAAGGCATACGACTTCTGGCGCCGGGCGCGTGCCCAACAACTCGGCGGCCGCGTAATGCTCGTGAAGGGTACAGGCCATAAAGACGCAGCACGCTGCACGATGGTCTGGCCAGATGCGAGAGAACGAAGTGATCGCGAGACTGGTGGCCGCGGCGACGTTCCGGTCTGGCTGATTAACACGAACGTCATGAAGGACGGCGTCTCCGGTGCATTAAGCCGACTCGCGCATGGTCCTGGATATTTCCATCTTCCGGAGTGGCTACCGAAAGACATCTTCGAGGAACTCGTCTCCGAAGTCCGTGGCGAAAAGGGATGGACGAAGCAACGCGGAATACCAAACGAAGCATTTGATCTCGCGGTGTACAACCGCGCGGCAGTCATTGCGCTCGAGGCGGAACAAATCAATTGGGATTCGCCGCCAGAGTGGGCTCGGCCAATCGAAGAACGAAAGGTCTTAGGCAACAACGATCCGGATCCGCCTGCTCGCGGTGGGCGCCGTATGAGGCACAGCGGAATTTAACAAGAGGCGCTAATGGCGGAAATCACGCTCGCACAAGCCCAGGAACACTTAGACGCATGGATGAGAGCAGATCTCGCAGTTGCGAAGGGCCAATCTTTCGCAATCGACGGCCAAACATTTACACGTGCCGACGCTGAACAGATCCGCGAGAACATCGAAATCTGGGAGGCGAGGGTGCGTCGGCTTCAAACTGGTGGCGGCGGACTGAGAGTTCGCAATGCGATCGCCGATGTCTAATAACAACGCGTCGAACATTGTCGACCGAGTCGTCTCTTGGTGGGATCCAGTCGCCGGCGCGCGTAGAGCTCAAGCTCGGATGCAGTTGGCTATAGCCGGTCAATGGTTGGGTGGACGTACAGATCGCAGACAGACTGCGGGCTGGTTGCCGTTCGCTGGATCCGCAGACGCCGACAACTTGACGGACCTCCCAACGCTTCGCACGCGGTCACGGGATATGCAGCGGGGAGAGCCGCTTGCCCGAGGTGCCACGAATACCGTCGTGACGAATGCAGTAGCAACGGGCTTAATGCTCAAGTCGGTAATCGATCGCGACGTATTGAAACTCTCGGCGGCGCAGGCTGCGAAATGGCAGCGTACTACGGAGCAAAAGTTCCGTGGGTGGGCATGGAATCCATACGCATTCGATCTCGCTGGCAAGCAGAACTTCGGACAGAACCAAGAGCTCGCGCTTCGCAGCGCGCTCGATAGCGGCGACGTCTTTGCATTGATGCCGATGAGAGCAAGAAAGTTTTCGCGCTACTCGCTAAAGGTCCAATTGATCGAAGCGGATCGCGTTTGTAACAGGAATGATGCCCCGGACTCGGACACATTGGCCGGCGGTATCGAGAGGGACATCGATGGGTTTGTGACGGCCTATCACATCATGCGCACTCATCCTGGATCCCAAGTCCTCAGCGGTGCAAATCGCGAATGGGATCGGATTCCGGCATTCGGCACAAAGACCGGCCGACGTAACGTCATTCATTTGATGGAGATGTTGCGACCTGAGCAATCGCGCGGAATCCCGTACTTGGCCGCGGTGATCGAACCACTCAAGCAGCTTGGTAAGTACACGAACGCCGAACTCGACGCGGCAGTCGTCAGCGCTCTGTTTACTGTCTTCGTGAAGACACCGGGCGGTGTTGGCATTGGACTCAATGGCGCCGGCGGCGCACCGACATCGGCGCCGAAGTCCGGCGACAACGTCATGCTTAGATCGGGCGCGATCGTCGATCTCGCGAAAGGCGAAGAGATTCAAATCGCAGATCCCAAGCGACCGAATCAAGCATTCGATCCGTTCGTGTTGGCAATCCTTCGTCAGATCGGCGTCGCGCTAGAGTTGCCTTTCGAAGTATTGGTGAAGCATTTCACCGCGTCTTATACGGCTGCTCGCGCTGCGTTGCTGCAAGCCTCGAAATTCTTCTTGAAGAAAAGAGAGTGGCTAGCGTGCGGGTATTGCGACCCGATCTATCACGCATGGCTCGAGGAAGCTGTTGCACTCGGCGAGATTGCGGCACCTGGATTCCTCACTGATCCAACCATTCGCGCTGCCTACTGTGGATCTGAATGGATTGGAGACTCGTTTGGACTATTGGACCCGCTCAAGGAAGCGCAAGCCGTTGAGAAATGGTTGGAGCTCAAGCTGACTAGCTTGACGGATGAAGCCGCGCGCAACTTCGGAACCGAATGGGAGACAACCGCCGAGCGACGAGCTCGCGAACAGGAAATCCTTCGCGAGTATGACGATACCCAACCTGCTGCAGATGCCTCCGGTGCCGAGAACTCGTCCGGCAAACCAGGCGAAGCTGCGCCGGGCGAACAAAAAGACACCGATACCGACATCGAGGACTAACTACCGTGCGAGTCATTGACGTCATCTCAGCGCCGTGGGCAATCACGCCGGAGATGTTTTCCGAAGTGCATTCGATCTACGCGCGTCATCTTCGTGGCGAAAAACTAAACGTCGAGGCGATCGAAGCGAAAGTGGGCGGACCGCTCGCAAATACCGGGCGGGAGCTTGAGATAACGGAAGGTGGTGTCGCTGTGATTTGTCTCGAAGGCGTACTCGCCAAGAAGATGAATCTCTTCATGCGGATTAGCGGCGGAACGTCGATGCAAGTCGTTGGAAGTCAGATTCGGCAGGCGGTCGCGGATCCAAACGTGACGGCCATAGTGCTCTGCATCGATTCACCCGGCGGCACTGTCGACGGCACGCAACAACTTGCGGATATCGTCTATGCCTCTCGCGAGAAGAAGCCGATCGTTGCGATCGCAGATGGCACGATCTGCTCGGCAGCATATTGGATTGGATCGGCTGCGAGCAAAGTGTATATCGCATCCGAGACGACCGATGTCGGATCAATCGGCGTCGTCGCGACTCACACAGACTATTCGCGATACGACAAGAACGCGGGTATCGACTCGATCGAGATCACCGCGGGCAAGTACAAGCGAATGGAAACGGAAAGCGGCTCTCTCACGCGCGAAGGACGTGCTGAGATGCAAGCGGTCGTTAATCAGATTTACGCGTTGTTCGTTGGTCAGGTCGCTCGCAACAGAGGCACGACTGAGGACGACGTTCAACAGCGAATGGCCGATGGAAGAATCTTCATCGGTAAAAAAGCTATCGACGCTGGACTCGTGGACGGTGTTTCTACGCTGGACGACGTCATCGCAATGGCGGCCGCGATGGCTGCCGAAACTCCCCGGACCGAGCTCGACGGTGTTTCGACAACGGTCGCCACAACTGAGGTAATTATCATGACTCCCGAACAATTGAAGAAGGACCATCCGGCAACGGCAAGTGCTCTCGTCGAGGAGGGCCGCGTTGCCGGTCGCACCGAAGGCGAAGCGACGGGTCGCTGTGCAGGCCGGGCCGAAGGCGCGACAGCCGAACGCGAGCGAATCTCGAGCGTTCTTTCTCAACGCATGGCAGGTCACGACGAGCTCGTAACCCGTCTCGCATTCGACGGCAAGACCACCGGACCAGAAGCTGCGGTGCAAGTACTTGCCGCGGAAAAGGCTAGGGGCACGCAGCATCATAACAATCTTGCCAGCGATGCAGCCGCGGCCAATGTTCGCGCGACCACTGACGCGCCACTGCCGGCGCCGAAGAAGGACATCGATGCCGTGGCGACAGCTGCGAAGGCGCGCGAGTACATCGAAGCCGAAGCGAAGAAAGGCAACACCGTGAGCGAGATCGACGCAATCGATCACGTACTCGCCGTTGCCTAACGCTTCAGCGGATCCACGTCCCAAACATCATTCGAGGATTTAGTCATGTCTAACAACGGGCTTACTAAGAGCTATTTGGCCGAAGGTGCGATTTCCGCAAGTCGCATCGTGAAGGTCGGCGCAGCCGACTGGGGTGCGCTGCAAGCTGCAGCGGTCAGCGACAAGCTGATCGGCATCAGTACCGAAATCGACTCGGCAAGCGGCGAGAGAATCGACGTCGTTCAAGAAGGCATAGCGGATCTCAAGCTCGGCGGCACCGTCGCGCGTGGCGATCTGTTGACTTCGGACGCGAGCGGCCAGGGCGTCACAGCGGCGCCGGCGGCCGGCACGAACAACCGTGTCGTCGGCGTCGCTCTAGTCAGCGGCGTGTCGGGCGACATCATTCCCGTTCAGATCTCCCTCGGGAGCTTCCAAGGCTAACGAGTCCAGATCTACGTAATTTATTTAGAGAGGTTTGAATCATGTCTCAAGCACCCTTTGTAGTTCAGCCGCGCCTGATGGCGCTCACGCTGTTGTATCGCAATGCGCGCTACATCGCCGACTTGGTCTTTCCGCGTGTACCAGTGGATTCGCAGCAATTCAAATGGAGTAAGTACACACTCGGCGACAGCTTCACGATTCCGGACACGCGGGTCGGTCGCAAGTCGAAGCCGAACGAAATCGATTGGACAGCGACGGAAGTCAGCGATGCGACGACCGACTATGCGCTGGACGATTTGATTCCGAATGCCGACGTTCAAAGCGCCAACGCGACGCAGGCGGTCCAGGGAGTCAAACCGATCGATCCCGAGCGCCGCTCTACGTTGCTGTTGAGCGAACTCGTTGCGCTCGATCGGGAAAAGCGCGCAGCGACTGCAGCGTTTACGCTCGCGAGCTATCCCGCGGCAAATCGTACGACGCTGTCGGGAACGGGTCAGTGGTCGGACTTCGTCAATTCAAATCCTGTTGATGCGATCCTAACAGCGCTCGATATTCCGATAGTTCGTCCGAACGTTGCGGTATTCGGTCAAGCAACATGGACGAAACTGCGCCAACATCCGAAAGTGACCGCGGCCTGTTACCCGGGCGGAGGTAACGCAACGGGTGGCGGTACGAGTGTGTCGCGGCAGGCGCTTGCCGACTTGCTCGAGCTCGACGAAATCATCGTCGGAGCAAGCTGGGCGAACTCCGCGAAGCCGGGTCAAACGCCGTCGCTGGCGCGCCTATGGGGCAAGCATGCTGCTTTCCACTATCGCGCACCCGTCATCCAAAGCACCGAAGACGTGACCTTTGGTTATACCGGCCAGTGGGGCCCTCGCATCGCCGGCGTCGTCGAGAAGGATCCCAACGTCGGAATGAGGGGCGGCACACGGGTTCGTGTCGGCGAATCGGTGAAGGAAGTGATCGCCGCGAACGATGCGGCCTACTTCTTCGAAAACGCGGTCGCGTAACGACAAGTAAGCGAAACATCCGAAAGGCGAGGGCCAGCTGCAGAGCTGGCCCTTTTTTTATCCATTCTCAATTCAAGGGGATCAACATGCCGAAGAAAAAGTACCGGGCAGTGAATCGAATCGTCGGACTGACGAAGGATCCGCTCGAGATCAATGACATGGTTCAGCTCGAAGACGAAGTCGCTGCTCCGTTTGTGAAGACCGGCTCTCTGGCGCCGGAGGGTCACAAGCTACCAGATCCGCAACCGGAATCGGCCGCTCAACCGAGCGCCGAACCTCCGGACGACGAATAGTCAATGACCAATTGCGTGCCTCTCCTCTCTGACGAGGAGAGGCTCTCGATGCTTGAGGCATTCTCGGGCGTTAACAGCGTCCGCGTTCAGACCGATAAAGGTCAGTTCTCGGCACTCTTTAATCGCGACTTCGCGATTCAGAACATGACAACGGGCGAAATCGAAGGCTACGTGCCGACGCTCGTTTGCATCGACTCCGATGTGAAGCGTCTCGAACTTGCAAAGGATATTTCGTTGACGGTCATCGGCGAGGGCGACTACCGAATCAAGACAGTGGCCGCACGCGATCGCGATCTCGGACCCGGATTTACCCGACTCTATCTCAAGCTGTAGCCATGCACCGCGCAGAACAAATTGTCGATGCAATCGTCGCTCGCTTCAAAGCGCAAGCAGACATTGGTGTCAACCCAGCGAACATCTTCGCTAACCGATCCTTGTCACTTGGAGACGACCAAGGAGAGATTCCAGCGATCACCGTGAATTTCGGTGACGACGAGCGCGACGACTTTAGTCAAGCCGGCGCCATCTGGAGCGATCTCGAAATAGAAATCGCTCTGTTCAACCGCGCGCCGGAGGATCAGATCAAGCATCTGCTACTCGAGATGCGCGAGAAGGTCGAGTACGCACTAGCGATCGATCAGAACATAGGCCTCGCGTTCGTCCTTCAAATGAAGTGGGAAAACGCAATCAAGCCAAAAATCGATTCTTCCAGCGAGCTGACTGCCGGAGAAGTCACCGTTAACTACCGTGTGAAGTACGCGCAAGACCAATTGAGGCGCGGGTTCTAAACGTTTATTCGATCCTTTCAGAGGAGTAACTAGCAATGTCTCAATTCGCCTTCGGCGCCGGCAATATGTACGTCACGCAATTGCAGGATGCGTCCGGGAGTTCGATCACTAATCCGACGCCGTTCCCTTTGATGGTGCTGCAAGAAGGAAGCGTCGACCTTTCGAGCGACGTGAAGGAGCTCTTCGGTCAGAGCCAATTTGCCGTCGCGGTCGGCCGCGGCAAGACGAAGATCCAAGTCAAAGTGAAGCCGGCGCGTATCTTCGCCGGTGTCTGGAATGCCATCTTTTTCGGGCAGACATTATCACCGGGTTTGATCGCCAACTTCACCGCATCAACGGGCATCGCGATTCCGACGACCCCGTTTCAAATCACGATCGCGCCGCCGAGCTCCGGCACCTACGCCGCGGACTTAGGTGTCATTGATGACACTGGCAAGCCAATGACACGCGTAGCGGCCTCGCCGGCGACGGGTCAGTATGCCGTGAACGTTGGAACCGGTGTCTACACCTTCGCGGCCGCCGACGTCGCTCGCCTCGTTTACATCAACTACCAATACACCACGGCAACCGCGGCGACCGGATCGAAGCAACAAGTGTCGAACTTGCCGATGGGCTATGCGCCTACGTTTAAGGCGGATCTAACGGTTCAGTACCTCGGCAAGATCTCCACGTTTAGCTTCCCGATGTGCATCGCGACGAAGATGTCCATCGGATTCAAGAACGAAGATTTTGCTGTCCCGGACTTCGACTTTTCGGCCTTCGATCCGGGCAACGGCATTCCAATGAGCTGGTCGACCTCGGAGTAAGCAAATCATGACGAAGCAGATTGAAGGGATGACGATAAAGTTGGGCGGGGATGACTACATCGTCCCCGCTCTGACGATCGGTCAGGTAAAGCGGCTAAGGAATGACATACAAAATATAAACATTGCCGAAGATGGCCAAATCACGGAAGGAATGATTAGCGCTGCGGCAAAAGTCGTTCACGCGGCATTGTCGAGGAACTATCCGGACGTAACTATCGAACAAGTCGAGGACATGATCGACCTTCGAAACATCCGGCCAATCATCGACGCCGTAATGGGCATATCGGGATTCAAGCAAGCGGGGGAAGCGATGGGGGAGACGGGTCAGTAGATTGGGGTGAGCTCTCCGTTCACCTCATGGCTTGTTTCCCCGGATGGACCTACGAGTACATCGACGACTATCTGACGATTCCTCGCGTGCTCGAGATCAACGCGTATCACAAGAAGAATCCCCCCATTCACGTGATGATCGCCAACTACCTCGGTATCCAAGGTCCGAAGGAAGCTGACCAAAACGGCCTAACCCTCTTTGATATCGCGCCACAAACACCGAAATGAGCAAGAAAACCGAAGCCGAGTATGTAATTACTGGAAATGCGGACGGTCTCGATGCCGCGTTTCGAAGCGCTGAGAATTCGGTCAAGAAGGGATTCGCCGCCATGCGCGGACATTTCGACTCGTTCAGCGGCGTAGTTGGGAAGTTCAACGCCGGTCTGTTGGCGATAGGTGCCGTGCTCGCCGGCGGAAAGTTATTCAAAGAAGGGATCGATGAGACAGTCAATTTTACGAAGGAAGCCCAAGCACTTGGAAAGCAGTTCGGTATTACAGCGTCTGAGGCCTCGATTCTAAAGACCGCACTGGGCGATGTGTTCGTCGAGCAGGAGACTATCGCGGCCGCCGGCAATAAGATCACGCAGACGCTTGTTAAGAACGAAGAGGCCTTCACGAATCTCGGCGTGAAGACTCGCGGCGCAAACGGCGAATTCCGCGCAACCTTTGACATCATGAAAGACGTTAACAAGCGTCTGCTCGAATTCAAGGAAGGCACGGACCGCAACGTCGAGGGCGTGAAGATCTACGGCAAGGCCTGGGCGGAGGTAGCGCCGACGCTAAAGCTCACGGAAGAAGTAATGGAGAACGCACGCAAGAAGGCCAGTGAGCTAGGCCTGGTCGTCGGAGAGGAAAGCGTCGTCGCGGTCACGGCCTATCGGAACGCGATGAACGACGTCGGCGATGTGCTCAGCGCGCTGAAGAAAGCCGTCGGCGATGCTCTCTTGCCTTCCCTGACTGCGCTTGCGGAATGGTTCTCCGGTATGGGACCGACTGCCGTCAACGTCATGCGCGTTGCGATGGTCGGTCTCGTCATTGTTTTCGAAACGTTGACGGTCATCGTTCGGACCGCGTGGGAAATCCTCAAGGCGGGCGCGCTCCAGACCGCCCAGCTACTCAAGATGCTTGCGGAAGCTGGATCGCGGACTCTTATGTTCGATTTCAGTGGAGCACGCCAGGCTTGGAGCGAAGGTTGGGAGAACATTAAGGCGATTGGTGTCCGAGCGATCGACAACATCGAGGCGACTGTCGAAGCATCCACGGCTCGAGTCTCAAAGGCGATGACTCGTGCATTCGTCCCGGAAACAGAGATCAAGCGATCGCCAAGTGCAGGTAGTGGCGAAGCCTCGGTTGGTCAGACGGATAAGCCTTCCAGGATGGCGCGTTGGCAAGCCGAGCTCGACGAAAGAAAGGTCGAGTATGCGAAGCAAAGTGCGGAAAAAGGAAAGTTTCTGGAGTTTGAAAAGACAACTGAGCTTCAGTTTTGGCAGACGCGGCTCCTTGTTGAGAAGACCTCCAACGAGGAAAAGCTTGCCATTCGGAGAAAAATTGCAACCTTAGAATTGCAGATCGAACGCGAGAATCACGCAATGACGCTGGCACTCGCTCAAGAAGAAATATCGGCAAAGGCCTCGATCGCCCAAGAGGAGGTCAATCAACGAGCCGACGTGATTCGGACCAGGTACAACCTTGGCCAGATCTCGGCGAAGCAGGAGCTGGCGCAGCTCGCTGACCTCGAGCAAGAGAAGTACGCAATCGAACGCGAGGCGCTCAAGAATAGACTGAAGCTTGTCGAGAACGACAAGATTGAGCGTCGCCGTATCGAGAATGACTTACTGATTCTAGATAAGCAGGCTCAAACGGCGAGAAACCGCACAGCACAACAAGCGGCCATGGAGCAGCAGGCGCATTGGCGGGCGATCATGCAGCCAATCGCCAACACCATTGCACAAAGTGTCGAGGGAATGGTGTTCGGGATGACGAGCCTCAAGCGAACTCTCTTCAATATCGGCCGATCGATCCTCGATCAGTTCATTCAAGCCCAGGCTCAGAAGCTGACGATTGCGCTTTCGACCGAAGCCGCCCATACAAGCGCCGCAGTCACCGGCGCCACGATTCGCGCGGAAGCGGAAGAAGCAGGTGCAAAAAGAGGTGTTCTCGCCAGTATTTGGGCGGGCCTCAAGATGATCGCAATCAACGCCGTGAAAGTGATCTCGGCGGTGTGGTCCGCGATCGCAGGTATTCCCTACGTGGGCCCGTTTCTCGCACCCGTGATGGCGATCGCCGCGGGCGTGGCGGTCGCAGGCCTTGCCTCGAAGATCACCTCTGCGCGCGGTGGCTACTCGGTGCCGAAGGGCGTCAACCCGATCACGCAACTTCACGAGGAAGAGATGGTCCTGCCGAAAGCGGAGGCGAATGCCGTCCGGCGGATGGCAGGCGAGGATCGTCGATCATTGAGTGGCGGAAAGCTGCAGATTGAGTTCGTGCCGGTCTCAGGCGACCACGGTCTCGTGCGCAAATCCGATCTTGTGAAGCTGATCAAAACTGCCCACCGACAGTTTGCATTCTCCTGATGAGCAGCCTCGTCTATCCGGCGCTTGCCGGAATCACCTTTCCGTACTCGCGCGTCTACGAATGGAAAAGCTCAATCAAAGAAGCCGTGAGTGGAAAAGAGTCTGCTATCCAATATCGCCGCTACCCCAAGGTCCGATGGGAAATCAACTACGAGTTCCTCCGCGACAACATTACCGTTAGCGATCTGAAGGCGATCATCGGCCTACACAACGCGCTCGGCGGTCGTTACGACACGTTCCTCTATACCGACCCCTACTTCAGCTCGGTAACGGCCGAGAGTTTCGGAACCGGCAATGGCACTACGACAGCGTTTCAGTTAATCGCGAAGTTCCAAAACTCGGGTGGCCCAGGCGCCTCGGAGCGCATTCAAAACTTCAACGGCTCGCCCTCCATCTTCAAGGATGGTGTGCCGCAAACGGGCGGGGGCGTTCACTACACGCTCGGTCCCACGGGCATTGTGACGTTTACGTCGGCGCCGTCTGCCGGTCAGGCGCTCACCTGGACCGGATTGTTCTACTACCGCTGCCGCTTTCTCGAGGATGAATTGATCCCGATCGAATTCATGCGTCGGGTGTGGGAAATGCCAGCGTCGTTTCGGAGCGTCCCACTATGAAGTCAGCCTCGGCGGCTACGCTTGCCATACTGGCGACGGGTCGGTACGTCATTGCCAATCTTTACCAAATCGACCTAGCGAATGGTGCTGGGACGGTCTACCTCACGAGCGCCGATACTGATTTGACGATCTCGGGGAACACCTACTCCTCGAATCTCGTCATCGAGCGCGGTGCGTTCACTCAGAAAATCGGACTTGAAGTTGGAACGCTTGATCTCACGATCTACCCGAGATTCGACACCGGGCTTTCGCACACGCTGTTCTCGGGGTTCAACATCCTGCAAGCAACGAATCTCGGGATTCTCGACAACGCGCGCGTGACATGGTCGAAAGCGTTTCTAGCATCGTGGGCTGACACTTCACCTGGCCTTGTCGTATGGAATCAATTCCGAGTCAACAACGCACAAGCCGGCCGCCAGTTCGCGCAACTTAGACTTGCAACGGACGTTGAAATATTGAATGTGCCGATGCCTAAGAACATCGTTCAATCGGGTTGCATTCACACGCTGTTTGATGCCGGATGCGGGTTGAATCCCGCCTCATTTCAAATCAGCGGAGCCGTCACTGGATCACCCACGGTTTCGACGATCTCGACAAACCTAACGCAAGCCAATGGCTATTTTGATCTCGGCCGTATGACGTTTACGAGCGGAGTGAACAACGGCTTGAAGCGCGCCGTGAAATCCTACGTGAACGCCAGCGGACAACTGACGCTCATTGCGCCCTTGCCGGCCGCGCCTACCGCCGGCGACACCTTCACCATCTTGCCGTCCTGCCAAAAGACTCAAGCGGCGTGTAGCAATACCAACCCGGCACTCGGACCTGCATTTAACAATCTCGTGCGGTTTCGAGGTTATCCCTACGTTCCCGTCCCGGAAACGTTGTACGACGGCGGTGTCTCCGCGAATAACGCCGTGGCACCAACAGGCGGAAGCCAAGGCGGGTCGGTGGTTGGATCTACCGTTATTGCCAAACAACTTACAGGGAAGCCGTATGGAAACTGAAGACGAGCTGCGCTTGGCGATCGTTGACGAGGCGCGCTCCTGGCTCCGCACTCCCTACATTCACTTGGGCGCACTAAAAGGTGTCGGAGTCGACTGCGCGATGTTGCTCGTCGTGATCTACAAACGATTCGGCTTTGTGCCTGAGCACTACGATCCGAGGCCGTACGAACCGGAGTGGTATCTGCATCGCGACGAGGCGCTCTACATGGCCGGCATGGAGCAATGGGCACATCGAATTGACGAGAAGAAAGCCAGGCCAGGGGATATTGCGATGTACAACTTCGGCCGGCATGCCGCGCACGGCGCAATCATTGTCGACGATTTCTACATCATCCATGCCAACCGCGTGCACGGAAATGTTGAGCTTCACGAGCGGCATTCGTTAACGCACCGGCTCGATAGTGTGTGGAGCGTGTTTACATGAGCTTCGGAGGAAACTCGCAATCGACTAGCGATGAGCGGCTGAATGCCATTCCAATCACGACGAGCACCTATGGTAGTTGTGTCCCGCTCGTCTACGGTACTGCGCGCATTGCGGGATCACTGATTTGGTATGGGGCTTTCACCGCGACTCCGCATACCGAAAAGCAAGGCGGGAAAGGGGGTGGCGGATCCTCCTCTCACACGAGTTACACCTATTCCGCTGCGCTCGCGATGATGGTGGCTGAAGGGCCCACTGTCGGTATTAGCAACGTATGGAGCGACAAGTTTCAGGACACGCTCGCCAATAGAGGGTTTACGCTGTTTGACGGTTTAGTGGATCAGGCAACATGGTCCTATCTCACTACAAACTTTCCTTCGCAAGCGGTTCCGTACAGCACGACCACCTACGTCGCCAACGGAAGCTTGCAACTCGGCTCTGGAGCGGCCCTTCCGAATTTGAGCTTCGAGGTCCAAGGACTCCAAAGCTTTGGTGTCGGGGGCGTAGATGCCGAGCCTGGGGACATCCTGACCGACTACTGCGAAAACATCCACCACGGGTGCAATTTCCCCTTCATCCATTCAGGCGCTCTCACGCTCTATAAAAACTACTGCATTGCGATGGGATTCTTTTTGAGTCCGGTCGAGAAGGCGCAACGACCCGCGCACCAATTCATCACGGAAATGATGAAGATCACCAATTCGGCGGCATTGTGGTCGGGCGGAAAATTGAAGCTCATCCCGTACGCGGATCAACCTGTAAGCGGTAACGGCCACACCTACACGCCAGACATGTCGCCGCTGTTTTCATTTAGCGATGATGACTTCGTGTTCGTGGACGGTGACGATCCTGTAAGAGTGTCCCGCCGAGCACCGAGCGAAACCTTCAATATCGTGCGAGTTGAATATTCCGATCGAAGCAAGGAGTACAACCCGGCGATCGCTGAAGCAAAGGATGAGCAAGACATTTCCGTTCGTGGCGAGCGGCCTATGGAGACCGTTAAGTTTTCCAGCATTCGGCAAAAGCTGATTGCGCGACAGGTCGCACAAATCATCTTGCAGCGACAGCTCTACGTGATCAACTCGTACGAGTTCGGAACGCGGCCCGACTATTCACTTCTTGAACCAATGGATTTGGTCGCAATTACGGATCCCGGTATACCGATATCCAACAAGCTCGTCCGTATCGTCGAAATCACCGATGACGAAGAAGACAATTTGACATTCGTCACGGAAGAGGTCTTGGTCGGCACCGCCGGCGCGCCGATCTACAACTGGGAAAGTGCGCAAGGATTCTCGGTGAACTACAACGTGGCGCCAGGTGCCGCGCAAGCGCCCTATATCTTTGCCGCGCCTCCGCTTCTGGTTGGTCCCGATGGAGGCTATGAAATATGGATTGCCGTGACCGGTCCGAGCGCAGGTAATTGGGGCGGATGTGTTGTGAGCATGTCGCTGGATGGTTCTCGATACGAACAAGTCGGTCGTGTGCTCGGGGCCGCTCGATACGGGACTCTCACTCACACCTTACCAAGTGGTGCAGATCCAGATTCATCGAATCTGCTTCGTGTTCAACTTTCGAATACGTCGCTCGATTTGACCGGCGGAACGACGGCCGATGCCGACAACATGCGCTCGATCATGATGGTCGAGAACGAAGTGGTTTCGTATCGTGACGCGACGCTTACCGGCGCCGGCACCTACAACTTCTTCTACCTTCGCCGCGGGAAGTACGGGAGTGCGATTACCTCGCACTCGGCAGGCGCGAAGTTCGCACGACTCGACGGCACTATCTTCCGGATGCCGTACGACCCGGGAATGGTCGGTCAAACGATCTACTTTAAGTTTCAGAGCTTCAACATCTACGGCGGCGGACTCGAGGACATCGCCGGAGTCACGGCCTATTCGTACGTCGTATCGCCGAATAGCGGTATAGCGATCGGTGGTACAAGCGGCCTTACACTCGCGCCAAGGAATTCTTGCGCGGTTGTAGGCGATACGATCTACAAGATCACCACAGCGAGTTCGGCTTGGGACTCCGACTGCTACAGCTTAGAGACCTATTCGAGCGGGTGTGCACTCAGCTTTCAGGCCAATCAAACGAATGGTTACGTGATGGTGGGTCTTAATAGCGATCCCACGACAGATCAAAACTACACCTCGCTTGATCACGCATTCGAGCTAAACCCATCAGGGACGTTGAGCATCTACGAAAGCGGGAGTGTGGTGGGCGCGCCGGGAGCTTTTGGGGCGTATACGACGGACACGGTCCTGAGAATCGAGTACGACAACCAGGTCGTCCGATATTACAAGGACGGGGTGCTGATACGCGGGATTGAGAGTGCTGGCCGTACGTTCTTCCTAGATTCCAGCTTTCATACACCTGGCGTTGCGATTCGTAACGTGGCCTTCAAGGCAATGACGGCCGCTCCGACGCTTCCCTTCATCGCGAGAGGATCGTGTGTAGCGTCCGCCAATTCGGCAGAGAAGCTGTCCAATGCGGCCAATGCCTACGACTCGGATGTCTACTCGCGCGCTTCCTTTGCGAGCGGATGCGAGTTATCCGCCCAACCTGCGCAAACTAATA
>CAZQYC010000077.1:0-2369 GCA_964597495.1 uncultured Steroidobacteraceae bacterium | reverse complement strand
CGCGCTTCCTTTGCGAGCGGATGCGAGTTATCCGCCCAACCTGCGCAAACTAATAAGGAAATAACGCTTGGTCTGAATACAGACCCGACAACCGATACGAATTACACGTCAGTTGACTATGCGTGGATCTTTTCGAGTGCAGGCACTCTCTTTATTTATGAGTCGGGATTTGCTCGTGGAACATTCGGCAGCTATTCCACATCGACGGTTCTAGCGATCAAATACGACGGCGAGCGTGTCCAGTACTTCAAAGACGGTGTTCTGGTTCGTACGGTTCACGATCGCGGCAAGACGTTTTTCATGGATCTTGTCTTTTTGGACCCCGGCGGAAAGCTCGTCAATCTGCAATTCGTTCCGATCACGACGGCGGAGACGGCACAGTTCAACGCTCGCGGGTCATGTACCTGCACGAGTAACAGCGCAATGAAGCTTACGAATGGAAGCGCTGCGTGGGATTCCGACGTCTATTCCTCCAACACGTACGAACAGGGATGCCAGCTGTCGTTTCAGCTGGACGCTGTTACTTCCGTGGGCAACTATGATTGCATGGTGGGGCTCAACTCAGATCCGCTGACGGACCAACATTACACGTCGCTTGATCATGCATTTGAAGTGCATACGCCGCCAGGTCCAACGTGGACCATTCACGAGAACGGAAGCTCAATCCTCAGCGGTTCATTTAACCCACTCGTGGATATGCTTTGCATTAAGTACGACGGACAGAATGTTCAATACTTCGTCGCTGGCGTGCTGGTGCGCAGCGTTGAGAATCGAGGCAAGAGATTCTTCATGGATTCGAGCTTCTTTAGGCCAGGGACGGTTATTCGAAACCTAGAGTTTGGTCCGCTAACGACAGCCTCATCGATTCCCTTTATTGCCCGTGGCAGTTGCGTATCGTCGTTCAACGCCGCACGAAAGCTAGCCAGTGGATCGGCCGCTTGGGACTCGGATGTGTATACGGCGGCGACCTACGAAGCTGGCTGCCAGGTAAAATTTCAGCCAGACCAATCAAATGCCGACATCATGATCGGCCTCAACTCCGACCCGACCACCGACCAGAATTACACCTCGCTCGACTACTGCTTCTATTGCGCGGCATCGGGTAACTATTACATCTACGAGAGCAGTAGTGGAACGAGTGCTCTCGGTTCGTACACGGCGAACTCTGTATTTTCTATCAAGTACGATGGACAACTAATCCGCTACTACAAGGACGATGTGCTAGTTAGGACGGTCGAATCTCGCGACCGAAAGCTCTTCATGGACTCGAGCTTCCAAACGCCTGGCTGCAGCGTTCGGAACTTAGAATTCACCGCGCTAACGACCGCACCGTCGATACCGTTCATTGCTCGAGGTCAGTGTGTCGCCACTAGCAACACGGCGAAGAAAGTCGGGGGGGCTGCAGCCTGGGACTCCGATGTCTACACCGCCGCGACGTACGAGAACGGCTGCCAGGTCAGTTTTCAGCCGGACCAAACCAACGGCTCATTGATGATTGGCTTAAACAGCGACCCGACCACCGATCAAAACTACACGTCACTTGATTTTTCCTGGTACGCGCGTGGCGATGGACTCTTGGATATTTACGAGAATGGATCGGGGGTTTCGTCATTAGGCGCTTACACGACCAGCACCGTGCTCTCAATAAAATACGACGGCCAGCTTGTTCAGTACTATCAAGACAACACCTTGATGCGCACCGTCGAAGCGCGCGGAAAGAAGCTGTTCATGGACTCTAGTTTCCATGCGCCGGGAGCCAGCGTCCGAAATCTAGAGTTCGTTCCGTTGACGACAGCGCCAAGCATTCCGTGGGTCATGCGTGGCAACTGCGTTGCGACCGCGACAAGTATCAGAAAGGTCGGAGGCTCGTCGGCTTGGGACTCGGATTGCTACAGCTATGAAGCTTACGCCAATGGATGTGCCGTCAGTTTCCAAGCCGAGCAAACAACGGCAGAGATGATGATCGGGCTCAACTCGGATCCGACCACCGACCAAAATTACACGTCGCTCGATCACGCTTTTTACCTTAGCCCAAGCGGCGGACTGTCCGTCTACGAGAATGGATCGTCCCCAAGCTCGCATGGCAGCTATACAACGTCGACGATACTTTCCATCATTTATGACGGTCGATATGTGCGTTATTTGAAAGATGGTTCTGTTGTTCGCCAGGTTTACAACCCGGGGAAGACTTTCTTCATGGATTCGAGCTTCGCAACTCCGGGTGGGGTAGCTCGAAACGTTTATTTTGTGCCTAGTGGTGAGGCGACGCCGGCGCCGTACTTGGCTCGTGGCAATTGCGTCGTTAGCGATGACAATGTGCAAAAAGTGGGCGGGTCGAGTGCGTGGGATTCCGACTGCTATTCGATCAA
>CAZQYC010000076.1:0-19348 GCA_964597495.1 uncultured Steroidobacteraceae bacterium | reverse complement strand
CTCCAGCCATTCACCACGTGAGCGTCTCTTTCGCCAATGCCGGCGTGTGCTTCGGTAGGACGCGCGCCTTCGTCGCCTGCTCGAAGTCGTAGCCGTAGCCGAGCAACTTGGGTTCACTGAACGCCGGCCCGAAGAACGAGATCGTGACCGGCAGCCCGTCGTCGGTCATGCCCGCGGGCACGATGAGATCGGGAAACCCCGTCTCGTTCGCAATGTTCGTCGCCGATTCGCCGCCGCTGCCTTGCGGTTCCGGCGTGATCGGCCGCGCCGGACGCGGTGACGTCGGATAAACGAGCGCGTCGAGTCTGTGCTTCGCAAACGTCGCAAGCACCGCGGCTCTCACGAGCTCAAGACCTTGCATTTTCGCCGCGAGATAAAGCGGGTCATTTAGGCTGCCGGATGCCTCGGAGCGCTTCATCGATTCAAGCCGCCATGGGTTGTCGTACGTCGAGCCCGGCGACTCCGCTTTCTCGATGAGCTCCTTCAGGGTACGCGGATAGCCCGGCTTCAATGACGCGAGGTAGACATTGATCTGTGCCTTGAACTCGGGCGGATTGATTGCCTGATAGACACTTGCCTTTCCCTTGATCAAGTACTCCGGATAGTTCACCGGATCGATCACTTCCGCGCCGAGTTGCTTGAGCTTGGCGATGGCCGCCTCCATCACTTTGTCGGTCGCCTCGCTCTGCTTGAAGAAATCGCGCGCGATGCCGATGCGCGCCCCTTTGAGCGAACCGGCTTTCAAGTACGGGGTGTAGTCCGTCTTGAATTGATTCGCGCTCTTCTGCGTGGCCGGATCGGCGGAATCGACGCCGGTCATCGCGCCGAGCGCGACCGCAACGTCGTAAACGCTGCGCGCCATCGGGCCGCCCGTGTCGAAACTGAGCGCCAACGGCACGATGCCGTCGCGGCTTAGCAACCCATGCGTAGGCTTCAGTCCGACAATGCCGTTCGCCGACGAGGGACCGCGAATCGATCCGCCGGTGTCCGTGCCCATTCCGAACTGCGCAAAACCCGCGGCAATCGCGGCGCCCGTTCCGCCGCTCGAGCCTGCAGGGCCGCGCGTGAGATCGTGCGGATTGCGAGTTTGCTTGCCCATCGAACTAAAGCCGTTCGGGCCGCCGCCGCCCGAAGCGAATTCGCTCAAATTCACTTTCGCCAAGATAATCGCGCCCGCTTCGCGGAGTTTTTTCACGACGAAAGCGTCGTCGGGCGGAATCGACCCGCTCAACAACGAGGAACCTGCCGTGGTCGGCAAATCGAACGTGTCGTAGTTGTCCTTGAGAACGAGAGGAATCCCATGCAGCGGCGAACGCGGACCTTTCGCTTTGCGTTCCTTGTCGAGCGCCTTGGCCGTTTCGAGCGCTTTGGGATTCAGCGTAATCACCGTGTTGATCGTCGGACCTTGCTTGTCGTAGGCCTCGATGCGCTTTAAATAGAGTCGAACGAGTTTTTCCGAGGTGAGCTTGCCGCTAGCGAACGCCGAGTTGAGCTGAACGATCGTCGCGTCCTCGAGGGCAACAGTGTCGGCGAATGCGAACGCGCTCCACTGAGTAAGTGCGACGGCCGCTAATGTCAGGATCGATTTTTTGAATTTCATGCGTGCAACCCTGTAGCTTGAGACGCGCTTCGTTCAACGTCCCCTACGTGGGTGTGCACCGACTTCAGTGCTGCGACACGGGATCGATACGCCGCCAAGAATTCATCCGGCCGGAAACGGGGCGTAAACCACAAAAAGAGTTCATTGAGCATTCGCTCGTCAAGGATGTCGGGCACCGTACTCCAAGGTCGAACGGCGGTTTCATAGATCGTGAACGATTCTTCTTCCGCGCGGAGCATCCGTTCGAAATCCGAAGCCCACATCTCGACACCCACTGCGTAGTCGAGCGCATGAGACAGTGTCACTTCGCGAAACCGAAGTGCACCGTAGTCGAATTCGAAAACGGCGCACGACGCGCCGTTACGGAGGATGAGCGCTAACGCGACACCGACCGTTGCAGGACTTCTCCCTAGAATAGCCGCCGCTTGAAACTTCAAGTAATACAGGCGCTCCATGAGCTTCGGCGCATGGGCGCCGAGCGCTTTGCCGTATTCTCCTAGAATGAACTCCCGAACCTTGTCGAAGCGCGGCACCGACATCGTTTTCGTGCCTGACCACGGCGGATACGGTTCCACAATGCGGACCGAATTTTCATCGAACTCTCTGTTCGTAAACCGAGACGGATCGACAGCGAGAGATTGATCCACAAAGCACTGCTCGCCTCGGAGCGTGAAGCGCATGCCGGGCAATCCTTCGAACCACTCGACATGCGGTGCGAGCTCGCGCATGACCCCGGTCAACCATTGATTGTCCGCACTGAAGAAGGAACGGTTGAAATCTGTCTTATCGTCGTCGTAACACCATCCCTGTCCGCTGATCACGGCACGGTGCGGCGCAAAGTTGCGCACGAACTCCGTCGCGTCCGACGCGACCAGCGCACGCGATTTTCGGCAAGAAGTTGGATCGCGCACCAGCGCATGCCGCGGCTCTAGGAAGTTGTTGGTCAGGTTATCGAGCGTTCGTGCCGGACACTGTGCGGCAAGCCAGGCAATCACGTCGGGATGAGGCACGGTGTCGATGGAGGTGAGAAAGCTCGCGCCGGATTCGTCCTTCACGAGCAGCGCGTACGTATCGGGCTCCAGCAGGTTGTACAGACCCGGCAACGCCGTGACCTGCATGCCGGCGATGATGAACGGCTGCAACGCGGAGAATCGCCGGACTTCGAAGTCCATTTCGGCGATGATCGTGGCCATCGCGCTCGAAGCAAGGTCGGGAATATAGATAAGACAGCGCTTCGGCAGCGCCGCCAGCGTGTCCATCGAAAAATGATCCGCGTGCTCGTGGGAAACAATCACAGCGTCGAGCGGCTCGAACTTTTGGAAGTCGAGCCGCCGGCGCGGCCACACCGGTAACTGCACCGCGCCATTGCCTATCGATTCCCTGATCGGATCGAGCAAGAAGCCGCGGCCATGCTCTTCGAAATGCCAACCCTGGTGACCTAGGAACGTGATCCGCATCGATCAGCGCTCGATCCGTTATCGCCATGCACGTTCCGCAGCGGTCGCATGGCGGTTAGAAGTCCATTCGGAAAGACGCTTCCCACCGCTTGGCCGGCATCACGGAGACGAGTTGACCGTTCGTATCGCCCGAGGCCGGACGGAAATACACTTCGTCAGTCACGTTGTAGCCGTTCAATTTGAAGTGCATCTTCGCGCGATCGAAAGTGACACCTGCATTGAACACCGTCGCCTTGGGCAACAAGATCGTGTTCTGCCGATTCGCGTAGACCTCCGAGAAATAATTTCCCGACGCGAGCACACCGAACCCTTTGCCGAGCTGGTACGTCGCCTGGAACGATGCCTGTCTATCGGGATTGCCGACGCGCTTCTGGTACTGCGGTGCCGCGCCGTTCGGCACGGGGGTGGTCGAACGTCCGCCGTACAAGAACGCCTCCGCGGGATAGAGAATCTGCCCCGTCAGCGGATCGATGACGTCTTGGAAGCCTACTTGCCGTCCGTTGACTTCGAACGTGGTCGAGGCAACTAGCGGCGTCACGTACATCTGCTTCTGGTATGACGCATAGATCGAGAGGAACAACGCGCGAGTCGGCGCCCACTTCGCCTCGAATTCGATGCCTTCCGCCTCGGTGCTGCTTACATCTGCACCGAACGACGGATCGTCGGGTTGACTCACGTCGTTACGGGACTGGCGGAATCCCGCCAACGAAGCCTGCAACTTGCCGCGGAAGAAACTACCTTTGATGCCGAGTTCGCGCAGGAACGCATCGCCAATGAATCCGTTGTAGACGCCGGTTGCCTGCGTCTGAATCGTCGATGCGGTAATGATGTTGTTGGAACCGTCGAGCGTGAGGCTCGAATTCGCCGCCGTAAAATACGGCCGCAGTCCCCAAGGAAGTTGTTGCGAGAGGCTGATGCTCCATGACTTGCCGGCGTCGCTATCCTCTGCGATTTGGAAGGGCGCGGTATAGATGAATCCCGGGCAGCCTGCCGCGCGTGCTGCCGTTTGGCCGGCTGTATTGTCGGGCGCCGCCACCGGCGTTAGACACACCGTGCCGAGCTGCGATTCCGGCCGCGTGAGTCCGGTACCCGGATCGATCAGGTTGCCGACCGTTTGATTACTGGTGCGATAGTCTTGCGCTTTCGCGTGCGCGGAATCGTAGCGCATGCCCGCCATGAGATTCGTATTGCGCCACAGGTTGACGTCGAACATCAGCGCGATGCCTTTTTCTTCGAGCAACGAATCGCGCCACGCCTCCGCCGGCGCGCCGGTCTGATAGCTTGAATTCGAAAACTGTGTCCAGAACATCGTGTTCGGATAGTGACCGCCCGTGCCGGTGCCGCCGCTGTACATCACGTCTTGTCGGTAGTCGTAGTCGTTGCCCGCGACGCCGCCCGACCGAATCCAACCGAAAGTACGCCGATAGTTGACCGAGCCGAGCGAATTGACGGACGCCCATGAGGGCAACCAATCTTCGGAAACGCGCTTCGTAACGGTGATCTTGTCTTCAAGCGTTTTAATGTATTGGTTCTCGCCGTACGGCAGCCAAGAATCCTTGAAGGAGTCGATGTTGTCGTAAAACAGCTGATTCTTGACGGTAAAATTTGGGTCGACGTCGTAGATGAGATCTACGTAGCCGAGCTTCTGATTCGCGTTCTGTTCGCGTTCGTACGCGCCGTTACCGCGCCAGTCCACGCGTTCGATGCTGACGGTGCAGGGATTGAGCACGAAACCGAGCGGCAAGGCGCCGCTCAACGGAACGGGTCCGCCGACCGGCATCGCACGCATAACCTCGGCGGCACGACAGTTCGCGTTCTTCAAGCCATCCACAGAGTTCAAATAGGCGCTCATGGCGGCCGGAATGCCCGGCACGACCGGAGCTTGCGTCGCCCCATTCGCAAATGGAAAAGCCCACTGCTGACGCAACGGAAGATTTGTCGAAGACCAGTTTCCGCGCACGGGCGATGCAAAGGCGTGCTCGAGAAGGCCGATGCGTCCGTCACCGTTCAAGTCGAGATTCTTGAGCGGATTGCCGCGAATATAAAGGCCATTGTCGATGAGATTCTGCGTGACGCGATTCATGTACGCGCCGGACGTCACCGAGTTCTGCAGCTGTCCACCGGTTTCGAGGCGGAACGGCCCTACGACGTTGTCGACGCTGGTCGTCGCCTGAACGAACTTTTGCTTGGCTTCGACGTATTTCACGTACGTATCGGAATCCTCCATCAGCGCAAAAATATAAGCGCCCGCCGACTTTCCGGCGATCGAAAAGGGAATGCCGGTGCCAAGTTGAATTTCGCCTTTGTCGTACGAACCCAGTGTCGCTTGGAAAGATCCGGTCGCGCCGGGCAAGTACTTGCCGGTGCGTGCACGACTCGATTTCGGATCCAGATTGGTGTACCCGCCGATTCTCCCCATGCCGAACAGGGGCGACGGCGGCCCTTTCACCACTTCGATGCCGTCGTAGGCGGACAGCACGGTGCGCACGTGCCCCTGCTGATTGAGCCGCTTCATGCCGCGATAGTAGGTATCAGCGGAAACGCCGCGTACGTTAATGCCGCCCTGCAAGCCATAGCGAGTCGTCGTGTACGTGCCCGGTACGACGCGCGACAGATCTTCGACCGTCGATACGCCGAAGAGTCGAATCTGTTCTTCGCTGACGAACGACACCGAACGCGGCGTTTCGAGAATCGGTTTCGAAAATCCGAACGAGCTGGCGCTCGGCTCGCTGGAAAACGCACGCAGCGGATCTTCCGTGACTTGCATGTCGCTCAATTTCGTCACGTCGTCGCCCGACGCCGATTCGGTCTTTGCCGGCGCCTCTTGCGCATCGCTTAAGACCCACGGCGCAAAGAGCGCGGCGGCGAGCGCGGCGCGCACTGCGTGCTTCAAGGTCAATGAGCGGTATTGCGGCACTGCCGGCTCGCCGATCGTCCCTGTAGCGGATGAGGTCTTTCGATCGAACGAACTCTGCATAGCGTCTCCTGTTTTTTAAACCATGGTGCAAAGGTTGCGCGGATGGTCTTTGATCATTGAGACGCGAGAGTGTGGAGTTCCCCTACCTGATCGCTAGTTGCTAGTTGCTAGCGAAGCAATTATCGAAACGATTTTCGAATCGACACTTGCCAGTGGCGGTCCGGCATGGCCTGAGCAAGCACATCGCCTAGCGTATCGCCGGTTCGCGCGCGAAAATAACGCTCGTCGAAAACATTGAAGACGTCGAACTTCAGGCCCCAGCCGCTTCGGATCCATTGCATGCCGGCGTTGAATACATAACTCTCCGGCAGCACGACGATGCATAATCGGCCGGAACACGTATCGGAAAAATAAGTTCCGCCGAGCGTAATGCCGAACCCCACCGGTAGATCGTAGCTCGCGTTGATGCCGATCTGCATATTAGGATTCCCTTGTTTCTCCCGGTACTGCGGCATATCGGCGGGAAGAATAACTCGGCTCCGCCCTCCGTACAGAAACGCTTCGGCGGGATAAATGACCTCCCCTTGCGAGTTAACGACGTCCCTGAATCCGAGCGTGCGCGCATCGACCAACAGCGTCGCACTTACATTCGGCTCGTAGTAGGTCCGCTGGCGAAGCGCATAGAACGACATCTGCAAGCGGCGCGTCCACGCAGCCGCAAGCCTCATCTCCAAGCTGCGTGTCCGTGTCGACGTCGCATAGGCATTGAGCAATGCAGGGTCGTCGTCTGCATCAACGTCGAGCCGCTTTTGCTCGTAGGCGGAGAACGTCGCGAACAAACGGCCGTCGAGCAAATCGCCCTTTATGCCGGCTTCGACGAGCGAAGCGCTTCCGAGGTGACCCGCGTTGATGACCGCGTTCGTGAGCGCATTGTTGTTGGCGTCGAGAACGATGCTCGACTTGGCATACGTAAGATAGGGCCTAACGTTCCATGGCAACTGCCGCGAGACGCTCACCGTCCAGGAGGCGCCGTTGTCGCGCTTACTCGCAATCGCATCCTGTTGCGTATAGCGACCCGGGTTCGACGAAGTGCCAACCGTCGCAACGAACAGACCTGCATAGTCGACGTTCTTGGCATGCGAGCCGTCGATCCGCGCGCCGACGAGAACATTCGTGCGAGATCCGATATCGACATCGAGAAGCGCACCGATACCGTACTCCGAATACTCGGTCCGATAAATGCCGCCCCAGGGATAGCCGTCGTCGTTTAGATCCGCATTGTCATAACCGTTATTGAACGTGGTATTCGGCGTCATGCCTCCCAAACTTGCGACCCAAGTCGGCGCCATCGCGTCGGTGCGATGCGTGCTGAAATCGCCGAATAACGATTTGCCGAGCGAAACGGTGTCGCGATAGTTCACGGATACCAAGGATTGAGCGCGCAACCAGGAAGGCAGCGCATGCATCCGAGCTGCAAGGGTGACTTTGTCTTCCCATACATACACGGTTTGCGTCGTGCTGAAGGGCTGATTCGAGGTTTTGTATTGATCCATTCCATCGAAGAACATCTGGTTCTTTACTTGGAATCCGTGGTTGTCCCAAATGAGATCTAAGAAGACGGTCAGAAAATCAGCCTGCAATTCACGCTCGAATGCAGCCGCTCGCTTCAAATTCAACGTGTCGTAGCCGATCGTGCGCGGATCGAGCGCCATGCCGACCGGCACGAACCCCGAGACGGGAACGGGACCACCGACACCCTGCGCACGCAACAGCCCGCCGGGATCGGCCTCCGGATGCGCGACGAAATAGTCAAACAGCGATTGCGGAATGCCCGCCATTTTCGGGAATTGAGTAAGCGGCAGCGGATTGCCATGCACGTCGCGCGGCCAATTCCACGTTTGCAGTAACGGCTGATTGTTGGTACTAAGCGCGCCTTGCACGGGCGATGAATTCTGCATCTCGAGGTACCCGATTCGACCATTGCCGTTGAGATCCAAATTTGCCAGCGGAGTGCCACGCAGGTAGCGGCCGCGATCGACTAACGCCTGCGTGAGCCGCCCAGTCAGCGCACCGGCCGTCATCGATTGCTGATAGCTGGCGCCCATCTCCACGGTGGCACCGAAAATAACGTCGTCGACACTGACTGCCGCTTGCAAAATGCGTTGCTGAATGGGCACGCCGTCGGAGTAGGAATCGGAATCCTCGATCAAGCCATACACATAGTAACCGCCGCGTTTCCCCGCACGTTCCGCAAGTCGCAGAGGCCCGCCAATTCCGGCAGAGAATTGCTTGCGATCGTATTCACCGAAACTTGCCTGCACGAAACCCTGCGTGTCGCTCAGATAACCGCCGCTCTTCGCTCGCCCCGATTTCGGCACCATGTTGGTGTAGCCGCCGATCTTGCCCATGCCGTAGAGCGGCGACGCGGGACCGCCTATGATCTCGATGGAATCCATAGCCG
The DNA here is from genome assembly GCA_964597495.1 of uncultured Steroidobacteraceae bacterium. Classification (GTDB taxonomy): domain Bacteria; phylum Pseudomonadota; class Gammaproteobacteria; order Steroidobacterales; family Steroidobacteraceae; genus CAZQYC01. The sequence goes on along the minus strand of CAZQYC010000076.1, from coordinate 10,913 downwards.
CAAGCACGCTGCGTCCGTGCCCTTGAAGCGTCAGCCGCTTCATGCCGCGAAAATAGGTGTCCGCAGGAACGTTGCGAATGTCCACCGACCCTTGAATCCCGAATCGTGTCGTCGTGAAAACGCCCGGCACGACTCGAACCAAGTCCTCCACCGCCGAGAGCTCGAATCGATCGATCGTTGCGTCGTCGATCACCACGATCGAACGCGGGGTTTCCATGAGCGACTTGGCGAAGCCAAAGGCAGCGCCGCTGACTTCGTTCGCCTGCGCTTGCCGCGTATCAGTGCGCACTTCGATATCGGAAAACGCCATGCTTGCTGAAGCCATAGCGGTTGCTTCGCTGACAATGGGTGCAGAGTGAACGCCCTCGGTTCCGTCCTCGCTTGCGCGCACTACGATAGTCTTCTCGTCGACGAATACCCAGCGGAGTCCGCTCCGCGCGAGCGCGCGATCGAGTGCACGAGCGATCGTTCCGGTTAGTCGAAAACCCCGCACTCTGTGACTGGCGACCGATGAATCGTCATAGGCAATTTGCCAACCGTATCGTTCGCTGATTTCGGTTAGCGCTTCGCGCAACGGTCCAGTCGAGACGGAAACTCGCAAAGACGTCTGCACGGCGCGGCGGTCGCTTTGCGCTTCCATTCGCTGCGAAACTTGCGCTTGCGCCCCGTCGAGCGCGGAACATTGAGCGAACGCTGCCAGCGCACACAAGCAGATCATCGCCCGCATCGCAAGCTACCTCGCGATTGCGTTTGAAGACCAACCTTCCTCAGAAGAAGCGGACAAGGCGAGTACGGGAAGTTCAACGCGCAAGTCGCTCCGCAGACTCGCCGCCCGAGAACGCTCGGACATTCCGTTCAGTTGTAGCGTTTAAAGAGAATGATTTCGCGGCTTCCGGCATCAACGACTCGTAAAGGCAACATCTCGGCAATCGCATTGGCAATCGATTCGCTCTCACCGGCGAGGAAACTGCCTGCGATCGTCATCTCGCCCAGCGATCCTTCGGCCAGGGTGATTTTCTTTTCGGCATAGCGATTTATTTCCGCGATTGCCTCGTCGAGGCGCGTACCTTGGAAAACGAGCCAGCCACGCGACCAGCTGATGACACTGCCGGTATCGACGTCATAACTCACTCGCTCCGTCGCGGCATCCCCGACGCGCAATTGCTTGCCTGGCGTGAGCTGCTCCGTCCATGCGGCCGTATCCGCACCCGGCACGTCGCTTCGCCCGCTCACGGCAACCGAACCCTCGATCAACGTGATCGTGGTCTGCGCTTCGTGTCGTTCGACTTCAAATTGCGTACCGAGCGCTACGGTGCGGGTATTGTTCGCAGAGACGACGAACGGCCGCCGTGAATCGTGCGCGACTTCGAACAACGCCCGACCACTCAAGATCGTAATGCGCCGTTCGCTCGGCGTAAGTTCCACCGATATCGCGGCGCCGGCGTCGAGATATACGCTGGAGCCGTCGTTTAATTCGATCTGCTGCGCCGTTTTCTCGGGCGCGTTGAACTGCTGAGCATGTGCAGACGTGCCGCTCAAGTCCATGGCTGGATTCGTCAGCGCCATCCATACCGCAACGGTTGCCAGCAACACACCGGCTGCAAGTGCGATTGGTGTTCGAAACACGCGAAAACTACTGTGATTGACCTGTTCGTGGGTACGCACGGCACGCACGCGATTCGCCAAAAGCTCCTCGGCGATCTCATTGGACGGAACTTGGCCGGCAAACGCGCGGTCTGCGAGTTCCTGCAGCCGGCGATCGGAGCTTGCCGCGCGTTCGATCCGGAGAGAAACATCGGACACGTGGCAAAAGGCCAGTTCGTGAGCCGGATCCGACCGTAACCAGCGCTCACAGTCCTCGCGATCCTCCGCCGAACAATCGGCCGCGGCCAAGCGCGCGCAATACCGCGCGGCAGTTTTCAAGGCAATGTCATTCGTTGAGTTACCCATGAAACCCTATGACGGGCCGACGTGCCGCCCCCCTACCTTGCTCGCGCAGATTTCCAGGGCGCGGCTAATGTGCTTCTCCACCATTTTGACCGAGATGCCGCAGTGCGCGGCAATTTGCGGGTAAGTCATCTGGCGAGCGCGGCTCAGCAGGAACACCTGCTGACACTTGGGCGGCAAGGCATCGATGGCCGCGTACAGGAGTTCGAGATCCTGCGCAGCCGCGACTTCGCGCTCCGGCGTTGGAAGGTCCGAGCTGATGTCGGTGTCGTCGATCGAGTAGTGATCCGAGCTGCGCCGAGCCTGTTCGGCACGACCGAGGTCGTTCGCGACATTGATCGCGATACGAAACAATAACGAGGAGGGAGACTGAATATCGCGCGATCCTTCGTATTGCAGCATGCGGATATACGCCTCTTGCGCCACGTCCGCCGCATCCTCCGACGTTCGCACTCTCCGCCGCAGGAAGCTGAGCAGCGACCCATGATAACGACGAATGACTTCCTTGATCGAAAGTTGCTGACGCGTTTCTTCAAGCAGCGGTACCTCGCTGACGTTCGGCATCTGCACGCTCATAGATAGCTCGCTTTATTCGCGGATCGAGGTCATGAGCCTTACTAAGCACAATGCGTGCCATGAACCGTAAGTGAGCCCCTTGGTGGTGGCCTATACACGTCTTCCGGCAGCGGGAACGCGCGCTGAAGTTTCTTTACTTCGAAGGACAAGGCAGCGGAGTAAATGCACGTCGCTGCAAGAATTTTCCGACTTGCTACGCCGCGGAATCCGACAAAGCTCACGCCAAGGGAAAAATCTTGGACGAAGAAACATCGAACGCTCTATTCAAACTAAATAGGGGGAAAACAAGGATGCGCAAATGCGCGTCGATAGTGCCGCCGGCGAGGTATCCGGAGTTTGAAGGGTGCAGACAGACCGACGTACAAAAGCCTAGCCTCTGCCAGCGGCTCACCCTCTGCAGTAAATGTCATGCTGCATTGCCGTAAAATCGCCGGACATCTCCTCCGTGTCTTGATCGCACTGGGCGCTTGCATCTCACAGACTCAGGTGTATATTTCTGCCACATCTAATTGACCTATAGAAAGTTTTAGGCGGGCAATCAAAGTCAACTTAAAGTGATTTCTAGAACTCAAGTTTCTCGGTTACAAGAAGACAAAGACAAATCTTAAGAAGACGAATCGAATAAAAGTTCTCGGACTCAAATCCGATTACCACAAGAAGCCATCGACCTTAGAGGGGTTGTCATCGCCATGAGCAGCGCGTGGGAATGTTTTTTAAGTGCAGCCCAGCTACTTTCGTCGTCCGGGCCCATTAAACAGAGATTGGCAACGGCCTATACGAAACACCTAGCCGCAGTTAATTGCGAAGAATTACCGCGGGAGTTTCGAGACGAGTTTGTTTCGATCGGCTCAAGCCTGTCGGCTGTAACGCCGTTACGCGGTGAAACTGCCGTGCAAGCCAGTATTCGCAAGATGTCCGACTTTGAAGCCGCCGGCCATGCCCTGCGCATCATCAACTTGATGGGAGCCCTAATTCGCACGCAAATTCAACCGCGGCAGCCGGTATTGCGCGCCGTCAATTCCGGCGACGACTAAATTACTCAATCGACTGCTTAATCGAGCTTAAATTCGACGGTTTCCCAGCGGGTCGTTTCTTCGTGGCGCGCTTGCCTTCGAATCGCATCCACCAGCGTTCGTTCATTCCATTCGACGATTTCATCGCCCAGGGCTTCGAGCTGAACGGGCATTTTCTCCTTGACTCCGAAAGCTTCTAGGACCACGACCGCTTTCTCCAAACCTTTGGCGCAGTTCACCTCGAAATTAATGAGCTCGCGATATTTGTTGAACAAAGCGGAGGGAACGACCACGACTTCGGCGAGCATGATTTGCCGGCGCAGCTCGTCTTTAAGCGCGCTGTCTTCCATGCTGCCGCGGTAGTCGGGGGAGCTGCAGTTCAAATAGAAAAAATTGTGGGAGCTTTCGAGGTATTCGAAGACGCGCAGATAGTCATCGTCTTGTTGAAATCCATGGGCGACGAAAACTTTGACCGGGTTTTGTTGGGAGATGCTGCTCACTCCGAATCTCCAGTTCGACGGCCCCGCCTATAACCGGCGCCCTCGGACAATTGCTTACGCGAATCGCTCATATCAATTGTGTGCATAGTTTACCAAGAAAGCCGTACCTCGCGGCACCCCGAGTGGCTACAATTCCCGACTCGGCGCAAACCGGCCAGCGAAGTGTGATCGATTCCACATGAGATTTGTCCTATATAACATTCGATACGCCACCGGCACCGGCCCGGCCTTCCATTTACCCATTCCCGGGGCCGGCTATCTCCGCAGCAATCGACGCGTATTCGACGGCATCACTCAGTACATCCGTTCGCTCGATCCCGACGTGGTTGGACTCGTGGAAGTGGACATTGGTTCGATTCGGTCTGGCCTTGTCAATCAGGCCAAGGAAATGGCCGATCTCCTCGGTCACTATTCCACGCATCAATGCAAATACGGCACGGCCTCGATCAATCAACTCATGCCCATCGTGCGCAAACAGGCCAATGCCTTTTTGTCCGCGCCGCGCGTCGCCGGTGAACGTTTTCACTACTTCGAGACCGGCATTAAGCGACTCATCATCGAATTGGAACTGGAAGAGGTCGCGATTTTCCTAGTACATCTTTCGATCAAGTTCCGGCATCGCCACGACCAATTGCGACACCTGCATCAGCTCGTAAAACAGTCGACCAAGCCGGTCATCGTCGCCGGCGATTTCAATACTTTTTGGGGCGACGACGAAATTTATCTTTTCATGGAAGCGTCCGGCCTCAAAAGCGCCAACCGTTCCGGCTTGCCGTCGTACCCTGCCCGCAGCCCGCGAAAAGAGCTGGACTTCATTTTGTACTCGAAGGGCATAGAGATCACCCATTTCGACGTTCCCGACGTACGCTATTCCGACCATCGCCCGCTGGTATGCGATTTTGAGATCCGCGACAAAAAAATAGCCGCCTAAGAACTGGAGCCCGCCATGCAGACTGCGACGAGCGCAACGGCGCCCTACTGGACGCTAACCGTTGATAGCGACCAGGTGGCCTGGCTGACGTTCGATGCGCCCGGGTCGTCGGCAAATTCGCTGTCTCAGCCCGCAATGCTCGGACTCGACGCACAGCTCGATGCGCTTCAGAAAGCGTCGCCGCCGCGCGCATTGATCGTTCAATCGGGAAAGAAAAGCGGTTTTATTGCAGGGGCCGACATCAAGGAATTCACCGGACTGACGTCGCCCGAGGTGGCGTATGAGTTGGTTCGAACTGCACAGCGCGTGCTCGATAGGCTGGAAAGCCTTCCCTACCCCACCGTCGCTGCCATCAACGGTTTTGCCTTGGGCGGCGGTCTGGAATTGGCGCTGGCGTGTCGCTATCGGGTCGCGGCCGATGACCCCAAGACAAGTTTCGGATTCCCGGAAGTGATGTTGGGAATTCATCCTGGATTCGGAGGAACGGTACGCGCCGTGCGCTTGATCGGTTCGCTGCCGGCCATGGACTTGATCCTTACCGGACGATCTCTTCGTGCCCAGCAAGCATTGGACGCAGGGTTGATCGACGCACTGTCGCTTCCCGACCAGCTCTCCGTCGCGGCCAAGGCGATGGCGCTCAGAGCACCGCCGCAACACTCGCCCGGCATCAAAGCATGGTTCACGGCACTGCCTTTCGTGCGATCGTTTCTCGCGGCTCAAATGGCAAAAATGGCTGCGAAACGCGCACCGCGTAAACACTATCCGGCTCCCTATGCAGCCATCGAACTCTGGCGCAAATACGGAGCGAAATCGGACGCCGCGTACGACGCAGAAGCACGCTCGATCGCCGCTCTCTTTTGCACGCCGACGTCGAGAAACCTTGTGCGAGTGTTCTTCCTGCAAGATCGCTTAAAAGGCCTGGCAGGCAACTCCACTCGGAAATTCGAACGCGCACACGTGGTAGGTGCCGGCGTTATGGGCGGCGATATCGCGAGCTGGTGCGCGGCGCGCGGGTTAGTTGCTTCGCTCCAAGACCGAACTGCCGATCTGGTGTCCAAAGCGCTGGAGCGAGCGAAGCCATTCTTTGAAAAACGCATTCGCGACGCCGAGGAACGGACTCGCGCGATATCGAGATTGGTGCTGGATGTCGAGGGCGAGCATATCCCCCAAACCGACGTCGTCATCGAAGCGATCTATGAAAATGCCGATGCCAAGCGAGAACTGTACGCGCGCGTCGAGCCGAAGTTGAAACCGGGCGCCATCCTAGCCAGCAACACGTCGAGCATCGCCCTTGAAGAGCTCAGCAAGGGATTGACCGATCCCGGGCGCTTCGTGGGCATTCACTTCTTCAACCCTGTGGCGCAAATGCAGTTGGTTGAAGTCGTGAGCAGCGAGCATACGACACCCGCTACGGAACAAACGGCGATCGCGTTCGTCCGCAAGATCGATAAGCTGCCGTTGCCTTGTCGCAGTGCGCCGGGTTTTGTAGTCAACCGGATCTTGTTCCCATATCTCATTGAAGCGATGCTGGCCGCAGAGGAAGGCATCTCGCCGACATTGATCGACAGCGTGGCGGTTGATTTCGGCATGCCGATGGGTCCTATCGAGCTGGCGGACGTGGTGGGACTCGACGTATCGATGCATGTCGGCAAAATTCTCGCAGAGGCCTTCGGCAAGCCGACACCCACGGCCGTTCAAGCACTCGTCAAAGACGGCAAGCTTGGCCGTAAATCCGGCCAAGGTTTTTATCAGTGGCAGGACGGCAAACCCAATAAACCGCCTCTTCCCAGTGCAAAAGCACCGGACGATCTTCAGGATCGCTTGATACTGCCGTTGCTTAACGAAGCGGTTGCCGTGCTTCGCGAACAGGTTGTTGCCGACGCCGACCTTCTTGATGCCGGCATCGTTTTTGGAACGGGCTTCGCACCGTTTCGCGGCGGTCCAGTCAACTATGCAAGGGCGCGCGGAGTTGACGCTTGCGCGGCCCGTCTGGAAGACCTTGCGAAACGTTACGGCGCTAGGTTTACGCCTGATGCAGGCTGGCAAAGACTGCGTGCAGATTCTCAAACTGCGAAGCCGCTCTGATTTTGCGCAGTTTGTCGGACAGTAAGCGCAAGCGTATGTGCTAGCATGAATTTTCATATGCGATGGCCGCCCTTGGGTGACGCATATCACACTCCGGTTAATGGCCCAAAGGGTTGGTATGGAGCTGAGCGGTAAACCTCTCGATCTCGTGTTACTACGGTCGTTCTCGCCACTCGACGGTATGAAGGCGGAAACCCTACAGGCGTTGGCTCGCAAGACCTCGCGCCGAGACGCCCCCATGGGTCGGGTTTTATTTCGCGAAGGCGACGAAGAAAAACGCACTTACTTTTTGATCAACGGCGTTATCGATCTACTGCAAGAAGGCGAAATCGTCGCCACGATTCGCGGCGGCACGCCGGAAGCGCGCAATCCGCTCGCTCATGTCATCCCACGGCCCTACAGCGCGGTGGCGATGTCGAATCGAATTGAATACCTCCAGATCGACAGCGAGTTTCTCGACGTGGTCGTCACGTGGGACCAAACCGGCTCTTACGAAGTCAGCGAGCTTCGCGACGGGCAAGAAGAGGAGGAGGTTAACGCCGACGACTGGATGACTACCCTCCTCCAAACCAAGGCTTTCCACAAGGTTCCGCCCGCCAACATTCAGGCGATCTTCATGCGGTTGCAGCGCATGGACTACCGTGCAGGTGAAGTGGTCATCAAGCAGGGCGATCAAGGCGATTTCTTCTACATCATCGTCAAAGGCACCTGCGTGGTCACGCGCGAAACGCCGCTCAACAAGGAAGGCATCAAGTTGGCCGAGCTTAAAATGGCTGACACCTTCGGCGAGGAAGCGCTGATCTCGGACGCAAAGCGCAACGCCAGCGTCACCATGCTCACCGACGGCACTCTGATGCGCCTCGGAAAAGACGATTTCCGCAAACTGCTCAATGAGCCGTTCCTCGAATGGGTCGATTATGCGCAAGCGAAGCAAATCGTTGCGCGAGGCGGCCAATGGCTCGATGTCCGCCTGCCGTCCGAGTTCGAGAACTATCACGCGAAGGGATCGATCAACATTCCGCTTTACTTCATTCGCTTGAAGATGAAATCGCTGGATAAGAATGCACACTACATCGTCTGCTGCGATACCGGCCGACGCAGCTCGGCGGGCGCCTATATCCTTTCGGAACGCGGTTTTCGCGCGAGCGTTCTGAAAGGCGGATTGTCGACAACGGAAGTGGCGAGGAAGTGAGAAAGAAGCCGCTAGCGGCTAGCTACTAGCAACTAGCCAGAAAAGAACAGACAAAGAACGCGTTTGAGCCACCCCTCGAATTTTGCTAGTAGCTAGCTAGCGGCGTAGCTAGTAGCTTCCTTACATCGTATGCGTCGGCTTATCTCCACCCAACGCGCCGGCGAGATAGCTTTCGATCTTTCGTTGCGTATTCCCGCGGTCCTGCTCACTGAACTGCACGCCGATGCCAGCCGTGCGACGGCTCTGGGCTCCTTTCGGCGTCATCCAAATGACACGTCCTGCAACCGGAAGCTTTTCGTCTTCGCCCATCAAATTAAGGAGCATGAAGACTTCATCGCCGAGCCGGTAGTTGCTATTGGTCGGAATGAACAGCCCGCCGTTTTTCACGAACGGCATGTACGCCAAATACAAAGCACTCTTGTCTTTGATGGTGAGCGTTAGAAGGCCGGGCTTGTTACTGGGCTGTCGCATTCTTACGTTATTCGTTCCGCTATTACCATCTCTATGGCCGTCATCGATGGCCACCATCAAGGCTACGTTCGTCGAGCGCCAAAAGTCTCCAACAGCGCAAGCAAGAGTGCTTCGATGGCCAACTCGCGCTGCAGCGCCGTTCTGGCCAGCGTCGCTTTCAATTCGCGAACACGGTCCAAACAGACAAACAGGCGGCTTATGTTCAACGTTGGCGCGCCGCTTGGCAAGACCATGCCCGTGACGAGATCGTCACTTTGACCAACGGCCGCCCGTATCTTTCGCTCAATCCAATGATCGACGCACAAAAGACGGTCGATCAGATCGTCGTCGTTCCATTGCTTTGCGATCTGCGTCACATCTGCCTTGCCGGAAAATAAAGCCTCGAACGCGGTGCCGACTTCGCCCGAAAGCGTCGTATAACGGCCCTTGGCGAGGTCCAGCGCACGCAGCGGGGCACCGTGCGCGAAGCGCAGCACCTCGGGTGCAACCGGCGTTTCGGCGACCTTTGCCAGCCAGGCCAAGGCGTCGCTTTCCAGAGGCGCACGGACCGCAAGTTGCTGGCAACGACTGCGTATGGTTGCCGGCAGACCGGACGGCTTTGAACTTAACAGGATCAGCATCGTGTTCCGTACCGGCTCTTCCAAAGTTTTAAGCAAGCCATTCGCCGCGCCGATGGTCATCTGATGCGCCGGCTCAACAATCGTCACCTTATATCCCTGCCGGTAACTGGTCATCGCGAGATTCGTACATGCCTCGCGAATCTGGTCAACGGAGATTTGCTGTTTATCCTCTTCCGGGGAAAGAAAATACAAATCCGGATGAGTTCGGGCGACGAACAGCGTACACGACGCGCATTCGCCGCAAATGCGCAGTTCGTCTTTGGCCGCATCGCAAAGAACGGCTTGGGCGATCCACTCGGCCAGCCGACGTTTCCCCAATCCTTCCGCGCCGTAGAGCAAAAGCGCGTGCGGCCATCGCTGTTGTCGCCAAGCCGATTGCAAGCGATCGATCGGCCCTGCATGCCAAGGCAGAAGGGTTGAATCCGAGCGCAGTACGGCACTCATTGGGCGCACCACTTAATAAAGTCTTTCGTGGCTGTTTCCACCGAATTTTTCACCTGCTCGATCGGCCGCGAGGCGTCGATGACGACCACTCGCTGCGGCTCGGCTTTCGCGATCGACAAATACGTGGCGCGCACTCGCTCAAAGAACGCGCTCTGCTCGCGCTCGAACCGATCGCCTCCGTGCTCGCCCCGCTCCGCGTTTCGTTGCCGGGCACGTGCCATGGCCAGTTCCACCGGCGCGTCCAAAAGAAGCGTGAAATTCGGGCGGAGATCTCCCTGCACCCAATTCTCCAAGAATGTGATCCTTTCTCTGGACATGGACCGACCCCCGCCTTGATAGGCATAGGTCGCATCCGTGAATCGATCGCAAATTACCCAGGCGCCACGGGCCAGCGCGGGTCGAATCAGATTCTCGATATGAGAAGAACGCGCTGCAAACATGAGCAGCAGTTCGCTTGCCTCCGGCATCGGCTCGTCGGTAGGCGTCAAAAGTAGACCGCGTATTTTTTCTGCCCGTTCCGTGCCACCCGGTTCTCGGGTCATCGACACCGGATAACCCGCCGCTTCGACTACCGCCTGAACGGCGGCAATCTGCGTGGATTTTCCGACGCCCTCGCCGCCCTCGATAGTGATGAACTTACCGCTTTGCATCGCGGCACGGTAGCGGCTTGAGGAGGCAAGGTCAACGCGGCTCGATCAAGCGCTGCAAATTAAAAAGCGCCCACGGTGGACAACACCGTGGGCGCTGAACTAGCACATGTGCTCGTCAATCTAGTCGAAGGATATTCCTTTCGCCTAACGAGCCATGCTGGCTATACCTTCTTACATCAGAGCCCAATGGCGGCCAATCCGCCGTCGATGTTGAGCACCCATGTCCAGCCGTAGCCCACGTACACCTTGCCGTTATAAACGATCGGACCGCTGGCCGAACCGTTCGGGAAGCCGTCGGTCGGCGCCGGGACATAGGCACCCGGAGCCGGCGAGGCCTGCACGGTCTTCACGATCACACCGGTGCTTGCATTCACCACGTAGAGGAGACCATCCCACGTCATGAAGTAGACAAGGCCGTTCGCCACGCTTACGCCGCCGAAGCCGCCGGTCGGAAGATCGAGACTCCATTCGATGGCGCCCGTGG
>CAZQYC010000075.1:0-19385 GCA_964597495.1 uncultured Steroidobacteraceae bacterium | reverse complement strand
CCGGATCCGATAGCACTTCGGAAATCTTGCTGATCATGAGCGTCGGCATCGGGATAGCGACCGTAAACGTGCCGACGCCTAAGTCGGTAATGACGCCTTCGACGCCTTCATTCGCCACGACACGAGCGGTCCAAATCCCGGCGACGGCATTGCTCGGCACGGGGTAGGCGTATTCGTAGGTTTTTGTCGCCGCGCCGGAATCGGCCACCGGCGTCATCGCCGCCGTTACGATGCTTGCCGTGGTGGGATCGACCAAAGTGACGTTTGCGGCAGTGATGTCGAAGCTGCCGAACGGATCGCTGACCACGGCGCGCACATACACGGTGCTAAGTCCACGCAGGAAACTCGTTGTTACGGAGCCCCCCGAGTAGGCAGCGTTGTACGTCGTGACACCGGTGACCGTGATGACGCTGTCGCTGTTCAATTCGACACGGGAGTAATTCGCGCCGCTGTACGGCGTAACGGTAATCGATCGATTGCTAGTGTTGTTACTGTTGTTGTTGATGGCCAACGAGAACGTCGATCCTACAGGCGCCGTCACTCCCGCCGTGTTGAGCGTGAACGTCGTCAACGTAACGGCGGTCGGCATCGGATCGATGGTTTGGACGGCGGTCGCAATCTGGCCGAGCGCCGAATTGTTCAGCGTGACGCGAATCGTGCGCGACGTATTGTTAGAGCCCGTTTTCGCAAGATAGAGAGGCACGGCGAAATTCCCGGCCTGTAGCGTGACGGCGGTTTGCAGCGCCGGCGTAATCGTCCACGTCGTAGTTTGGTTATTGCCGTTGATGGTCACGGGATTGTGGGTGCCCGTGGGCCGCGTGCGACTCAGCGAGTTGCCCGGATTGCTCCACAAATAAAGTTGCTTCGTGCCGCTGCCTGGGATCTGCGAGGCGGATACGGTAACCGGCGACGCGCTGGGCGTCGGATCCGTGCCGGCCGGATTGTTGATGGAAGCCGTATTGTTAATGACCGTTCCGGGGGTTGCACCTGCCGCAACCAATACATCGAACACGATCGTCACGCTGCCGCTCGCCGGAACGGTGATGTTCGTGACGTTCAAGAAACCTGTGTTGTTCGTACCGGTGCCCGCGCCGGTCGAACTATTGGTTGCACCGGCGGGAATACTTACGACGCTAAAGCCGGCCACGTTGCCCGGAATGTTGTCGGTAACGCTCACGCCCGAAGCGATCACGCCCGCTGATTCGATGAGCGTGATGGTGTAACGCAGCGTGTCGCCGGGATTGGCGTCGCCGCCATTTAAATCGGAAACTGTTTTGCTCGATGTGGTTAGATTCGGTCCCAGTACCGTGACGCTATCGCTCGACGAATTGTTGGTCGCATCCGGGTCGTAGCTGGACGTGTTGACCGACGCCGTGTTGCTGACACTCGGAAAGGCCGCATTGCCGACGGCGACAGTGAGCGAAATAGCCGGCAATGAATTACCGCCGCTGACGGGGCCTGCATGCGTACACGTCACGACCTGACCGACCGCACCGCAACTCCAACCGGTGCCGGTTCCGGACACGTAGGTGAGTCCGGCGGGCAGCGTATCCGAAACCGTGATGGTGAAATCGGTGGGTTGCGAGCCGGGAAGATTGGAAACTTGCAGCGTGAAGGTGCCGTTGACGCCGACCGAGAAATTACCGCTATGCGATTTCGTAATCGCCAGATCCACGACGGGTTCGCTGGTGACGCTGACGATTTTAGCGGTGAGTAAGACGAAGTCCTGGCCAGAGGAGTACACGGCGCTCGCGGTTGTTTGCCCCGGCGAGAGGAAGCTGCTGATGTCGTACGAATCGATGTCGACGCCGTGGGTCGTGACCGTCGCTCCGCCCGGAGCGAACTGCGAGCTGCTGTTGTAACTCAACGAGCCGATGGTGTTGCCGTTGAGCTGCAGCGCTTCCGAGAAACCGTTTTGTGCACCGGAGTTGGTGGTTTCGCCTTCCCAGGTGACCACCGTCATCTTACCGTCGATGTTGCTGGCGGGAATTCGAAAGCCGTCGGCAAGGCGCGTGATCGAACTGCCGTAGAAGAAATCCAAGCCGTCGAAGACGTTGATGGCGCGCAATCGTTCGGCCGCCCGCTCGTACACCACGATCAAGCTCCAACCGGAGACGACACCGCTGGTGGTTGCGGTTGCGCAGTACGGTGCTGCGTTGTTGACGGTGAGTCCGCCGAAGGTGAACGAACCATTGCCGCTCACCGAGGCCGTCACGTCGGCGAAGCCGCCGAAGAAGCGCCAGCTATTACCAGTGACTCCTTCGAGCACGGAAAAAGTACGACTCGCGTTCACGGTCGAGCCGTTCAACGTCACCGAGCTGTCGACGGTTGCGCCCGAGCCGCCCCAGTAGAGATACGCAGCGCGGATAGTGGCTCCGGCGGGAATGCCGCTCAGCGCTTGCGTGCTCGTTGCGTTGAGCGAACAAGGATTGGTGTTGTTGTCCGCCGCGCGTAGCGAGCCGCCGGTCGCGACGTAGTTGATGTTGCCGGTGAGACGCGTGTAGCGAGAGATCGCTTGCGCGTTGGCGCTCGACATGGAGGCGATGAGCGCGAACCCCAAGAAAAATAGGCACAACGCGCTATTTGCCACTAGGCGAATTGCCGTCTTGAAGCCGCGTTCGGTCGGTGTATGCCCCAGCATAGTCGCGGAGATTACCGGCCTCGTCATTCAGGACTTCGTGAGTTGTTCACAGTTCTCGCGATTATGCTCGCGGCCCTGAAAAGTGAAGCGCAAAAGCGCGAGCGTATCGGCAGTTCCCGCATGTACTTGAATCGTGAGCGATAGAACTGCGAAGCGGCGCACGCCGTTTCTGCGGCCGTTCGAGGGAATCTTGGGCCTGTAAGCGAAACCATCACGTGCAGTGGGAACTTGACGTAGTGCATGCATGGGGTTGTTCGCAGCGGTTACCAAGGTTTTTAGCTCGAGGGTTCGATGTATTCCAAGCAGGCCATTCGCTTCCTAAGTGTGATCGGTTTCACGCTGCTGGTCGCTGCCGCCAACACGGTTTGGGCGGCTGGCACGCCCGCGAACACTCCGATCAACAACACCGCTCAGGTGAGTTACACCGTGAGCGGCACGCCCGTTACCGTCGATTCGAACACGACAACGCTCAACGTGGCGGAAATTCTGAACGTCAACGTCACGGTGCAAACGCCGTCGGTGTCCGTGGCCAGCGGAGCCACGCAACGCGTGGTCGTCGTGCGCGTTACCAACACGGGCAATGGTCTCGAAACGTTTCAATTGACCGGCAACAGCACGATAGCCGGCGACGATTTCGACCCGGTGCTTTCTGCGCCCGGCGTCTACTTCGATGCCGACGGTAGCGGCGATCTTTCTCCGGCCGACGTGGCGTATGTCCCAGGCACCAACGATCCTGCGCTGGCGGCCGATCAGTTCACAACCGTGCTTGTGGTCAACAACATTCCTGCGGCACTGCCGAATGGCGCCATCGGCCGCACGGCGTTGACGGCGCAAGCGCGCACCGGAACCGGCGCACCGGGAACGGTGTTCGCTGCTCAAGGCACCGGCGGCGTCGATGCGGTGGTCGGCACCAGCACGGCAAATCAAACAGGCACTGGATCGTACGTGGTCGCGGGACTGCAGTTGAACGCCGTGAAATCGCAGGCTGTCGTCGATCAATTCGGCGGCACTCGTCCGGTTCCGGGCGCACGCATCAACTATCAAATCATCGTTACGCCGACCGGTACCGGCACTGCTAACGGCGTGCTGTTTACCGATGCGATTCCGGCGAACACCACTTTCGTGGCCGGCACGCTGCGCCTCAATGGCGTCGCACTTTCCGACGCCGCGGATACCGATGCGGGTCAATTCGTCACCGTGCCGGCGGCACAGGTACGCGTGATCCTGGGAGATCTCACCACCGCGAGCGGCGCGCAGACGATCAATTTCGCCGTGACCATCAATTGATTGGAGTGAACATGAAAGAGACAGGGCAACTAGCTACTAGCCGCTGGCCGCTAGCCAGAATCGGAATCGCATCGCTATCGATTGTGATCTCGACACTGGCGTTCGCGCAGGACAAGAGCTGTGTGAAGCTCAAGACCGAAGGGCAAATGGAGCAGGAGTACGCCGATGCCCAAGGCAAGCCGGCGAAACGCCTGGTTCCTCCGGGAAAAGTGCTGCCCGGCAATGAAATCATCTGGACGATCACCGCCACCAACGGGTGTGACAAAGCTGCCGACAAGGTGGTGATCGAAAACAACGTGCCGGAGCACATGACGTACGTTGCCGACTCGGCGGTGGGTCCGGGTACGGAGATCACCTATTCGCTCGACGGCCGCGAGTTCAAGAAATTGAGCGACCTCGTCGTGAAAGACGCCGACGGCAAGACCCGTCCCGCGCGTGCCGAGGAAATCAAAACCATTCGCTGGGTGATCGGCGTTTCGATCGCGCCGAAGTCGATGGCGTTCGCGCGTTATCGCGCGACAGTCAAGTGAGTTCCGCTTTCCAAATTTTGCGCCGCAAGGCGAACGTTCGCGGCGACCGGCAAGCCGCTGCGGGCGTTTTGGTTTCGCTTGCCGTTGTTCCGTTCGATTCTGTCCTTTCGAAATCTGTCCGAGGAGTTAAATAATGAAATCCATTGCAGCGCGTGCAGAGCGAGCTCGTCTCGCAATTCTGACGCTGTCGTTGGCGATGGGAATGAGCAGTGCTTATGCGGCGGGAACCGACGCCGGCACGTCCATTTCCAATACAGCGACGGTCAGCTATCAAGTCAATAGCGTTCAGCAAACCGACGTCAACAGCAATGCCGCGGTGTTCGTGGTCGATCGCAAGATCGATGTCAACGTGACCGCGACCGGCGTGACGACGCAGCCGAACACGTTAAACGTGGCGACTACGTTCCTCGTGAACAACGAAGGCAACTTGGCCGACTCGTTCACCTTGAATTATTCGTATATCAGCGGCGTCGACGTCTCGACGGGCTTAGAGCTTTACTTCGACACCGACAGCAGCGGTACCTTCAACGCCGGCGACACGCTCGTGGCCAACAATACGGTCGTGGCGTTCGCCGAGGACGAAGTGCGTCGGTACTTCGTGGTCGCCGACATTCCGAACACCGCCACCAACGGCCAATCCTCGCTCGTGCGCTTGACCGCCACGACGACGACGGCTGCCACGCCGCCAGGCCCGGACAATCCGGCGACGGTGCAAGTGGTATACGCCGAAGGCGCAGGTCCGACGTACGACGGCGCCATCAGCGGCGATGCGACCTACTCGATCGTGTCCGCGGCGCTCACCGTCACCAAGGCCGCCGTCGTGGTCAGCGATCCGACCGGCAACGTGGCTCCGAACGCGAAGGCGATTCCGGGCGCGACGGTCGAATACACCATCACCGTGAACAACGCGGCAGGCGCGCAAAGCGCGACCACCGTCGTGGCGACCGACGCAATTCCGGCAACGACGACCTATGTGCTGGGCACGATTTCGAAGACGGGCGGCACTGCACCGGCGCCGACGGATGCGAATGTCGTGGGCCAGAACCTCACCGTTCCGATAGGCACGTTGGCCGCGAGCGGCTCGGCGACCATCACGTTCCGGGTAACGATCAACTAAACGTTATCCAACGACACATGCGCGCTATCGAAGCTGCGCGCCGATTCTTGACGGGAACGTCATGAACAGAATCGGAATGCGCAGCGCATCACACGGACTTCGGACAGACGACGTAGGCGGGAAGGTGGTAAACCTTCCCGCCTTCGGCGCGTTTATGAGCGGCCGATTTGCTCTGCTGCGCCTACTCGCGGTCGTGTTCTGTTACGTGACCGGCATCACCGACGCATTCGCGCAATCTGTTCCACCTACTGCTCCCGGTACGCTGATTCGCAATACCGCGATGATCGAATTCTCGCGGCCGAGCGGCGGCACCGACGCATCCTTCAGCAACAGCGTGAACGCCACGGTCGAACCGCTGCCTACGCGTTCGGCGATTTCGCTGTTACGCGCAACCGATCAAGCGAGCTCCACTCAGCAAAGCGTTGCCGGTCCCACCGCCTGTCGCATGGGCAGCGTGTTTGTCCCGCTCGCGGCGCCGACCATCGTGCCGGGCGGCAGCGTGAATCCGATGCAACCGATTTCGATGACCACCGCGGCGAGCGTCCACGGTGGCGAAGCCGTGTTCGTGCAGGTGAGCGACGGCGATCAGAACCGCGACGCGGCGGCGATCGATACGCTCGACCTCAGGCTCACGAGCGTGAGCGGTGATAGCGAAGTGATTCGCTTAAGCGAAACGGCCGTGAACACGGGTGTGTTCGTGGGTTACATCCAAACTCGTGCGGCGGCACCGGTCGTGGGCGATTGCGTGTTGCAGGTCGAACGCAATTCGCAGATCAATTCGAGCTATGTCGACCCGCGCGATGCACAGGACACCGTCAATGCAAGTGCCTTAGTCGATCCATTCGGCCTCGTGTTCGATTCGAGCACGGGGCAAGCCGTGAACGGTTCCGTCGTACGACTGATCGACGTCGCCACAGGTCAGACAGCGACTGTCTTCGGCGACGATGGCGTGAGCCGCTATCCGGCAACGATGACCACCGGTCAGCCTGTCACCGACTCGGGTGGCACTGTGTATTCGCTCCCTCCCGGCGTATTCCGTTTTCCGCTCGTGGTTCCCGGCCAATATCGGTTGGACGTGACACCGCCGCTCTCGCATGCGTTTCCCTCGCAGCGAACCATCACCGACCTGAATCAACTGCCGGGCGCGCCGTTTCGGCTGCAGACCGGCTCGTTCGGAAATAATTTCTCCGTCGCCGGCCCGCCCGCCGTCGCTATCGACGTGCCCGTCGATCCGAGCGATGCACGACTCTTCCTGCAAAAGACGACGACGACGACGATCGCTTCGCCCGGCGATTTCGTGCAGTACACGTTGACGATCGAAAACACGGGCGACACCGGCTCGTATCAAACCATCCGCATCGACGACCATCTCCCGTGGGGTTTGCGTTATCGCAAGGGTTCCACTCGCATTGCCATGCAAGTCGGCGTCGATCCGTCCCTCAGCGCCGACGGCCAAACGCTCACCTTCTCCCTCGCGCAGCTAACGCCGCATCAGCGCATAACGATCACCTACGTGGTCGAAATCACGCAAAGCGCGCGCGGACCGCAATTGATCAACGGCGCGCATGCCGTCGCCGGCAACGGCGCGAGCAGCAATAACGCGCAAGCGACCATTCGCCTTCGCGAGGATTTCTTCAATTCAAAAGCAACGCTGGTCGGCCGTGTCGTAGCGGGAGACTGCGGCAAGGCAGCCAACGAATTGCCGGGCATCGAAGGCGTACGCGTCTACTTGGAGGACGGCCGCTATGTCGTCACCGACGACGAAGGTAAATACCACTTCGAAGGCGTGGCAGCCGGCAACCACGTCGTGCAAATGGACACGGTTTCGATTCCCACGGGTTACGAGCCGCAACTGTGTAAAGACAAAGTGTCGCATAGCGGTCGCGCTTACTCGCAGTTCGTCGACCTGCGCGGCGGTGCTCTGTGGCGCGCCGATTTTCGTCTTGCGAAGCGCAAACCGCCGCAGGGCAGTGTTGGGCTCGGGCTCTCCACGACGCTGTCCGGCGAGATGGAGCTGGTTCATAGCGTGTCGATCAACGTGGAAGGCAACGCCGTCGACAATGCGCGACTGATCGCCATGTTGCCGACGGGACTCGACTATATCGCGGGAAGTGCGCGGCGCGACGATAAAGAAACGGTCGAGCCGAGCAACGTCGAAGGCGTGCTCACGTTCGCGCTCAAATCGCTGCCGCCGACTGGCGCGCACACGATTACTTTCCGATCGAAGGTGGCGCCGCAGGCGGCGGGTGCGCTGGCGGTCAAAGCGTACCTTTTATTCGACACGCCGAGCGCGACGAAGCAGGTCACCGCGCCGGCGGAAAACCGCGTGCTCCGTGGCGAGATGAGCTACGAGAAGGCGAACTATCGATTTAGTCCGCACTTCGACGTGCTCAAAGCCGAGCTGAATGTGCAAGATCGAACGCAGCTCGACAAGCTCGCGAATGAGTGGAACGGTGTCCGCAACGTGCGTGTGACCGTCATCGGTCATACCGACAACACGCCGATCGCGGCCGCGAACAGCTCGATCTTCAAGGACAACTACGAGCTATCGCGCGTACGCGCCGAAGCCGTCGCGGAATATCTTCGTTCACGATTGAATTTGGCCGCCGAACAACTCACCGTCACCGGCAAGGGCTCGGACGAGCCGTTGACCGCTGGTCGTGACGCGGCGTCGCTCGCAAGAAATCGGCGCGTGGAAATCTTCATCGACGGCATGCGCGTGCAGTCGCTCGGTCGAGTGTCCGTTGCCACGGCGCGAGTCAACGCCAAGCCAGTTGTGACCGAAGGCGCGATTCCTGGAATGCGCGCGACGCAGAGTAAGGCGAAGACGAGTGAAACCAAATCCGCCAAGATCGATGTCGAGACGTTGCGACCCGAGCCCGCGTGGCTCTTGCCCGAGGAAGGCGCGATTCCGTCGATCGCCAGCGTCAAGGTCGCTATCGCGCATGGCGTCAATCAAAAGGTCGAGTTGTTGCTCAACGGCGTGCCGGTGAGCGCGCTCAACTTCGACGGCATACTCACGAACAAAGCGAAGACGGCCGCGGCGAGCTTCTGGATCGGCGTGGACATTTCCGACGGCGAGAATACGTTCGACGCCATCGTGCGCGATGACGATGGCAACGAAGTGACGCGCCTTACGCGCAACGTGCACTTCGCCGGTGGCGCAGTGCGTGCGGAGTTCATACCGGAAAAATCGAATCTCACGGCAGACGGGCAGACTAATCCCGTCATCGCTCTGCGCATGTTCGATAAGTCCGACCGGCCCGCGCGCCCCGGCACGCTGGGCGCCTTCTCCGTGGACGCGCCGTATCGCTCCCAGTGGGAGGTCGACGCGCTCAAGGAGAATCCGTTGCTCGCCGTCGGCAATCGACAGCCCACGTTTAAAGTGGACGACGACGGCATCGCGCGCATCGAACTCGAACCGACCACTCAGAGCGGCAACGTGCAACTTCGCCTGCAGTTCAACGAGCGCCAAAAGCAAGATCTGCGCGTTTGGTTGAAACCCCAGGCGCGCGACTGGGTGATGGTGGGTATTGCCGAAGGCACCGGTGCGTACAAAACCATTTCTCAGAATATGCAAGCGGCCAAGCAGGCCGGACTCGAAGAAGGTTATGACCAGAACGGTCGTGCAGCTTTCTTTGCGAAAGGGCGCATCAAGGGGGAGTATTTGCTTACCGTCGCTTTCGACTCGGCGCGTGAGAAGCAGCAGCCGGAAGATCGCCGTCTACTCGGCACCATTGAACCCGATCGCTACTACACGGTGTACGGCGACGGTACGGAACAGCGCTTCGAAGCGGCTTCGCAGGAAAAACTGTTCTTGAAATTGGAACGCAATCAGTTCATGGCGATGTTCGGGGATTTCGAAACGGGACTCACCGTGACCGAACTGAGCCGCTACAGCCGTACGCTCACGGGCGCGAAGTCCGATTTTTCGAACGATCGCTTCAACGTCTCGATGTTCGCGGCGCAAACCGACCAAGGCTTTGCCAAAGACGAATTCCAGGGCGACGGCACGTCGGGCCTCTATCGACTGTCGTCGTCGAATCTAATTGCCAACAGCGACAAAGTGCGCATCGAAATTCGCGATCGCTTCCGCAGCGAAGTCGTCGTCGAAACGCGCCCGATGACGCGCTACATCGACTACAGCATCGACTATTTCAACGGCACCTTGTTCTTCAAGCAACCGGTGCAAAGTCGCGATCAGAATTTCAATCCGATTTACATCATCGCCGAGTATGAAGTAGCTCAAGGCGGCAAAGAACAAGTGATCGCCGGCACGCGCGCGGCAATGAAATTCGCCGGCGACAAAGTGGAAGTGGGTGCGAGCTACATGAACGAAGGCGCGGCCATCGGGGATACTCGTTTGGGCGGCACCGACGTACGCGTGAAGCTCGGCGAGCATACGACGGTACGCGCCGAAATCGCCCGAACCGATTCGGACAATCCGGCTCGCGTTCCCACCGCCGATGCGTATTTCACCGAAGTGAAACACGTCTCCGAGCGGCTCGATGCGAGCGCCTACGTACGCGAACAGGAAACGCAATTCGGATTGGGTCAGCAGCTTTCGACGGAAGCCGGTACGCGCAAGGTCGGTGTCGATAGCCGACTCAAATTAGGCGAGTATTGGGCGGTTCGCGCCGAAGCGTTCGATCAGACAATGCTGAACACGCCTACGGAACGTCAAATGGCCAGCGCGGAAGTCCGCCGCGAGAATGAGCACTACGGAGTAGGTTTAGGCGCGCGGCACGTCAGCGATGCGGGTTTGCAATCGGGCGATCTGGTGTCCGATCTCGCCTCGATGAACGGGCACGTCAACATGCTCAATGACCGGGTTACGCTTAAAGGAGGCTACGATCGTTCGCTCGGTGGCCCTGCGGAAAGCATTGATTATCCGGCGCGTTCGCTGGTGGGAGTCGACTATAAACTCACGCCGGCCACGACGTTGTTCAGCGAGTACGAGCATAGCGACGGCGCTGAGTTCGATAGCGACATGACTCGCGTCGGTATGCGGACGGCGCCCTGGCAGCGAGCGACGCTTTCCTCCAGCATGGCGCAGCAATCCGGCGGACAATTCAGCGAATACGGACCGCGCACCTTCGCCAACCTCGGACTCACGCAGGGCTGGCAAATCAACGACCGCTGGGCGATGGACTTCGGTCTCGATCAAAGCAAGACCGTGCGCGGCTCGTCGTTCGTTCCGCAAGCGCTCGCGACTCGCAATCGTTTGACGCCGCTGGCGTCCGGATCGCTCGGCGAGGACTTCCTCGCCAGCAGCATTGCGGCCATGTATCGCAGCGTCGACTGGACCTTTACATCGCGTGTCGAACGCCGCAGTTCGGATAGCGAGAAACGCTGGAACTATGTCGGCGGCTTTTATCGCGAAGCCGTGCGTGGCCATGCCTTTTCGTTGCAAGCGAACTTGCTCGACAGCGATGCGGGTCTTCGCGGCGATCAGTCCGCCGCCCAGGTTCGTTTCTCATGGGCTTATCGCCCGGTCCAAAGCGAGTGGATCGTGCTCGATCGGTTGGACCTCAAGCGTGATACGCGCGCCGATACGCTCGGCATGTACGAGTCGTCGCGCATCGTGAACAACTTGAACAGCAACTGGCAGTTGAATAGCCGTACTCAACTCGGAGTGCAATTCGGCGCGCGCTATGTCATCAGCACCTTCGACGGCGAACGTTACTCAGGTTACTCGGATCTCTACGGTATGGATGTGCGCCGCGACTTGAGCGAGCGCTTCGATGTCGGATTCCACAGCGCATGGCTGCATTCCTGGAACGCAGGTACGAGCGACGCAACTGCGGGCGTCGATCTCGGGGTCACCGTCGCGCGCAACATGTGGGTGTCGATCGGGTACAACTTCGCGGGCTTCGACGACAAGGACTTCGCCGCCACGCGCTACACCGCGCAAGGACCCTTCATTAAATTCCGCATGAAGGTCGATCAAGACACGTTCAAGGACTTGTCGCTGGATTCGCTGCGGCCGAGCAAGGCCAGTCGCTAGTGGCTAGCCAGACTTAAGAGATTTCATTGCCTGACTGGCCACTTCTTTCAGTCGAAATTTAGAACGGTCGAAATGTCTATCTCGATGCCGGGCAACGCGGCGATTGTGACGCTGCCGCTCTGAGCGATTTTCGTCGCGCCGTACTTTTCGCCGTGCGGCTCGCGTAGGCAGTAGAGCTGTTTTCCCGCGATATCAACGATCCAAACTTCGGGAATGCCATGACGCGCATAGAGCGATGCCTTCGCATTCAAATCGTAGCGCAGCGTCGTGTCACTAACTTCGACCAAAAGCAATACATCGACCGGTGTGGGATGAGCGTTGCGATAAAAGTCTTCACGCCGCCTGAGCAGCGCCAAGTCGGGTTGAGTTTCGGAGTTTGCGCTCAACCTAGTCGGTCGTTGCACGGCGACGATCGCGCGCTTGCGTAACGATTCGGCAAATTGTTCCGCTAGTGCATCCACAACCGCCGCGTGCTTTGTTCCTATCGGCGCCATATCGATGATCTCTCCTTCGATCAATTCCACGCGCGCGTCCGGCGCGAGCAGGCCGACCTCGGCCATGCGGTAGTACTCATCGACGGTAATCCGATGACGGTGCATCCCAGTGTCCGCAACGATGTTCATGGCAGCCAGTCTACGCGCTGTCCGTTTCGCGTGTCACCGTCGGGAAGCGGTGTAAATGGCCAGATTCGGCCTTAATTTGCCGCGATAGCGGTTGCCGCTTGTTTACCTAATGACAAAGCGGCCTGCCGTCCTGCGGATTCGAAGGCTTCGACCACGGCGCCGAGACGATTGTCCGAGGCCGGGACGGCGATGGTCACCGGAAAGACACCGGCGAGCTTGCGGTCTTTGATGCGAATGAGCGAGCCGATGAACGTCACCCGAACCGTGGGTGCGGACGATTCGCTGGCATACTCCGCTTGAAAGTCCCGAACTTCCAGGTCGAATAAGTAATTCGCCGTGACGCGCGCTTGTTCTGGAGTGACGCTGCGAAACAGCTTTTGATTCTGCAGCGAGCCGACGATCAGTGCCTGTGCAACCTGCGGCAGGGCTGCTCCCCATTGCGCTTCCCGATAGTAATCGAGCCGACGTGTCTCTTTAAGAACGGCGATGCGATCCGTGTCGAGACCCGGCGCGGTGGTGGGAGCGGAGATCGCGAGATCGACGGTGGACGCCGTTGTATTCGATTCATTCGGCGGTGCGGCGGCGAGCACGTAAATCGTCGGAACCGGGAGCTTCGTTTCCAGCAGTGAACCGGTGCATGCCGAGAAGGCGATTCCGATCGCCGTCAGCGTCACTATATTAATGAGTCGACCACTGGGACGCTTCATCGCCGAATCTCCACGCCGCTCGCCGGCTTTTCGTACATCAACTGCGACGGCTGTTGTTTGAGGCTACGCGATAAATCACGGAACTCATTGGCCGCTGAGCGCGCATCGCGCAGCAGGCGTTCAAGCTCGAACAAACCGTGTTCGCTCAAGTGTCCCACTTGAGCTTCGGCGTCGTTCACGAAGGAGCTCACGCGTTCGGAGGTTTTCGATAGATTCTCCGCCGCGACTCGCAGGCTTTCGATCGTCTGCTTAACTTGTGGGCGAGAATCGTCGGCGATGGTGCGAATGCTCGCGGCCGCGTTGTTGACTTCGGCGAGCGTCACTTTCAAATCGTCGATCAAATCGGTGACCTTGGCGGCGATTTTCGGCATGCCTTGGCTCGTAGCGCGGAGATTCTCAAGCGTTTGAGTGACGGCATTCAGGTTTTTTTCCGAGAACACTTTGTCGATGTTGTCGACGAGCGCGGAAGCGCGGCCCACCAATTCGGGCAGGTTAGTCAATAACGCATCGAAGTCCGAGTCCATCGATTCGATCATCGGATAGCGCTCGCCTTGCCGCGGCGGCGCGGAAGGATCGACGCCCTGCACTTGCTTCAAGTTGATGAAGAGAAGCCCGGTTACACCTTGCATGTTGAGACTGGCGCGCGTGGCGGCGGAGATCGGCGCGCTGTCGTCAACTTCCACGATAACCTTGACGCGGCTCGGCTGTTTGGGGTCGATGCTCAAACGACGCACGCGTCCGACATCGACGCCGAGATAGCGCACCGCGCCTCCCTGATCCAACCCGCTGACGCTACCTTCGAAGTAGATCTCGTAGGTGATGTAGTTGCGAGCATCGCCGGCTTTCGAATACCAAAGCACGAAGCCGACCGCCATCGCGATCAACAGCAGCATAAACGCGCCGACGGCCACGTAATTGGCGTCACGTTCCATGGGTTTTACCGGTTGAGGCATGCGCGGCACGGGCACGCACGCCATGAAAGTAGTCGTGTATCCACGGATGCGGATTCTGCATGATTCCTTCGAGCGTATCGACGGTCATTTTCTTGTCGACCAGCACCGCAACGCGGTCGCAGGTTGCCAGGATCGTGTCGAGATCGTGCGTAATCATCACCACGGTGAGCTGCAGGCTCTTCTGCAGCGATGCCACCAGGTGGTCGAATGCCGCGGCCGAAATCGGATCGAGACCGGACGTCGGTTCGTCCAAGAACAAAATGGTAGGGTCGAGCGCCAGTGCTCGTGCAAGCCCGGCGCGCTTGATCATGCCGCCGGACAGCTGCGACGGAAGTTTCGCTCCCGCTTCCACCGGCAGCCCCACCATGCGCAGCCGCAGCTCCGTCAACGCCGCCAACAGGTCGTCGTCAAGATGGAAGTGCTCGCGCATGGGTAATTGCACGTTTTCCGCGACGCTAAGCGCCGTAAAAAGCGCGCCGTGTTGAAACGTCACGCCGTAGCGCCTTTTCACGGCAAGGAGTTGTTCGTCGGAGAGCTGAGTAATGTCTTTCCCCTCGATGGACACCGTGCCTGAATTGGGCCGGTGGAGACCCAGCATCGTACGCAAGAGCACCGATTTACCGCTGCCGGAACTTCCGACGATACCCAATACTTCGCCACGATGAACGTCGAAACTTACGCCGTCATGTACGACTTGCGTGCCAAAGCGATTGACGACGTTGCGGACGGAGATGAGGGGAGAATCGGACATGGCGACTAGCCGCTAACTTCTAGCCAATCCGAAGTCGACGCAAACATCGCTTTGCGCCGAACGTGGTAGATAGTCGCTGTCTTCATGTTCCTCATTCATTATCTTGCTAGTGGCTAGCAACTAGAGCCTAGCGGCTTCTAGAAGTCCACCTTCATGTAAATGATCGCAAACACCGCATTCGCGAGAATCACCAGGAAAATCGCCTGCACCACGGCAACGGTCGTGAGGCGCCCGAGTTCCCGTGACGAGTCGCGAACTTGCATGCCGCGATAGGTGCCCGTCATCGCGATTAAAAAAGCGAAGGCCGGCGATTTGATGAAGCCCGCCCAGAAGGTGGTCGGCGCTAAGGCGTCTTGCATACGCGCGACGAATTGCGGAATGGAGATGTCGAGCAACCACGAACAAAGCAACGCGCCGCCGGCGAGTCCCATGGCGTCGGCGAGGATCGTGAGCAGCGGAAGCGCGATCACCAAGCCGAGCACACGCGGCAACACGAGCACTTCGTAGGGATTCATGCCGATGGATTTGAGCGCGTCCACTTCATCGTTCAATTGCATGACGCCGATTTCCGCCGCGAATGCGCTACCCGAGCGGCCGGCTACGATGATGGCCGTGAGCAGCACGCCCATTTCGCGCAAGACACCGATCGTTACCAAGTCGACGGTGAAAATTTCGGCGCCGAATTGTTCGAGCTGTTGCGCGCCGATGTAGGCAATGACTACGGTGATCAAAAACGCGATCAACGCAACGATCGGAATGGCTTGAATCCCTGTCTCGTAGACATGCCTTGCCACCGACGCCAGGCGCAGGCGCTTGGGATGCGTGAGTGTGGCTAGGAAGGTGACTAGGATGCGTCCGTAGAATTCGAGCGCCGTGCGCAGATTGGCCCGCTGCTCGACGAAGAATTTTCCGACCTTGGCCACGGCGGCCGTCACCGCTTCCTCTTCTTCGGCGGAGCCGGTTGCCGATGCTCTCTTGGCTTGTGAGAGTTCCTCGATGAAGGTCAGTTGACTAGGCCGGGTACCGTTGAATTCAATTTTGACGCCGCCGGCGGATAGGGCTTTGAGACGCCTATGCAGCAACAGCGCCGCCGTCAAGTCGAGAAAGTCCAGATGGGTGGAGTCGACATGGATGCGCTTGGCATGCCCGACCTCCACCTTGGCCAGCGATCGTTCGAGGCTCGTCGCGTTCTCGATCGACCAATCGCCGCTTAAACGCAGCGTCAGCGCATCGCCGGAAAGATCGGTAGCGAGAAGCATTGTGATAGATAAGGCGACAACGACACTGTATGGAATGCTGATCCTAACAGCGTAAGCCTATGAGCTGAAGCGTTGCCCCGATTTTGTTCGTCGTATAACGACAGCTCGTCTGACTTACCCGAGTGTCGTCATTCCGATGACAATCGGAATCCATCACTTAGAGATGGACCCCGGCCTACTGAAAACCGCTCCTGCGTTTTCGGTATGACCTCCTTCCGTGGAGGCCTTACGCCGGGGTGACGACTTGCTTTCAATGCCCATAGAACTCGTGCGGCAGCGAATGCTCCTTTATTTCTTATCGCCGGCATTGACATTGATGAGCGGCGCTACGTTCATGCCTGCCGGCATGATGACAGTGCTGGTATTACCGCTTTGCGCGAATTTGAGCAGTGCTTGATTCGCTTCGTGCTGCAGATACTCGCGCGTCAGGCTACCCGAGATAATGCGATTCGATTCGGCGATGCCCTTGGCTTCCGTGACTTTAATTTCCGCCTCGCGCTGCGCGATCTTGGTTTGCACTTCCATCGCTTCCAATTTCTTCTGATTGGCGACGGCGTCGCGAATCGATTGTTCGATCGACGGGTCGGTGGCGACGGCGCGAATGACCACACGGGTTACCTTGAATACGCCGGGATCGGATTCCTCGAGTTCCTTCTGCATGCTTTCGTGAATGGCACTGCTCAATTCGTCACGTCGCGTGTGCATAACGAGCGAATCGACCCGCGCCACCTCCTCATAGGCCGTGTTGCGGGCGACGCGGTACACCAGATTGTAAGCAGGCAGGAAATAACCCTCGTTCGAACGCTCCGATTGCCCTGCGTATTTGGCGCCTAGCTCGGCGATGGATTGTGCCTCGGCGCGGTAGTAAATGGTGATGTCCATATCGCGAAGCGACAGATTGTCCTTGGCCTTGGGCGTCAGATCGGTCAAATCGATGGCGAGTTCCTTCGCCGTGAATTCCTGGACCTTGGAAATGATCGGCCACTTCACGTACACGCCAGGAGTGACTTCCTCTTGGCTCATGATGCCGAGCGTAGTGCGCACGCCGACGTTTCCGGTGGCGATCGTGCCGAACATGCCGCCAAAGAGAATAAATCCGAGCACGATGAATACGATCAAGAGAATGCTTCGACCGAGAAAAGCGCGGATGCGTGCGCCTAGCGAATCGTCACCGTACGTATTTGCCATGATCGCTCCTCCATTGCCGGTTTTTGGGCGCCGGTACTATAGCGGAAGGAGCTATCGGCGACGCGGAAAGTCGGCATGAAGGCGCTCGCTACTAGCGATTCCGATTTATTCGTCACACCAGCGTAGGCCGGTGTCCATTTTCTTAATTCGGATGGATTCCGACTTTGGGCCTCTAAGGATGGAGGTCATGCTGGGAATGCAGGAGCAATTCCCAGTACGTCGGAATGACGGCGTGTGAAACGCCAATTTTTCGCTTGACAGCCTCTGCATATTTATGCACGATGCTGCAACTTTATGCATAGCCGTCTTGCCAGTTGACTCAACTTATGTCCGCCGAGCTCCAACATCCGGTTTCCCGCCGCGCCGCCCTGCTTCGGATCATCCGAGAATCGCCGGTGGGCAAGCAGGATGAGTTGGTTAGGCTGTTGAAGAAACAGGGTTTCGACGCGACGCAGTCGAGCGTCAGCCGCGATTTGCGCGAGCTGCATGTCGCAAAGGCTGGGGATCGCTATATCGTGCCCTCCAGCGACAGTGCCGTTCCCAAAAATTCTTTTGCGGCGGTCGCTGCGTTTGTCGTGCAGATTAAAACGGCCGGCCCCTCGCTCACCGTTATCAAGACGACGACTGCGGGTGCGCAAGGCGTCGCCGACGCCATCGACAGTTCGGCATGGGCTGAAGTCGTCGGCACCATTGCCGGCGACGACACTATCTTCATCGCCACCGTGGATGCACGCGCGCAGAAAAAACTCGTGGAGCGCTTGCACGAGGTTTTCCGTCTTTGAAGAACCGCCTCGCCTTGCCCTCTCCCGCGAGGGGAGAGGGTAAAGAGGCTGGCACTTAATTATCTTTATCCTTACCCATCACTCCTTCCATGACCGACACTACCATTCCTTCCGGTTCCGAACCGATCCTGCTTGCTTTCTCCGGCGGCCTCGACACGTCGTTCCTTGTGCCGTGGCTGAAGGAAACCTACAACCGTCCGATCATTACCGTGACCGTCGATACCGGCGGTCTCGATGCGGACTCCGTGCAAGTGCTGGAACAGCGCGCGAAGGCGCTGGGCGCGAAAGATCACGTGCTTGTCGAAGCGCGCAAGGGCTATTTCGATTCCGTGTTGAAGTACCTGCTCATGGGCAATGTGCGTCGCGGGCAAATGTATCCGCTCTGCGTGGGCGCAGAACGCGTGATGCAGGCGCAGACGATTGCCGAATACGCGCGCAAATTGGGCACGAAGATCGTTGCCCACGGATGTACGGCGGCCGGTAACGATCAAGTGCGTTTCGAAGTGGCGCTGCGCACGCTTGCGCCGGAACTCACGATCCTGGCGCCGGTGCGCGATCGCGCCTTCAAACGTCCCGAACAATTGAAGTACTTGGAGGATAAAAAGCTTCCCATTCCTCCCTACGGCGCGGCCTATTCGGTCAATCGCGGGTTGTGGGGCGTGACGATCGGCGGTAAGGAAACGCTGACCTCCGACGGCAGCATTCCGGATCACGCTTGGGTGTTGTCGAAGGAAGCGTTCAGCCATCCGAAGCCACCCGAATCGCACACGATCGGTTTTGAAAAAGGCGTACCGGTCAGTTTGGACGGGGCAAAACTCGATGTCGTGACCTTGATCGAGAAAGTGGAGGCGATTGGCGCCAAATTCGGCGTCGGCCGCGGCATCCACTTGGGCGATACGATTATCGGCACGAAAGGTCGCGTAGCGTTTGAAGCGCCGGCGGCTGCCGTTCTCATCGATGCGCATCGCGAACTCGAAAAGTTAGTTCTCACCGGACGTCAGCAGCGTATGAAGGAATTGGTGGCGGGACCGTACGGCGATCTCGTGCACGAAGGGCAGCATTTGGAACCCGTGTGCCGCGACATCGAAGCGTTGCTCGTGTCGTCGCAACAACGCGTGAGCGGAGAAGTGAAAGTGATGTATCGTCCGGGCAACGCGTTCATCGAAGGCGTGACCTCGCCGTTCTCGTTGATGACCGTATCCAAAGGCGTGTACGGCGAAGCAGCCGGCGAGTGGACGCCGGCGGATGCGCTCGGCTTTTCGAAGATGGTCGGGCTCACCAGCATGTTTTGGCATCGGGCGGGCAAGCAGTAATTTTAGCCCTCACCCCAACCCTCTCCCGCAACAGGGAGAGGTCGTGCGAAGCACGGATGAGGGAAGTTTTTTTGGAGAGTAGATTGAAATGAAGACAGTTGTCGTCGACAAAGTTGCTTCGATCACCCAGGCGCTCAACTTGGGTCACGAACTGCGCATCGCTACGGACAATATCCCGAGCGACGAAGGCGTGGTGTTGGTCGTGGAAATCTTGAACGACAAATCCA
>CAZQYC010000074.1:8399-19757 GCA_964597495.1 uncultured Steroidobacteraceae bacterium | reverse complement strand
AAGATCTTCCAAGGTCGCGTGGGTCCGTATCCGTTGTTCAACACGCTCGGCAACACCACGCAGCTGTCGCCGATGATCGTGATCACGTTGTGGGGCGGCTCGACGGACACGTGGAGCTGTGACGGCGGCGCGACCTTGTGCGCCAACTACCGTCCGACCACGCAAGCGGCGTCGAACTACTTCACGGCACAGCCGAACGTGGTGCACGTGGCGTGTTCGAGCCATCACGGGCATCAGTGGCCGACCTTCCAGCGCGATGCGTGGAACCGTTGGGTGCTGCGCACCTTGTCCTCGCACCCCAAAGGCACTGCGAAGTCGGCTTTCGTGTTACCCGCGTTGGGTGGCTTGTCGACCGACTATAGCTGCCGTGTGGGTGTCTTCACCGACCACTATTGATCGTTAGATCAATGTCCTTGTGACGAGGGAGGAGTTGCTCTTCGGAGCAACTCCTCCGAATCACAAGAAATGCAATTCGCTCTCTACTTAAGGCGCAGCGGGCTCGGCTTCAACGCTTGCAACGCTAAGCAAGGCTCCCTTTTCACCGTTCGAATTAAGCGCAGCGAGTAACGATTCAAACGCCGTGAATTCGACTGGCTTCACTAAGTGCACGTCGAATCCGGCCTTCCGCGCACGTTCGCGATCGGCTTCCTGTCCCCAGCCGGTCAATGCGGCAAGCATCATGCTATCGCCGTGCGCCGCGCGTAGTCGACGCGCGACTTCATAGCCGTCCATGACCGGCATCCCGATGTCGAGCAACACCAGGCGTGGCCGATGGGATTCGGCCAGCGAGAGAGCGTCGATGCCGTTTTGTGCCACCAGAACGTCGGCACCCAATTGTGACAACAACATGCTCAGGCTCTCTGCAGCGTCTTGGTTGTCGTCGACGATCAGGATTTTTGCGCGCGTATAGTGCGGATTACGAGTTTGTTTGTCCGGTGCAGGTGAGAGTGGATGCGTCTCGCAGATCGGCAGTCGCACGGTGAAACAGCTGCCAAGGCCTAAGCCATCGCTCGCCGCCTCGACCTGGCCACCGTGCATCTCCACGAGCCTGCGGACGAGGGCGAGTCCGATGCCGAGGCCGGATTGATGCCTGCGGTCGCTGCTTTGTCCGCGCGAAAAGAACTTGAAGAGCTGCGGCAGTTGCTTGGGCTCGATTCCATCGCCAGTGTCTTGTATTGCGACGACAGCCTCTTGGCCCTCGCGACGTGCAGTGACGGAAATAGTGCCGCCGCTGTCCGAATACTTCGCCGCATTGTTGAGAAGATTGCCGAATACCTGTGCAAGCCGCACCGGATCCGCATCGACGACGATCGACTCTGCGGGCAGAGTGACGTTGAGAAGGTGGCTTCCTGCGCGAATTAGCGGGCTGCTCGTCTCAAGTGCATTATTGAGCGCGACTTCGAGTGATATAGGCCCTTTACGCAATTCGACGTTGCCGCGAGTGATGCGCGAAACTTCCAGGAGATCGTCGACCAGCCGGACAAGATGCGCCACCTGACGATCCATGATTTCGAGCGGCAAACCGGAATTCGCGGCACTCGGCGTCTCCAGCTTTAAAAGCTGCAGGGAAGTTCTGAGAGCGGCAAGCGGATTACGCAATTCGTGCGAAAGCGTCGCCAGAAACTCATCCTTACGCGCATCCGCCTCGTGCAACATTTCGCGCGCGCGCCGGTGTATGTCCGCTGACTTGATGAGCGATCCGGCCCGGACCAAAAGCTCCCGTGAGCTGAACGGCTTGACGATGTAGTCGTCGGCGCCTGCGTTGAGGCCCTCGATGCGCGCTTCCTCACCTGCGCGGGCCGACAGCAGAATGACGGGAACGGTGCATAGTTCGTCGTCGGCGCGCAGCGCTTTTAAGAGACCGTAACCGTCGAGATTCGGCATCATGATGTCGGAGATGATGAGCTCTGGACGGCGTTGACGAGCTGCCTCGAGTGCCGCGCGGCCGTCCGCAACGGCTTCCACTGCAAAGTGTTCTCCGAGAAGCCGCCGCGCATACTCGCGCATGTCGGCATTGTCGTCGGCGAGAAGAATTCGCTCCGTCGCGTTGTGTGTGGTGTTCGGCGTTTCGGCCGCATCGGGCAGCCAGCTCAATGCCTCGGCGAGGTACGAGTCCTTGCGCGACGAGTGATGCGTCGAATGGGGCGCATCCAAGAGAACTTGCTCTCGGGGCAAATGCGCAAAACCTTTCGGAATCGACACGGTAAACAGGCTGCCTGTATCGATTTCGCTTTGCACCGAGATCGTGCCGCCATGCAGTCTGCAAAGTTCGTTGACCAAGGCAAGGCCGATGCCGCTGCCCTCGAAACTACGGCCGCGCACGGTTTCCACGCGATGGAAGCGGTCGAAGATGCGCGGCAGCGCATCGCTCGGAATCCCGCTGCCGGTGTCGCGGACATTTAGTTCGAAATGCGCGGAGGACTCCCTGAGGGTGACGGCGATGTTCCCCGTAAACGTGAACTTGAATGCGTTCGATAATAAATTGAGAACGATTTTTTCCCATATGTCGCGATCGACGTAGGCAAGCTCCGAACAAGGCGCGCAATCGACGGACAGCGCGAGGCCGGCGCGCTCGCAAGCCGAGCGGAAATTGCTCGCGAGATCGGCCGTCAAAAGCGCCAAGTCCGTGGCCTGGAATCGGCATTGAACGCGGCCGGCTTCGATCCTTGCAAAATCGAGCAGTGTATTGACGAGGCGCAGCAAACGCTGTCCATTGCGCTCGACAACCTGAAGCAGGGTGCGCTCGGGGCCTTGAGCAGTCGACAGCAAGTCTTCGAGCGGTCCCAGCATCAAGGTGAGCGGCGTGCGAAATTCGTGACTCACGTTGCTGAAGAACACGGTCTTCGCGCGGTCGATCTCCGCAAGTGCCGCCGCGCGTTTGCGCTCCTCGTCGAGCGCTTGCGCGGAGGTGATCGCGCTTGCGAGGCTGGCGACGACCATGCGCAGAAAATCCCGGTAATCCTCATCGAGTTTGCGGCGTGCGCTGATGCCGGCGACGAGATAGCCGAAAGATCCCGCGCCGGGGCTCGCGATTTTTAGTATCAACGCTTCTCGCGGTGCCTCGGGCCACGGACCCGTCGGTGTGTCGGCATTGGGTTCGAATGTGGTAAGCGCTCCGTCGTCGAAATCGATTGGAGTTTGCCAACGCGGCAAGTCGAAGCCTAGGGAATTGACCGGGCACGACAATCCGTACGATGCCTTGATGACAGTTTCGCTTGAATGCTCCATGCATCGATAGATTGCGGCGAATGGAATGTCTTTGTCGTAGTGCCGCAAGACTTCCATGGCGTTCATCAACACCTGATCGATCGTATCGGCGTTGGTTCCGATGCGTCCGAGATCTCGCAGCGCCGCAAGCCGGCGCTCGCCGACGACTCGCCCTGTGGTTTCGCTCACGATGCAAAACACGCCACCGACGTTTCCGGTTTCGTCGCGCACCGGATCGTAGGAAACGTCGAAGTAAGTCTCTTCCGCATATCCATGGCGTTCGAGTGCGAACATGAGGTCCTTGGCCCAGAACGCCTCACCCGTCGTAACCACACCATCGAGAAGCGGGCCCAGCATGTCCGGCCAGATTTCGCGCCATGCCTTGCTGCCCGGCGCGCCGAGCGCCCACGGATGCTTGCCGCCAAATACGGGCCGATACGCATCGTTGTAAAGCGTGACGTAGTCGGGACCCCAAAAGAGCACGATCTGTGCCTTGGACGGCAAAAGGATACTGACCGCGCTGCGCAGGCTTTGCGGCCACGTTTCGGTCGGCCCGAGCGGAGTCGAAGGCCAATCGAGCGCGCGCATTCGCTCGCCCATTTCGCCGCCGCCGACAAGCCATGCCGCCGCTTGTGATTGCACACTATCGTCACTGACTGCGTTCATCCGCGTACTCAACTTTGTTGATTTGAACTTGTTGCAGCATCGCGTCGGCGAAGCGGTTAGCCGACCTTTCTGAGCGGTCTGGCTCGTAAGACGATACAGGAGTCAGCCAGCCGGCAGAGTCGGATAATTCCTACTTAGATCCAATGTGTCAAACTTGATGCCCCCCAGTTCAGCCCGAAGGCGTTCCATCATCGCCGGGATGCTTCTTAATGCCATACGGCGAGTGTTTCCATAGAGGAATATGTGATCGATGACATCCTCGGACTTCGTACTTACCGCCGCCGATGAAGCGGACGTCGAATCCCTTGTCGCCCTTCGGATTGAAGCGATGAGAGAAAGCCTGGAGCGGATCGGCCGTTTCGATCCGCAGCGCGCGCGTGAGCGATTTGTATCGGGCTTTTCCGCGAAGCACACTCGTCATATCGAAGTGGGGGGCGAGCGCGTGGGGTTCGTGGTCGTGAAAGACGGTGGTGATTTCGCGCTCCTCGATCACCTCTACATCCGTCCTCGGCACCAAGGCAAGAGAATCGGACACGCGGTTCTCACGCAAGTGATCGAGGAGGCTACCGCAAAGCAGCTCCCTATCCGCGTCGCCGCGTTGCGCGGTAGCGATTCCAATCGATTTTACCTGCGGCACGGCTTTCGGCTCGTCGAGGAGAGTGAGTTTGATAACTACTACGTACGTCCTCACGGCTCCTCAGTCGCGCTCTAAATAAAATCGATCGACTATGGAGAATCTCCATTTTCGCCGAGCACTCGGCGTCGATGCGCAGGCCGTGGCGGACTTGGTGAATTCCGGGTATCGCGGTGATGCAAGCCGGCAAGGTTGGACCACGGAAGCGGATTACTTGGTTGGAAAGCGCACGGATACTGCCGAAATTCTGCGACTATTGAGCGACTCCGATTCGATGGTTCTATTGTGTCTCGAAGCCGACGAGATCATCGGATCTGTGCATCTACAGCACGAGGGCTCGGCGGCGCAGCTCGGGATGTTTGTCGTCAAACCTACTTTGCAGGGTCAAGGGATCGGCAAGCGCTTCTTGGACAGAGCGGAACGTACGGCGGCGAGCGAGTGGGGCGTGAATCGAATTCAAATGCACGTGATCACGCGACGGCATGAACTGCTTGCTTACTACGAGCGGCGAGGATATCGCCGCACGGGAGTACTTAAACCCTTCCCGGCCGACGACCGACGCAGCACGTTAACGGTGCCAGAACTCAAGTTCGAAGTGTTGGAAAAGAAATGCTAGGCAGGCAAGGTGAAACCTTGCTCGCGGAATAATTTCGCGCATGCTTCCGTTACGCGCTTGTCGAATAGACGATCGGCGCCGTTTTCGATTTCCGTCAACACGGTTTCGATTTTATTCGCCGCACCTGGTTTGCTTGCCGCTGCGACCACGGCATCCGCAACGGCGAGCACTCGGGCTTCGAACGAAATTTGGTCGCCTTTCAGTCCGCGGGGGAAACCGCTGCCGTCCAAGCGTTCCTGGTGCTGATACACGATTTCCGCGACCGGAGCGCCGAATTCGATGTCGGAAAGCAGTTTATAGCTCTCTTCGACGTGCGTGCGAACGAGCGCCAACTCGACCGGCGTAAGTTCACCCGGCTTGTTGAGGAGCGTGGTCGGCAGCGCGATGTTACCGACGCGGTGCAATAGCGAAGCGGTGCGCAGGGCATTTTGTTCTCGCTGGGGGAGACCTACTTCCCGCGCCAATGCACCGGATAACGCCGCTACGCGGCGCGCGATGCCCTCGGCATGCGGATCGTGGCGCTCG
The DNA here is from genome assembly GCA_964597495.1 of uncultured Steroidobacteraceae bacterium. Classification (GTDB taxonomy): domain Bacteria; phylum Pseudomonadota; class Gammaproteobacteria; order Steroidobacterales; family Steroidobacteraceae; genus CAZQYC01. The sequence goes on along the minus strand of CAZQYC010000074.1, from coordinate 14,109 downwards.
ACCATGCGTCTAATCGTGTCGATGGCGCCATGCAGCGCCACCTCGGCGCGTTGCGACGATACGAGTGTCTGGACGTACGAGTATTTTGCGCGCAGAGCGGTGCCTGCCGCGTTTGCCAGGGGCGCAAGCATCGCGCAGTCATTCTCCACGTACGGGACGTTGCGATTGCCGACGCAGAGCACGGCTAAGATCCCTTCGCCGATGTTGATCGGAATGAGCAGCACGCGTTGCTGCGCGGGCAGTGCGCCCGTGCGTGCGATTTTGGAAATATCGTCGACGATAAGCGGTTTCCCGCCGCGCGCGCATTCGACCCATGGACCGTTCGGCAATGTCCGTTGTTCGCCGGCCGGTACGGTCGCCGACGTGCCGCCGTCTAACAGGGCAGCAAGCGACGCGATGTTGCGGGCTGGCTCGACGACGCACAAATAGGCAAGAGGGCTTTCGGTTAACGATGCCGCAAGTTCGACGGCCCGCTTATGCAGCGTCTGTTCGTCCCAAGTTTCGCCGCCCGCAAATATTTCGAGCGCGGCGTCCTTGGTTTTTTCCATTCGTTTCGCCATGTCGTTACGGCGGGTGCGCGCCGTCACGTCGCGAATGATCACGACACGCCGCGCGTGCGCGCCGGTGAGCGATCCGATGCTCAGCTCCACGTCGCAAAGCGATCCGTCCTTGCGGCGGTGCTGTGTCTGATAGCGAATCTGGCCTTCGTCGCGCAGTACTTCGGCATGCGTGGCAGCATCGTCGCGCCACCGCGTATCGAGATCGGTGGCCTTGAGTTTCAGCAATTCGTCCTTGCCGTATCCCGATAGGCGGCAGTACGCCTCGTTCGTGTCACGCACGCGGTCTTCTTCGTCGAGTAGCCAGAATCCGTCCGCGGCGGCGATCTGAATCGCGCTGTAGGTATCTGCGATGTGGGCGGCGGCTCGCATTTGCGTATCGAGCGATTCGCGCAACCGCAATTCGCCGGTCTGTAGCTGCTTGTTCTGCGCGTCGAGTTCGGCAAGGCGGGTGAGCAAGCGCGCTTCGCGCGCGAGCGCGCGCTCTTCGGTGGATTGCGTCGTACCGTCGGCGCGCGGCGCGACAATGGTGGTCGTCAACTGCGTTTGAGTGCCGGTATATTTGCCGGTGGCCAGAAACGCACCCGTAGTCAGCGCTTGAAGGCGCATTGTATCGGCCTTACGCGCAACGGCTCCATCGGCAAGCACGGTATCCAATGCATTCAAGAAGGCCGTCTGATCGGTGGTGCGCTCGATGAATCTGTCGACACCCAATTCCAACGCGAACCGTTCGTACTTCGGGTCGTCGTGGCGCCGGGTGTAAAACATGAACGGGACGGTTTGCAGCTGTTCGTCTTGCTTCCATTTTTTACAAAGCGAGAACCCATCCATCTTCGGCAATGAAATGTCACTGATGATGAGATTGGGAAACTCGCGCCGGGCGGTTTCGAGCGCATCCACGCCGTTATTCGAACGAATAACGGTATGGCCGCGGTCGGCTAGCAATTTCTCCAGCGCGATTTGTTCCATCTCGCGTTCGTAGGCGATCAAAATCGTACTCATCCAGTCGGTCTCCAGCACCTCGCTGCGTTGGCTTAAGATTAAGTTACAGAAACCGCCAAGCTAGCAATTGCGCACTCTAAACGGCCCGATTCCGCCGAAGTGAGACGCAGCGCACATTCACGCCGGGAAAGGCGCCAAGTTCCGATTGAAGGTCGATTTGGGCGAATGGAAGGCTGACGACGAACCGCACGAGGATCGGCAATATCGGCTTCGTACCGCGATCGCACACGGAGACTGCCGGTGGATTGACTACTTATAAAGTGCAATGTGCGGTTAACGACGGATGGCGGTTCGAAGCATGTGCAGTTGCGCAGCATCATTCCCATTCGATCGATTGGATGGCATCGTTGGCGGATGTCGACGTTCTATCAATACTTCCTGTTGTCGGCGCCGCTGTTCGCGATCGTGTTGACGGGTTATCTGCTCGCTTGCTGGCCGCGCTGGAAAGCAGAGTGGACGGCATGGATGTCGAAATTCGTTTTCAACGTCGCACTGCCGGCCATGCTATTTCACTTGATGAGCAATTTGCGATCCATGCCGCCGGTCAAACCCGGCATTCTTATCGCGTTCTTCGGTGGCTGCTTTATCGTTTTTGCGCTCGGGCGTTTGCTGGCGGCGAAAGTGTTTCGACTCGACGGTGTAGCGCAATCCATTTTTGCGATGGGCGGAATATTTTCGAACAATGTCTTGCTTGGATTGCCGCTCGTCAAAAGCACGTTGGGGGCAGCGGCGCTTCCTTCCGGCGCGCTCGTTATCGTATTCAATGCCTTCACGTTATGGACACTTGTATCGGTGTCCGTCGAATGGGCAAAGCATGGCGCATTTACGTGGCGAGGAATGGGGAAAATGGCGCTGGGCGTGATTACGAGCCCGCTGGTCGCCGCCATTGTGTGTGGCACTTTGTTCGGTTTTGCAGGGTTCCGTATGCCGGCTTTTCTGGACCAGGCATTCGACGTTCTGAGCGAGGTTGCGGGGCCATCGGCCCTGCTCATCCTCGGCATGGGGCTCGTTCAATATGGAGCGCGGAGCGGGTGGCCGCACAGCGCGGCAATTACCGGGATGAAGCTGGTCGTCTTCCCGTTCATCGTCTGGTTACTCGCCGTGATTTTACGGCTATCACCCCTCGAGACTAAGGCCATCGTTTTACTTGCCTCCATGTCGGTGGGCGCGAACGTGTATTTGATGTCGATTCAATTCCAAACCATGCAAAGCGCGATTGCGAGCGGAATCGTGTTGTCCACCGCGATGGCCGCCGTCACGACGCCGTTATTTTTAACGGCGATGGCCGTCTTCATTTGAAAACTCGTCACTGCGTGACGTAGTACGGTGATTGCGAAGGTTCGACTAAGTGCCAAGAATGAGCTCGACTGCCAGACCCTTCCGTTCAATGCTCCGGATCTAGGCGCCGGGCCGCATCGGCTTGGGAAGGGTGTCTTCGATCAGCAATTTGCGCAGGTCTGCGCCGGGATCGACTTCGACTTTGCTGCTAATGTTGAAGAGCATGACGGCTTTCTGATCGGCGGAATACGCGGGCCAGGCAGGCATTCCCTTGTGATTGGGGTCGCCTAGCCGAGCAAGCGACACCCAGGCGGTCGAGATGAGCGATTCGAGTTCGTGCATCGGCTTGTCGATCGGGCCCGTCATGCTTTGGCAATCCTCGATGTGCTTGAAGATGAACGGAATCTCCAGCGAACGCGGCGCCAGCAGATTCATCACCGGCGTTTCCCAATCGAATCGATAGACGAAAGTGGGTGCCTTCCCAAGCTTGTTCCGTGCAATTGCATGCATCGCACTGCGACTGAGGGTCGCATCGCTCGCCATGTAGCGGCTTAGCGCGAAGGCGCTTGCTTTCGGATAACGCGCGCGGTACATGGCGATGACTTCCTTAGCGTTGGCTCCTCCCACTCGTACTTGCGTGCTGGCCAGCAAATCTTGCTCGGAAACGTTCCCGTATTTCTCTTTGTCGACATCGTCAATGGTGCGTTCGGTATGTGCTGCACCGACGATCACCGGTACATTTTCGGAGAGCGGGCTGCCGATGGGATTGTCCGGCAGAATCTTGCCGTCGATCACGGGCGCGGCATAGCTGTACGCAGCAATCAATCTATCCAAGGGAATCTTTTGCAACTCGCGAGCATTGTTCTTGCCGATGCCCAGCGTCGTCAGTGTCTTCTCCGTATATCGGTTCGCGGTTTCGCGCGTCATTCCGCTGGTGCCGCCGCTTTGCATTGCAGCCGCATGGAAAAGGTCTTTCGCGCCGGGCATCCCAAGAAGCGCGCACACTTTTCCCGCACCGCCGCCTTGGCCGAAGAGCATGACGCGCCCGGGATCCCCGCCGAACTGCTCGATGTTGTCGCGAATCCACTTGAGGGCTAGAACGATGTCTTGCTGCCCCGCGTTCGCGCCTTCCGCAAACTCGCCGCCCAAGAAATCGCCCAGATAAAGATAACCGAGCACGTTAAGTCGGTGATTCAACGTCACGACGACGACATCGTGGCATTTTGCGAGCGCGAAGCCGTTGTAACCCACTGCACCGCCGCTACCCTGATCAAAGCTACCGCCGTGCAGCCATACCATGACCGGGCGCTTTACGCCGTCACTAAGCCCCTGCGTCCAGACGTTGAGGTGCAGACAATCTTCGCTGCTCTGCGTGGTGGCAGGAGTGAGCACGCGATAAAACTCCATTTGCTTCTGGCCGCCGCGCCAATTCGACTGCGGCGCGTGCGGCGCCCAGTCGATGGCTTCTTTCACATCGCTCCATGGAGATGGCGGCGCCGGCGCTAGAAATCGGCGCGGACCTGAAACCGAGCCCCCGTACGGAATCCCCTTAAATGCATGAACGCCATGAACGAGCAGGCCGCGGATTTTTCCCGCTCGGGTGGTTACCGGCGCCGTGAATTGCTTGCCGCCGCCCGTGCCGGCAAGTGCAACCCGGAGCGTCGCTAGCGTACCCAACGCAGCCACGCCCGCAATTCGCGCACTGTTCGCTAAAAGGTGACGTCTAGTAAGCATCTCTACCGATGGGGTTTGCCGAAGGAATTCCGATTGGAGAGCTTACCCGTTTGAATTTCGATCACAAGTCTTCGAAGGTAAGGAAACTTCAGCGACTGTGTAGCGGTGTGGGCAATGGAAAAAACGTCGCGATGCATGACGATAGTGCATCGCTTAAGTGAGAATGATCCGACTTAAGAAACCGACCTTTGCCCGTTATGCCCATTGTTGCTTTCATCGCCGTGCTGCTGGCCGCCGCTACGCACGCCACGTGGAATCTCGCCGCGAAGCGAGCTGCCGGGTCCCGGCATTTTGTCTGGATGTATTCGTTTTTTTCGGTGGTGGTCTACCTGCCGATCGTCGTATGGGTCGTGGTGACGGCACGACCCGAGTTTCACGCCGTGCACTGGCTCGCCCTATCGGCCACCTCGTCGCTTCACATCGGTTATTCGCTCATGCTGCAAGCGGGTTATCGAGCCTCCGACCTATCGTTGGTCTATCCGCTGGCACGCGGCTCCGGTCCGCTCATCTCGTTCTTTCTCGCCGTCGCGCTGTTAGGCGAATCGATAACCTGGATGTCGGTTATGGGAGTATTGCTGGTCGTTTGTGGAATCGTCTTGGTAAGCGGGCTCGCAAGCGACGAGCACAAAGCGCCGCGCGCGGGAATTTTTTTCGGCTTAGGCACCGGCATGTTCATCGCCGCCTACACCATCAACGACGGCTGGGCGGTTAAGACCCTGATGATTTCGCCTTTCATCGTCGACTACGCGGGCAATCTAGTGCGGATGTTGGTATTGACCCCGCAGGCATGGCTCGATCGGGCTCGGCTGCGGCAAGAATGGGTTGCATACCGGCGGCCAGCAGCCGTGGTCAGCGTACTGGGTCCGTTGGGATACATTCTCGTCCTGTTTGCCATGCAAATGGCGCCGATCAGCCATGTTGCGCCGGCGCGCGAACTCGCCACGCTCATCGGCACTTATTTCGGCGCGCGGCTGCTGAAAGAACGGGCAGCGCCTTCACGACTGGCCGGCGCGACGTGCATCGTCGCCGGTGTCGTCAGTCTGGCCTTCGCAGACAGCGGTTGATTGCCTTCCTTCGCGCGGCGCCTTCAATTTGAGGCGGGATGAATAGGCGCAAAAAACAGGTAGTTCTTCCGCGCC
>CAZQYC010000074.1:0-8299 GCA_964597495.1 uncultured Steroidobacteraceae bacterium | reverse complement strand
GTGTCCAGCCTATCTATAGTTCGGAGGCCGCGATGAACACGGTGGAATGTTGGCAAGCCCTATGCGATCGCAACGCCGAATACGACGGCCGCTTTTGGTACGGCGTGACGACGACCGGCGTCTACTGCAAGCCGACTTGCGCCGGACGACGTGCGAAACGCGAAAACGTGCGCTTCTATGCGTCACTCGAAGCTGCGCGTGCCGATGGCTTGCGACCGTGCAAGCGCTGCAAACCCGATGTCGTTGCTTCCTCAGCGACGCTCGCCACGCTGCTTGCCGTATGCCGGCATATCGAAAGCCGTCCGACCGCGGCGCACACCTTGGCTTCCTTGAGCAAGCGCGCAGGGATTGGCCCATTTCAACTGCATAGATTGTTCAAGTCCTTCCTGCAATTGACGCCGAAGGAATATGCCGAGCAAGTGCGAATGACGGCGTTGAAACAAAAGCTACGCACTTCCGCTTCCGTAACCGACGCGATCTACGATTCCGGATTCGAATCCAGCAGTGCCGTGTATGGACGTCTCGATGCGCACTTGGGCATGACGCCGCGAACGTATCGCGAAGGCGGTCGCGGAATCGACATCGCATTTGCCTTTGCCAATACCGCGTTCGGCAAAATTTTGATCGGTGCTACCGATCGCGGCATTTGCTATTTGCAATTCGGGGGCTCGGAACGCGATTTGCTGGAACAATTAGTTCGCGAATACCCGAAGGCGGCGATCACCCCATCCGCTGCCGAGCACACGCGGCTCATAGCCTGGATCGCGGCATTGAATGCGAAGCTCGGCGGAAAAAGTGTCAAGCCCGACTTGCCCGTCGATATTCAAGGCACGGCTTTTCAGAAACGCGTGTGGGAGTTTCTGCGGACCATTCCTCGCGGGGACGTGGTGTCGTATTCGGAAGTGGCGCAAGGCATCGGTTCGCCGAAGGCGATACGCGCCGCGGCAAGCGCGTGCGCGAGTAACCGGATCGGCGTCTTGATTCCGTGCCATCGCGTAATTCGCGGCACCGGAGAGCTCGGCGGCTATCGGTGGGGTTTGCCGCGCAAACGGGCTTTACTAGATGCAGAAAGGAAGGAAAGAAGCATGGAAAAGAAATCGCATGCGGAGACAAAGCATAAATAAGACGGAGCTTGGATGAATAAAGGATCCACGCGATTGCTTTCGAACCAGACTGGCGATATATACGCCCCCAATTTCCTGGGCTCTCGCCTTCGAGGCTGTTTTTTCCGAGCCGGCGAGAGTTTGCTGACGGACATGGCTATTTGAATTCTTTATCTTCGTTAGGCTGCATTCATGGGCACGATCAATTGGCGCGAACGTTTTATCGCCGCCGCTATTCATCTCGCGGCAACTCTGTTGATTACGGGGGTGGCGGCGCTCCTCATATTCCTTGTCTGGTTTCCGAGCGGACTCGCTTGGGTTACCGGGGGGATGCAACTGTTCTTGCTGATGGTCGGATGCGATGCCGTGTTGGGTCCTCTTGTTTCGCTTTTCATCTACAACCCTGCCAAGGGCCGCGGCAAACTTCTTTTGGACTATTGCCTCGTCGGCGGGGTGCAGCTTTTAGCGCTGGGCTACGGCATTTACGTGGTCTCGCAGTCTCGTCCTGTCTTTATTGCTTACGACGCGGGGCACCTTGCAATCGTATCGGCCATCGAGCTCGAGCCGGAGGATCTTATCCAAGCAAGCGATCGCGAATACCGAACGAAGCCCCTGACTGGACCCAAATTGATAGCGGTGCAAAGACCGACCGATCCGAAGGAATTGGCGGACCTCGTTTTCGCGATGATTGCCGGTATGAATCCAGCAACCAAACCGACGTACTACCGATCTTACGACACGGCTAGGGACTCGATACAGAAGGCGAGCGCCTCTCTCGAGTTGCTATTGACGGGGAGTGGCGAGAACGAAGCTTTCATTCGACGCGCCATTGAGGCGACGGACAAGGACGCCGCCCAGCTTCGCTGGTTGGCGGCTCGGCACCGGTTCGGCATGGCCGTTGCGTTAATCGATGCCGATACTTTGCAGCCTGTTGGCTTTATTCCCGTCGATCCGACTTGGGTGAAACGCGAGCTGCCTAAAGTCAAAAAAGGATAATGTCGTTTTCTGTAAATCTGCCGGTCAGTCCCCAAGCCGTTTCTTTAAAGATTCGATTTCCTTGCAGAGCGAATCGACGAGCGCTTCGAGGCGCGCGAGGCGTTCGTCGTCGATGGGCGCGAGTTCCTGTTTGAGCTTGTGTTCCATGGGCTTGCTGTCGGGGGATTCGGTTTCCGTCGCTGCATCGCCTGATCCCGAAAATACAGGTCCTGAAAATAGATGCATGTAGCGACTTTCGCGTCGCCCCGGTTCTTTCGGCAGACGCGCGACGTACGCTCCCTCGGGACGTGTCATCAGCGTCTGCAGCGCACTCTCCACTTGGGACACGTCGGTGATGTCGCTCATGCGGTTTGCACGGCTGCGAAGTTCTCCCGGCGTTTGCGCTCCGCGTAACAAGAATTCGCAAACGATGGCGGTTTCGATCGGCGAAAATTTCAACGAGCCGAATTCGGTATTGCAAAACACGTGTTGGTATTTCGGCACGCGGCTGCCGAATCCGGAGCGCTCGATCACCATGTGGCGGCGAACCAGTCCGTCCACGATCTGCTGAACGGCGCGCTCGTTTAGGTCGAGCACCGGATCGCGATTGGTTTTCTGGTTGCAGGCGTTCGTTAACGCATTCAAAGACAGCGGATACTGATCCGGCGTCGTGATTTGCTTTTCGATCAGGCAACCGATGACACGCGCTTCGAGTGCGGAGAGTTCGATGTTCATGGGGACGTGGGGCTTGGGGCCTGGGTAAGAGATGTCGAATAGTATTCTAAAAAACGTAGCCTATAGTTAAGCCATTGCTTCTTGCCCGCGCCCCAGGCCCTAAGTCCCATGCCCCTTCACTTCGTCTGCGCCCTGCGACAAAAGCGACGCTCTTGCCGATCGATGTCAACCGAGGCCGACTAGGCGCGTTTCTGCCGCTGTCACGGCTAATTTGTACGGCCAATTTGTATGGTTATGCGGGAGTCTGCCATGAAACTCTTTTCTCGCTTGCGAGCTTATCTCGCAACGTTCGGTGTTGCGTTCATCTTTACGGCTTGCGGAGGGTCGGGATCCGAGTCGATAGCGCCTCCTTCGACGGCAATTTGCGGTAGCGGCGGATGCGGCGTTGCGTACGTTGCCATGACCGATGCCGACGGCGATTTTTTGAGTTACACGGTCGACGTGGTTTCGCTTTCGTTGCGGCGCGCCAACGGCACGCTGGTCGAAACGCTGCCCAATCAAACGCGCGTCGACTTTGCGCAGTACGTCGATCTCACCGAATTCATCACCGCCGCCACGGTTCCGAACGGCAGTTACGTCGAAGGCACGCTGCGACTCGACTATACCAACGCTGCGGTGACGGTCGAAAAGAACGGCCAACCCGTTGCTGCAACGGTCGTCGGCGCCGACGGTAATCCGCTTGGCGTGGTCGACGTTCGCATCATTCTCGATAATCGCAATCACCTGGTGGTATCGCCCGGACGTCCGGCTCTGCTGACATTGGATTTCAATCTTGCGGCAACCAACACGGTCGATCTCGCGGCGACGCCCGTTAAGGTCACGGCGCGACCGACGCTGATCGCATCGCTCGATCCGATCGATGAGAAGGAGCTCAGGCTACGCGGACCGCTCGTGAGCGTCGATACGGCAGCGAGCACGTACACCGTTGACGTGCGTCCCTTTAACCACCCTCGCGCGCGCCACGGTCGATTGGTCGTTCATACGACGAACGCGACGGCGTTCGAAGTGAACGGAGTAACGTCGACGGGTGCGGCTGGATTGCAAGCGCTCGCGGCGGCAGGCGCGGGAACCGCAACGGTTGCCTTCGGAACGTTGGTGACGGTCGATCGAACGTTTACTGCTGAACGCGTGCATGCCGGCACGAGCGTACCGGGACAAGGCGTCGACACCGTGATCGGTACGATCCTGTCGCGAAGTGGCAATGAATTGACCGTGCGCGGCGGCACGCTTATCCGCAACGAAGATGCTGCGAGCGGCCGTGACGATCGCGCGAGTTTCGACCGCGGCGACATCAAAGTTCTAGTCGGTGCATCGACGATCGTGATCAAGGACGGCTTAGGCGTGCAATCCATCGGCGCCCAGGCGCTGTCCGTGGGGCAATTGATTCATGCTTACGGTGCGGCAAGTCAGCAGAACGGCGCTACGGTACTTAATGCCACGCAAGGCCGCGTACGCATGCATTTGACGCATGTCTTCGGCACCGTCGTGAATAACAACCCCGGGTTGCTCACGTTGAATCTTGCCGCGATCAATGGGCGGCGCGTCGGCGCATTTAATTTTGCAGGCACCGGCGCCTCTCCGGCGCAAGATGCCAATCCGGCGGCCTATGAAATCGAAACGCCGCCGGTGACCATCCTGCAAATCCTTACCGGCCAACCGATGGCCGCTCTCGGTTTTGTGACGCCCTTCGGCACCGCGCCGCCCGACTTCGAGTCGCGCACGCTCGTGAGTTTCGCCGAAACACGCGCGCAGCTCGGCATAGGCTGGGGGGAGGTCGGCACGGCGGCGCCATTCAGTAGTTTGAATCCGAGCGGGCTCGTGCTCGATCTGGCCGATCCGAATATCGGTCTGCGGCATCATATTCATATCGGACCGATGTTGATCGACCTGAAGTCGCTACCGTCGTCGCCGATGATCGTCGGTGCGACCGGCGGCACTACGATGCATGCCATCGTCACCTCGAGCGGCATTCAACACTACGCCACCTTTGCGGATTTCGTCGCGGCCTTGACGACATCCTTGAACGGGGCGACGCGCATGGTGGGGTTTTATGCCGGCGGAACTTTCGACGGCACGACGAATACCGTGACCGCGAAGCAAGCGGTTGCGATTTTGAAATGACGCAAGCCTGCTCATAAACGTTCGTTCGAGCGATATTCCCCCTCCAGCCCTCTCTGTGGATGCAGAGAGGGCTTTTTAGTTGTGTCGGTTGCGCAATGCGCGCCTTCGCGTACGCTATCCATCGTCGTTCTCGAATTCACGGTGCCGGCATGTCTTCGTTGCTCTTCTCGCCTATAAAAATCGGTTCGCTGGAGTTATCTAATCGCTTGGTGGTCGCGCCGATGTGCCAGTACAGCGCGAGCGACGGCGCCGCGAACGAGTGGCATATCCAGCATCTCTCGCAACTTGGCTACTCCGGCGCCGGTCTTGTCGTGGTCGAAGCCACCGGCGTCGAGCGTCGCGGCCGCATTACTCACGGCTGTCTCGGACTTTACAGCGACGACAGCGAAGCAGCGCTTGCGCATGCGATCCATACCGCGCGTCGCTGGGCGGGACCGACAAAGTTCGGCATTCAACTCGCGCATGCCGGCCGCAAGGCGTCTACGCGTCTACCTTGGGATGGCGGTGCGCCGCTGTCGGCTGCCGAGGATGCATGGCAGACGGTTGCGCCGAGTGCGGTTCCCTTCGCCGCAACGTGGCCTACGCCGCACGCGCTTTCGAGAACGGAGATCGAAAAGTTGATTGCAGCCTGGGTCGCGGCCGCGGAGCGTTCGGTACGTATCGGATTCGACGTGATTGAGTTGCATTGTGCACACGGCTATTTGCTGCACGAATTTCTCTCGCCGCTCGCCAACCAACGCGACGACGAATACGGCGGGTCGCTCGAGAATCGAATGCGATTGCCGCTGGCGGTGATTCAAGCGGTGCGCGCCGCCGTGCCCGCCTCGATTCCTCTCGGCATGCGCGTGTCGGCTACGGATTGGGTCGAGGGTGGATGGGACATAAAGCAAACCTGCGAATTCGTGCGTGCTGCGAAAAAATTAGGAATCGATTTTGTGTGCGCCTCGAGCGGTGGAACGGTCAGCGGCGTCACCATGCCGGTGGCTGCGGGGTATCAAGTAAGTCTTGCCGCCGAAATAAGACAGGCGACGGAGATGACCACGCGCGCAGTCGGTTTGATCACGGACGCGGATCAGGCCGAAAAGATTTTGCAGGACGGGAGCGCGGATCTGATCGCCATTGCGCGCGGCTTTTTGGATGATCCGCGCTGGGGTTGGCATGCCGCCGACAAATTAGGCGTGAGCGTACACGCACCCGCGCAATACGCGTCCAGTAGAACGCCTGGATGGCGAAAGTTTCGGGATGCTTCCGAACGGAAGCAGGCTTGAAACTCGCTTGTCATAAGCACCGACAATAGCTGGGACTTTTCAGTGCCGAGCCGTTAGAATCCGCGCCCCCATCTTGGCGCCCGCCCGATTCCGCGCCTCACCTGCCCTTTCGAGGTTTTCCGTGCGCGCCGTCGTAGCCCCTATTTCCGAGAGTTCCAGCGTTTCCGACACTCCCATAACCTTTCGCGATCTCGAGCTCGGCGATGCCGTGCTTCGGGCACTGGCCGACGTCGGCTACGAATCGCCATCGCCGATTCAGGCCGAAACCATTCCCGTATTGCTCTCCGGTAAAGACGTCCTTGGGCAAGCGCAAACCGGCACGGGCAAGACGGCGGCATTCGCTCTGCCGATTTTGTCGAAGCTCGACGTGCGTGAAATGACGCCGCAAGCCTTGGTGCTGGTGCCGACGCGCGAATTGGCGATTCAAGTGGCCGAAGCGTTTCAGAAATACGCTGCTCACATCGGCGGCTTTCGTGTGCTGCCCATTTACGGCGGCCAGAGTTACACGCCGCAGTTGCAAAGCCTGGAGCGCGGCGTGCATGTCGTCGTGGGCACGCCCGGCCGAGTGATGGATCACTTGAAGCGTAGGACGCTCGACCTCGGCAATCTTAATTATTTAGTTCTCGACGAAGCCGACGAAATGCTGCACATGGGTTTCATCGACGACGTCGAATGGATTCTCGAACAAGCGCCCGAGCAACGGCAAGTGGCCTTGTTCTCCGCGACGATGCCGGCGGCCATACGGCGCATTGCCCAGAAGCATTTGAAATCGCCCGCCGAAATTACGATTCGCAGCAAGACCAGTACGGCCACGAATATTCGCCAACGTTATTGGATCGTCGGCGGCATGCAGAACAAGCTGGATGCGCTGACGCGCATTCTCGAAGCGGAGACGTTCGACGCGATGCTGGTCTTTGCGCGCACGAAGCAGGCCACCGTCGAACTTGCGGAAAAGCTCGGCGCGCGCGGGTTTTCGGTCGATGCGCTCAATGGCGATATTCAGCAGAACGTGCGTGAACGCACCATCGCTCGCTTGAAAGCCGGACAAATCGACATCCTAGTCGCAACCGACGTTGCGGCGCGGGGCTTGGACGTGGAGCGCATCAGCCACGTGGTGAACTACGACGTTCCCTACGATTCCGAGTCGTACGTGCATCGCATCGGCCGCACCGGCCGCGCCGGCCGCAGCGGCGAAGCGATTTTGTTCGTCTCGCCACGCGAGAAAAACATGCTCAAGGTGATCGAGCGCGCGACGCGCCAGCCCATCGAGCACCTGCAAATGCCGACCGTGGAGGCCGTGAACCAACAGCGCATCGCCAAATTCAAGGAACGGATCGGTGCGGCCATCGAGAACGGCGAGGCGCGACGGTTTCGTTTCTTGGCGGAACAATTCGCCCAGGAAACCGGAACCGACGCGCTCGATATTGCGGCGGCGCTGGTCAGCATGGCGCAGGGACGTTCGCCGCTCTTGCTGGAGGCGGGGCGCGATGGCGATAAAAAGAATTGGACTCCGCAGGCAGCAGAACGCGATGCACGTCCGGCAAGAGTCGAAAAGAAATTCGAACGTGCGGCGCACGACGAGCGTGTTCCTAAGCGCGAACCTCGGCAGGAGCGCGTTGCCGCGCGCGTCGAACCCGATCTCGATGCGGATTTTGGAGCGCCGACATCATTCGAGGACTCGTCCGAGACCGCATCGCGTTCTCATAGAGAAGAAAGAGACGAGATTAAGAGAGAGACATTCCGTATCGAAGTAGGCCATGCACACGGCGTGAAAGCAGGCAACATCGTCGGCGCCATCGCCAACGAAGCGGGGCTTGAAGGCAAGTTCATAGGCCGCGTGGATATTCGCGACGATCACAGTTTCGTCGATTTGCCCGAAGGCATGCCGAAGCAAATTTTTCGCGATTTGCAGAAGACTCGGGTCGCGGGACAGGAGCTGCGCATTAGCCGCGCGGACGCACCGCGTCCGAAACACGCGCACTTTTTAAGCGGCAAAGCCGATCGTCCGCCGCGCGGCGAACGGCCGCATCGCTTCGACAAAGCCCGCCGCGGAGCGAAGCCGCATCGCAAGGGGCCGCGTCCGCCGCGTCCTTGATA
>CAZQYC010000073.1:0-19796 GCA_964597495.1 uncultured Steroidobacteraceae bacterium | reverse complement strand
AATCGACTCGATCGACGCGAGTGACATTGAGCCAGAGTCGGCCGTTTCTGACGGCACGCAGCAATTCCGCGCCGCTGACCCCGTCATGCACCGCCAAGCGATTTTCCTCGGGTCGCGTTAGGTCATGACCCATCGACAACGCATACAAATGCTGTCGCGGAAATCGATCCAGCAACTCTTCCAGCGCTTGGTCGCCGAATAACTCGTGATCGTTCAAATCGTGGGTTCCCAACAGCGCACTTCGACCGAAATCGCCGTAGCTGGCAGCGGACAACTGGACAAGTGGATCGCGCATGGAAAACCCGAATCGATTCGTGTCACAAGATCGTCGCCGACGGACGAGCGGAGGTCTGTTCGCCACCGTACCGACAAGCGGCCGCCAAACCCGTAGTTTGACCATGTAAAAATCACTGCCTATTCGACGTGCCGCAAATCATCACATCCCCTGTCTCGACGACGCGCTCGGTGATGCGATCAAGGACTGTGCAAACGCATAACGACGAGGTGCTCTCGGCTTTGGAAGTAAAGCGCTTTGCCGAGGAAGGCTATTTGCCGCTTCGTGACTTCTGCACGGAACCGGAATTGACTCGGATCAGACAGATGCTAATGGCGCTGTTTCGCGAAAAGACAGGTCACGACGAAGGCAGGCAATTCGACATGCTGGGACCAGATGGAGACGCCGACGCGATGCTGCAACCGCAGATCTTGAACCCTTCGCATTTTCTTCCCGCCCTGCGCCGCACTGACTATTTCGCTCGAGTCACCGCTGCTGCACGCCAATTACTCGGCCCGTATGCGCAATTCAGTTTCGATCACAGCATCTTGAAACCGGCGCACAGCCGCACGGCCACGCCCTGGCATCAAGACGACGCGCATCACTCCCATTTTCTTTTTCGTTACCGGCAAATCAGTTTTTGGATGCCGCTGCAAAATACGCCCGTGGAAAGCGGTTGCATGCGCTACCTTCCGGGCTCGCATCGCGGACCCGTGTTACCGCACCATAAGCTGAACGACGATCCCCGCATGCATGCGATGGAATGCCAAGCCGGCACCTTCGATGCAACATTGGCCGATACGCAGCCCGCATCGGCAGGTACTTGCATTCTGCACGACGGAAGCACACTGCACGCGGCGCTGCCCAATCGATCGGACCGTGATCGGCTGGCTTACATCATCGCATTCATCGGACCGCCGCAGCTCAGGTCGAAATCCGCGCCTCGCGTTCTTCCGAAAATCGGTACTGAACGAATGGCAAATGAAACAAGGCGGAAGCGCTGGTTACTCCGCGGCGGAATACTGACTGCGATCCTGCGCCGCGCACGGCTAGGGCTTCGATCGCGACCAGGTGTTTTATGGTTAAAGATTCACTTGCTGTTGTGCGCCTTTCTTTCATTGAGAGCTCCGTCAAGCGATTCCAACGCTCCGTCCGACTCTCCAACCCACCGTCAACGTAAACGTAGTCATTGAACGTTCGTCTACGGTTCTTGTTATGTAGCAACGGATTAGTCACACGGAAAGACGATTGCTAAGCTTCAAGTTCGCAGATAAAACGTTTTTCCGGAATCGACATTGTCAGTCCCCGCTCTCCTTCCGCCAATCCCGCGCGCTTATCGAAGTCTCGGCGAATTTCTCGCCATTTCGCTCATCTGCGCAATGTGCGCAATCACCCTCATCAAGATCATCGGCGACCTGACCGTCTATTCGAGCGAGAATGACGGGAGACGCAAGCAAATGCATGAGGCGATCCTGCACAATGCGCCGCCGGAAGGGAAACACTGGAACGATCTCGGCGCAAACAATTTGAATATCCGTGTCGCAGTCGTGCTGTTCGCCGATATGCTCAGCAAGCAATTGGGCAAACCTGCCGATTCCATCTACCGCATCATCGACCTGATCTGCACCTTCGTCGCGCTCGTGCTGATCTACTATCTTCTGAAGTCGAGCTTCTCCTCCACGTTCGCGCTCACCGGCGTGCTGCTATTCTGCACGTTGCTGCCGCTTACCATGCTCGATCACCACTTTCATCCATGGGACCGCCCTATGCTGATTCTGTGGCCGGCAATGATCTGGGCGGCAGCGAAAAATCGATTGCTGGCATTCGGCTGCTTTTATGTGCTTGCCATCGTCATTAAATTGGATTCCATCCTGGCCGCAGGTATGGTGTGGTTCGCCGCCGTGCGCTGGGACAATTGGATTCGACCCACATTCACTACCGCCGCCATCGGCGCCGTCGGCGCGTTGACGCTTGGCGTTTTGCTCTTTCTTTTGCCAGGCGGCCAAGAGCCGATCGACCTAGTAACACAGCTGCAACGGAATTTCGACGTGGCGAAATCGCACGGCATTACCTATCCGCCGCTTCTCGCACACGGATTGTTGCTGGTGCTGAGTCTGTTCGGATGGCAGTCGGCCTCGGAACTGATGAAGCGATTCTGGCTATTCGGCTTGTGCATGCTGGTGCCTCACCTATTGCTGACGAACTTTGTCGAAGTGCGCGCACAAATCGGCACTATTCTTTGTATGTTACCGCTTGCCGTTCAGGGGCTATTTGCCGTAAACGGTAACGCACCGCTGGCTAGAACCGACCCCTTTCTTATAAAAAGATAAAAACAGAACGTTGCTTCGGTGGCGACGGCCTTCGGCACCGTCCTACAGCAATAACGGATCGCGGCGGACAACGCCTTTTTCTGGTCGACGTACACTTCTTTTCGCGCACTTCCCATCGGCGCTTTTCATCGAGAATTTCCCATGCCTAACGCAAAGACTCGAACCTCAGTTTCTGGAAACCCCCGCAAGACGCAGCCCACCGCAAAACGCGGAACGGCATCGAAGTCCGATGCGATCGCTCTCTTGAAGGCGGACCATCGCGAGGTGGAAAGCTGGTTCGCGCAATACGAGAAGGCGCGCTCGGAAGACAAGAAGTCGGAACTTGCCCGCAAGATTTGCACAGCCTTAAAAACGCATACGCGGATCGAAGAGGAACTTTTCTACCCAGCGTTTCTCGATGCAACCGGCGACAAGAGCCTGCATCACGAAGCGGAAATCGAGCATGACACCGCGAAGAAGCTCATTGCCGAAATCGAAGCATCAGGTCCCGACGACGAGTACTACGATTCCAAAATGAACGTGTTGTCGGAAATGATCAAGCATCATGTGAAAGAAGAGGAACAGCCCGACGGAATGTTTGCCGAAGCGCGTAAATCCGACATGGACCTGCAAGCCCTCGGCACGCAGTTGCAAGCGCGCAAAAACGAATTACTCAACGGCGCAAGCAATGCGCGTCAGCATCGCGGCCGTTCTTTAGGAATAGGCGAGCAAGTCGAGCTGATTTAGATCGCTGCCGCCGCCCTCACCCGGTTGCGGGAGAGGGCTGGGGTGAGGGCTCTAAATCTATCCTCATTGCATTATTCCAGCGCACACTGCGTTCTCCTTAACTCTAATTTTTTCTTCCTCACTTAAGGCTTCACAGCCTCCATCGAGTGCTTCACTTCGCCGGGCGCCGGCGGCCGGCGCCGCGCCACCCAACGGCGCACGGAAACATAAAAGAGAGGAATGAAAAACACGCCGAGCAGGGTAGCGGCAATCATTCCTCCCATGACGCCGGTACCTACCGCAATGCGACTGGCGGCGCCGGCACCGGTTGAAGTGACGAGCGGTAGCATCCCTAAGATAAACGACAGCGACGTCATGACGACGGGGCGCAAGCGCAACTTAACGGCAGCCATGGTTGCATCGAATAAGCTCTGGCCCGCCGCTTCCTGCTCGATCGCAAACTCGACGATGAGAATCGCGTTTTTTGCCGCCAAGCCGATAATCGCCACCAGCCCGACGTTGAAGTACACGTCCGCCGACAACCCGCGGCTCATCGAAAACAAAACGGCGCCGAGAACGCCAAGCGGCACGACCAGGAGAACCGAAATCGGCACCGACCAACTTTCATACAATGCGGCAAGCAGGAGATAGACGACGACCAAGGAAAGACCAAGCAACGCGCCGATTTGACCCGCAGATTGCTTTTCTTCGTAAGAAATCCCGGTCCACTCCGCGCCGAAACCGTCCGGCAGCGTTTTGACGAGACGCTCCATTTCGGCCATCGCCTCACCCGTCGATCTTCCTGGCGCAGGCGATCCGGAAACGGTGGTGGCTGGATACCCGTTGTATCGATCCCGTTGCGGCGCACCGGCCGTCCATTCCACGGCGGTGAAGGCGCCGAACGGAACCATTTCTCCACGTTCGTTGCGCACGGTGAGATTCAAGAGATGCTGCGGCGTCATGCGATGCGCCGCATCGGCTTGCAATACGACGCGAAGAATTTTTCCGTCGCGGCTAAAGTCGTTGGCATAGGCACTACCAAACGAAATCGCGAGCGTCGAATTTACGTCGGCGATTTTCAGGCCAAGCGCGCGTGCTTTGATGCGATCGATGGCGATGCGCAATTGCGGAGCGTCGTCCTGCGATTCGGGGCGAACGCCCACGAGAAGGGGACTCTTGCGAGCCACGTCGAGCAACTTATTACGTGCGTCGAGCAAGGCAGCGCTTCCAAGGCCGGCGCGGTCTTGCAGCTTGAGCGTAAACCCGCCGGCCACACCCAATTCCGGAATCGACGGAGGATTCAACGCGAAGACCAACGCCTGCCGGATCCCGGCATACGTTTTATTCGCCTTGCCGACAAGCGTGCCGGCGCTGTTCTCGACGCCGGGGCGTTCATCCCAGGGTTTCAACGAGACGAACGACATGGCGTTCGATTGTCCTTGCCCGAAGAAACTAAAGCCGCGCAAAAAAACGTAACGATAGATCTGCGGTTGCTCGTGGTAAAACGCCTTCACTTGATCGATCGCCTCATCGGTGCGTTCGCCGGTAGCGCCAGGCGGCGCCGACACCACGGTAATCAAATAGCCTTGGTCTTCCGTCGGCACGAAACTCCCGGGTAACCGGAAGAAATAAAACACCGCGATGCCGACCAGCACGACAAAGAGCGCGAGAAACCGCAGCGGACGAGCCAGTATTTGCCCCACGCGCGCCTGATAACTATCAGTGGTCCGCAAAGTCCAGTCGTTGAATCGCGCGAGAAAGCGGCGCGGGAAACGCCCGCTGCGCGCAGGCACAGCATCGCTCTTCGCATGGGGTTTCAGAAAGCTCGCGCACAGGGCGGGCGTCAACGTCAGCGCGAGCAATGCCGAAAATGCAATCGACAAGGTCAGGGTCATCGCAAACTGACGATAGATTCCGCCGGTCGATCCTGGAAAGAACGCCATCGGCACGAAGACGGCAACCAACGCAAGCGTGATGCCGATGATCGCGGGCGTAATTTGCATCATCGCCTTGACCGTCGCTTCGTAAGGCGGCAAGCCTTCGGTTCGCATAATGCGTTCGACATTCTCGACCACGACGATCGCGTCGTCGACCAAGATGCCGATGGCGAGCACCATGCCGAACAACGTCAACACATTGATGGAATAGTTAAACGCCCAGAGCCCAAGGCATGCACCGGCGAGCGAAATCGGCACGACAATCGCCGGCACTAGGGTGGCGCGCCAGTTCTGCAAGAACAGGAACATCACGATGAACACCAACAACATCGCTTCGATCAACGTCTTGATCACCTCGTGAATCGAAAGACTGATGAACGGCGTCGAGTCGTAGGGAATCGCCCAACCGATATCCTCGGGAAACCCTTGCTCGAGTTCCGCCAAGCGTTTCTTCACGCCATCGCCTGTCGCCAACGCGTTTGCGCCGGGCGCCAATTGAATCGCCATGCCGGCAGCGGGCCGGCCGTTGAACTCCAACGTTCTCGAATAGTCTTGCGCGCCCAATTCGACGCGCGCCACGTCCCCCAAGCGCACCACCGACCCGTCGGAATTCGCGCGCAAGACAATCGATGCGAATTGCTCCGGCGTCGTAAAACGCCCCTCGGAGACGATCGTTGCATTGAGCTCAGTGCCCTTGGCGAGCGGCCGATCGCCGAGCGAACCGCCCGTCGACTGGCTGTTCTGTTCGCGAACGGCCGTCAAGGCGTCGGACGCCGATAACTTATAGACCGAGAGTTTTTCCGGATCGAGCCAGACTCGCATGGCGTACTGAGAGGAAAGCGCCCGCACGTCGCCGACGCCTTGAACGCGGCGTAGTTCATCCACGACTCGCGTCACCGCGAAATTTCCGAGCTCCAAGGTGTCGGTATTCCCGTTCTTCGAGGTCAGCACGATGATCAACAGGAAGCCGGTCGATGCCTTGACGACTTGAATGCCTTGCCGCCGAACTTCTTCGGGCAATCTCGCCTCGACGCCCCGCAGGCGATTTTGCACGTTCATTTGCGCGATATCGATGTCGGTGCCGGGAGCGAACGTCAGCGAAATCTGAGCGGTGCCGTTCGATTGGCTCGACGAGGACATGTAGAGAAACCCGTCGACGCCGTTCAGCTCCTGCTCGATTACTTGCGTGACGTTGGTTTCAAGAACCGCCGCGTCCGCGCCGGGATACGCCACGGAGATTTGCAAGCTCGGCGGAGCGATCGACGGATACCGCTCGATCGGCAGCGTGCGCAGAGCGATGATGCCGGACAGGAGAATGCCCAGCGCGATGACCCACGCGAAGACCGGGCGATCGATGAAAAAACGCGGCGCCATAAAATGCTAGCGCGCGGCCACGGCGCCGGAAGCAGGCGGGCTTTGCAAAGCCTGCTTGGTCTCCGGCGTGACGATGCGTACCGGACCGCCTACCTGCACTTTTTGCATCCCGTCGACGACCACCCGATCTCCCGGCTGCAATCCCTCCGCCACCAACCAGGAACCTCCGCGAAGCGTGCCGACTTTGATCTCGCGGGTGTTTACGATGCCGTTGTCGTCGACGACGAGCACGCTCGCGCCTTGCGGGGTGAGCTTCACCGCTCGCTGCGGCACCGCGATTCCATTGGAGCGAACGCCGGCGGCGATTCGCGCGCGTACGAACTGTCCCGGGAGCAATAGCCGCCGAGGATTCGGAAACTCAGCCCGCATCGCAGCGGTGCCGGTATCTTCGTCGATGGACAGATCGAGGAAGTTCATGTGGCCGACGAGCGGGTAGTCGCTGCCGTCCTCGAGAACGAGACGAACTTCCACCTTGTCGAGTTCGGGAACCTTCAGTCGGCCGGCCGAGACGTCGCGTCGTAACGATAGAAGGTCGGCGCTCGACTGCGAGAAATTGACATAGATGGGATCGAGTTGCTCGATGGTCGTAAGCAAGGTGGCGGACGAGGCGCTCACCAAGGCGCCTTCGGTGACTTCCGCGCGACGAGCGCGTCCGGAAATCGGCGCCGTCACGGTCGTATAGCTCAAATTCAATTGCGCCTTCTCGACTTGCGCGCGAGCCTGCGCGACATCGGCCTCTGCCGTGCGCAAATTAGCGGCCGCCGTATCGTACGCTTGCTGGCTGATCACGTGCTCTTTGATCAGCCCCTTATAGCGTTCGATATCTTGCACGGCGTTTGCTGCCGTCGCCTCCGCACGCACCAGCGCCGCTTGCGCGGCGTTCGCGTTCGCCGTGTGTTCGCGCGGATCGATCGCAAATAATTTTTGCCCCGCTTTGACGTCGCTGCCTTCGGAGTACAGTCTGCGCTGAATGATTCCGTCCACGCGTGCGCGCACTTGCGCGGTGCGCACCGCCTGCACTCGGCCAGATACTTCCGCGATATTGTCGATCGCCGACGGCTGAGCGACGACCACGCTCACTTCCGGCGGAGGTGGCGCAGCAGCTTGCTGCTTGGTGCACCCGGCAGTGAAAAACACGGCCAACGAACCCATCACCAAGAGCGACCCTCGCCGACTGCATGAAAAGGCGGTCGCATTCTTTTTCCTCGACACGCGCTGCTCGTGCCCAAGATCAAGGTGCTCGCGACCGAGGCCGTGTTTCGCGCTATGGGTCATTAAATGAAATTCCTTGCTCGCCGGTCACCGAAGGACGGAGCAAAAGTTTCGATGAACGATGGGATCGGTGCGGAATTGTCGCATTCAACACTCCGCTTGCACAGATGCAATAGCGGTAATAATCGCTCCGTAGACTAATTTTCCGCTCCGCTGTTCACAATGCACCGCGAAGTCGTAGTGACTTCGTCAGTGAATATCAAGAAGTCTTTAGTTGAGGCTCTTGATCGCTCCGGCGCGGAATACCGAAATAACGATGCGTATGTTAGGAGGAGCGCCCCGGCTGAAATAGCAACGCCGTGATCAGCGTTCCGCTCCACACGTCGCGCCGAGCAACAGGGTGCATGCGCTGACGGCGGTGGCCACTACTGCGTCAGCCGTTAGTTTCGATCCTTCGGCGTTCTTTCGCCCGACTCCCTTATACAGTGGGCGCAGCAATATATGACTCCGTTCGCTTCCAAGTCATGACCGATGATTCGGCATTTGCGATGCGCACGTCGGCGCCAAGTCGGAAGCGACGGCAACGATGGCATAGAACGACTTGTCGTAACGGTTGCCGCAAACCTCACAGGGATCCATGGGCCGCTCCCTCCATAGAGTAATGATGATTAACGCTGTAACTCACCCGGCCAAGGTAAGTTCCCTATCGCGGCGATCCAAAACTGTTCGCCGACGATGCTGCCGGGAACCCAGCGTGCGATGCTCGGTTACTCTTAGAGGGCACTCGAATGGGAGGGGCAGACCATGAGCCAGCGATTTCGTGGATATGCAGCGTTGCTGTTTGCGCTGTTTGCGTCGGTCCTGTTTGCTCCGGTACAAGGCTGCAAGAAAAAAGAACCCGCGTTACCGGCAACGCCACCGCCGACCGAGTCACGACCGACGCCGACGAAAGGACTTGAGACGACGGAGTGGAACTACGGGCGATACTCGTAGTGCCACGGTTCGCGAGGAATTTCCAGCGGACCCACGAATCGGTCGCTGGCGCCGTGTACGGCACGAGATAGTTTTTCCGTCCAGCCTTCGGCATCCCATACCGTCTGAACGGTCGACGAATCGACGCTTGCCACAACCCGACCGTCGTCGCTCAGAATCTGAAAGTCGTAGGCACGCCCTCTTCCATGCAACGACAACCCCGGCGCCGCCAGCGTCGGCGGTCGCGAAGGCCGCCAACTGATCAGGAACTTTAGATACTGGGTGAGCGATTTGTCATCGGGAGCTATCCCGTAATCCCGTCGCCGCAACTCGACGGCGACAGCTCTACGCAATTCGTCGGCGGCGGTGTCGATCGACTGCACGGTTTGCCAGCGCTCGAGTTGTTCCTCCAGACTCCTCACCTGCGTATTTACATGAAGTACATAGGAAGGATTCTCCCTTGCGAAGCGCAAGGCGATATTTTGAATCTCGCTCTCTGCTTGCTTGAATTCGGGAGTCCGCGCATAGGCATCGATCTCCGCACGCGTCCAACTCCAGCGCTTCGCGATGTCCTTGCCGGCTCGCAAGTAGTAGCTCATCGCGAGATTGCGCTTACCCTCGTTTTCGATTTTCGACAATGCATACGCCTGCTGCTCCGGCAACACGGCGGTGGCCGCCTGCATGTAAGCCCTAAGTTGATAAACCGAACGTTGATGATCGCGACTAAGACTTTCGGCAGGGCTTTCGGCGCGGCTGCCGGACAACGCCAACGCAGAACATAGACATAGTAAAAACGGGCTCAGCCGGATTGGCCGCATTTGATGACTTCGCCGACGCTGAACTCGCTGGCGCTTCGGTCCCACTGATAGGCGCGGTCCACCAATGCCTTCCAGTCGAGGCGCTTCAGCTCCTCAACGCCTTTCGCATCCTTCAACCCTTTAAGCGCGCGTTCCTTCGTAACCCCTTTCTTACGTCCGTTCATGACCTCGTTGAGCAGCGGAAGCACACGCCAGCACGGCGGCGCGAGGCGCTCATTTAGCGGCAACGCTTGCGCTTTGACGCAGCCGGAAAATTTTTCGTCGCTTAACGTATCTGCATTGCGCGTCGGCTGCCGACTCACGTCATCCAATATCCTTTCGGCGTCGCGCAACGCCTCCTGCGGAGTTTGATTCGGCAATTTGGTGACCGCCAATGCGACGACAGCGTCCTTACGAGGAACCCGACTCTCGAGAATCGCCGCGGCCGCCACGTATTTTTGCGCAAGCATTACGCAGCCAAGCGTCGACACGAGCTGCTCTTGCGATAAGCGTTCGTCGGCGGCCCACGCCGGATTCAATAACGCGCCTGCGATGCACGCCATGCCTACGATTGCAATTGCTTTCTTCATAGGGCGCGCATTCTAAGTAATTCGATTGGATTCGAACAGAATGAACTTCGACACTCCTGCGGAAAAGTCCCCCCCTTGACACCGCCCGCCCAATAAATGGGCGACGCGACGGAGAAGCGAACCGTCAGTCGATCGCCACTTTCCACGGCGCGAGCGGCATGCAATAAAACCATGCCAGCACCAGGGCGATTACGATCTCGGTTTGCTTCCCGATGTCGAAATACTCATCGGATAGGCGTTGCACGGCAAAGAAATCGATCAGCCATGCCACAGTCAGAATCAAAAAGAGCCGCCTTGCGAGCTGAAAGAGAATGGTCTTGGTCATGGGGCACGTAGTCGACGCGCGTCGAATAAAGGGAGGAATAGCACGAAGGTCCGGATAGGCTGCTCTTGCGGAGCGGCGGCGAGATTAGCAAGTCGCGCTATGCAAAATCCGGAGTTCGGTCACGTCGCGGAATTCTCAAGGCGGGTTGAGCTGGAATTCGCGCGCTTATTTTGCGGCTGGTTCAGGGAACGACTGCTGTTCGAGGTTCTTCGAAAGCCATTCGTCCACCACCGGATACCGACGAAGCCTCACTGAGAATTGTTCCTGCATGGCCAGCATGACCTCCATCCATGGAGGCCTAAATTGGAATCCATCTAGAAGGGACAAGGAATGACAGACTTGCGTCATCATCGGAGAAGTCCTACAGACGACGGTGAGAATGCCGTATTTAATGTGTTTCCTCCATTACACTCAACGAAGTCCATCGAACGCCCGTCTGCGAGAGTGCTCACATGAATGCGTCTGTCGAGACAGCGGGCCGGCACTCGGTATCCGACACGCCTACCTCTGCGGCGTCGAAATCTCCTTCGACGGCTCCTGCGCGGAACGGAACGTCCACTTATGGAGTGGACCATGTTCTAACCACGCTCTTGGAAGACGCGCCGATCGGCATTCACTTTGTCGACGCGCAGGGGATCATTCAGTGGGCCAATCAGAGCGAGCTTAGGATGCTCGGCTATGCGCGCGACGAGTACGTGGGACAGTCGATCGGCAACTTCCATGTCGATCGAGAGACCTGCGATAGGATTCTCGCCAAGTTGCGGAACGGCGAGTCGCTGGATTCGCACGAAGCAAGATTGCGGCACAAGGACGGTTCGGTATGCTTCGCGTCAATCAGCTCGAGCGCTCTCTGGGAAGACGGCGTGCTCAAGCACATGCGTTGCTTTACGCGCGACGTGACGCAGCGGCGCATCGAAGAGCAGAAATCGCAGGCGCAATTCGACGAGTTGAGCAATCTTTATCGAACCGCACCTATCGGGCTCGCTTTATTGGATACCGATCTGAAGTTCATTCGCGTCAACGAGCGCTTGGCGGAAATTAACGGGATTCCCGCGGCACGGCATTTATCGCGCCCTTTTTCGGAAATCGTGCCGGATCTCGCGGAACAAGGCGAACGGGTATGCCGGCATGTATTGGCCGTCAGTGCGTCGACGCTCAACGTGGAAATCGAAGGAGAAACGCTTGCGCAGCCCGGCGTACGCCGGATTTGGAACAGCAGTTGGCATCCTATTAAGAACAGCGAAGGTCGAACGATGGCCATCAATGTGGTCATCGAGGAAATCACCGAGCGCCGTCATGCGGAGCTTCGGTCGATCGAGGACGCCAGAATCAAAGATGCGCTTTACAGGCTAACCGATCTCCTGCAGCGGGCCGGTTCGCTTGACGATATCTACGCAGCGGCGCTGCTCTCGATACAAAATGCCCTGCATTGCGACCGCGCTTCGATTTTATTGTTCGACGAAACGGGAGTAATGCGCTTCGTGGGTTGGCATGGTTTGTCTAAAGAGTATCGCAACGCCGTCGAAGGACATTCGCCGTGGAAACAAGACGATGTCGATCCTGTGCCGCTCGCCATCGACGATATCGACACCGCCAACATCGACTCTGCCCTCAAGTCAACCGTCAAAGCGGAAGGAATCGCGGCTCTCCTATTTATCCCACTGACATCCGGGCATCGCCTGATCGGAAAATTCATGGCGTATTTCAAGACGCCGCATTCGTTTCGCGATGAAGAGTTCGATCTTGGCCTGGCAATCGCCCGCCAACTCGCGTTCGGCATCGAGCACAGACGGTCCGAAACCGCGCTGCGCGACAGCGAGCGCCATTTGCAGCAACATGCGGAACAGCTTTCGCTGATTACGGACACGGCGCCCGTGTACATCGCACACTGCGATACGGGCTCGCGATATAAATTCGTGAATGAACCGTACGCCGCTCGATTCGGCATGTTGCCCCATGAATTAAGAGGACGCCACCTCGCAGAAGTGCTCGGAGCGGAAACGTATTCCGCCGTCGCTCCGCACATTGCCGCAGTGCTGAAAGGCGATCGGGCGGAGTTCGATATCCGAGTGCGGCAATCCGACGGCGAACGCGTTATGCATTGTTCGTACGCGCCGGAGAAAAGTGCGGACGGCAATATCGTCGGTTTCGTCGCCGCCATCGCCGACATCAGCGAGCGCACGGAAATGGAGGAAGCCCTGCGCAAAAGCGAGGAAAAACTCAAGGAAGCCGACCAGCGCAAGGACGAGTTTCTCGCCATGCTGTCGCATGAATTGCGCAATCCGCTGGCGCCGATTACCAACGCCGTCCACCTTCTGCAGCGCGAGCAAATCACCAGCCCCACCTTTCAGCAGGCCACGGCCATCATCCAGCGGCAAACTGCGCGGCTCGCGCGATTGGTGGACGATTTGCTGGAAGTATCGCGCATCACCACCGGGCGAATTCAATTGCAAATGAAACGAGTCGCCCTTGGCGACGTCGTCGACCGCGCCGTCGAAACGATACGGCCGCTCATCGAACATCACGGGCACCGTCTTAAGCTATCGCTGCCGTCGCAACCCGTTTGGGTGAACGGCGACAGCGCGAGACTCGAGCAGGTAATCGTGAATCTCTTGACCAACGCGGCAAAATACACGGACGATGGCGGTTCGATTGACCTCTCGATCAACCGTGCGGACGACAAAATCCGAATTGACGTTCAAGACAATGGCATCGGCATCGACCCCGGGTTGCTGCCACACGTGTTCGAACTTTTCACGCAGTCGGATCGAACTCTCGACCGTTCGCAAGGAGGACTCGGAATAGGACTCGCCTTGGTGGAACGGCTGGTCTCGATGCACGGCGGGCAAGTCGCCGTTGAGAGCTCCCCAGGCAAGGGCAGTCTTTTCACGATTTGGTTGCCGGTAGCGCTTGCACCCAAGGAAGAGATCGACGCCGCTCCCGCACGTGCAGCCTCCACGACGGCCCTCAAGGTTCTCATCGTCGATGACAATAAAGATGCCGCGCAGAGCCTTGCCATGCTGATTCAAGGTATGCAGCACGTAACCTGCACCGCGCACGACGGAGTCGAAGCGCTAGATGCGGCCCGGCGCTTCGCTCCGCATGTGGTGTTTCTCGACATTGGACTGCCGAAGTTGGACGGCTATGCCGTCGCGCAACGTCTCCGCGCAGCGAGCATGCAAGCGCCGACGCTCGTCGCACTCACCGGATACGGACAACCCGCTGACAAAGAACGCGCGTTCAATACCGGATTCGATCGGTATCTCGTCAAACCCGTCGATCTGGCGGCGGTGGAGTATTTGCTGGAAGAAGCCGCGGCGAAAGCGGCGATGCCGAAGGCGCTCGATGCATGAAGATGCCTTGGTTCCCTCTCCCTAACCCTCCCGCGAGGGAATCAAGAAAGTCGGAGAACCGTCTCAACCGCCGTCCGCGCATCAACTCACGCATTGATCCACGAACTGCTGCACCGCCTTTTGCCCGTACGGATCGATCGACGTGAACTCGAGGCTGCATTCGTAATCTTCCGACGACTCGGTGACGCGAAGGATACGCGCATAGATATCGGTCACTTCCGGGCTTAAGAGCGACAAGGCGACGGAACATTTGATTTCGGTATTGGCCGGCACCCGATTCTTGAGCACCACGCGCATACCCGAGTAGGAAATGTCGGTGAGCTGACCGCGATGAAATTCGGGCAGCACACTTTTTCCGTCCACGACTTGAAACACGAGCGGCATGTTGGTCGGCACTCGCGGACTCCGGCGCACTTCCCTGACCGGCACTTCCATGTACTGCGGCAGGCGCGTCGACTTGAGTTCGTAGAGCTTGACCGGCTCGCGTTTGCCCTTGACCATCACTTCCTTCTGCTCGCCGATCTCGATGTACTCCTTCGCCAGTTGAAAACTATGCTCGCTGAGCAGAACCTGGCCTCGCAAACTATGCGCCTCGATGCGCGATGCCAAGTTAACGTGATCGCCGATGACAGTATATTCTCGATGCAATTCCGAACCGACGCTGGCCGCCACCACTTCGCCGGTGTTGATGCCGATTCCCATGAAAAGCTGAGGCATGCCGAGCCGGCGATTGACGTCGTTCACTTCATTCATCACGCGCTGCATTTCGGTAGCGCACGCGATGGCCCGCACCAAGTCGTCTCTCCCTGTTTCGGGCGCGCCGAATAGCACCATGATGCCGTCACCCATGAACTTGTCGATCGTCCCCTGGTAACGGAAAATGACCTCGCACATCCGCGAGAAGTATCTGTTCAAGAGCCCGATGACGTCGCTCGCGTTATAGCGTTCGGCCAATGCCGTGAACCCACGCAGATCCGACAGCAAAATCGATACTTGCTTGTGTTCGATGGGGCGGCGCCAATCGGTGGCGTCCGCCAGCAGCTGATTCACCCGCTGCGTGATCTCTCGCCGTTTTACGTCGGGCAGCGCCGCTCCACAGGCGGATTCGATCTCTTTGATGACATCGCTGACGACTTGGGTGTCCACTTCGTGACGCATGGATGACACTCCTTGAGAGGTGTCGATATTTTATAGTGCCAATTCGAACAAAGAACCAAGAGAGAAGCTACTCCGTTACCTGAATGATAACGTAGTCGTTTGCTCTCCACTATTCGCCGACGGACGGTGTTCGATCGGTAATCTCATCATCCGACATCGCCGTTCGGATGATTGCCCCGAGCATTCACCGCCACTCACATTCACCACTACTCAGGGAGCCAAGGCAGTCGTCTTTCGCAAACGGGAGTTGCCAAGCAACTGCGATACCGTCACGGCTCGCAATTTTCTTTCGTTGAGTCCGGCCAAGATAATCGGCAACGCCTTCATCGAACAGGTGCGGTGACGGCCGGCTCGCTCATGTCCGTCATGCAGCAGCACGATATCACCCGGCTTAATGCGGCGTAACACCCGAGCAGCGACGCGCTCCGGATTCATGTCGATGGTATCACGGCTGTGTATGGACCAAGCCACGACGGTGAGCGCACGAGCAAGCGCAACTCTTGCCAGCGGAGGACTTTTGATACCTATCGGAGCGCGATATAGCGGCGTCGACTGCAACCCCAACGACGCGAGCATGCTAGCCGCACGATCGATGTCGAGCGTCAGCGTACGGGTCGAATACATGCTTTGAAAGTAAGCATGGCGCCATGAGTGATTGCCCAACTCATGACCGTCCGCGAGCGCACGGCGCGCCACGTCGAGATGCTGCTCAAGCAGCCTTCCTATTACGAAGAACGTGGCATGCGCTTGATGCGCATTTAAGATATCGAGAATTTGCAGTGTGACCTCGGGATCCGGCCCGTCATCGAAGGTAATGGCGACGCAATCGCCGCTATCCT
This sequence comes from uncultured Steroidobacteraceae bacterium, assembly GCA_964597495.1. Classification (GTDB taxonomy): domain Bacteria; phylum Pseudomonadota; class Gammaproteobacteria; order Steroidobacterales; family Steroidobacteraceae; genus CAZQYC01. The sequence goes on along the minus strand of CAZQYC010000073.1, from coordinate 3,930 downwards.
CGATGCGGGAAACGGTCGGACAGAGGACGCTCGATGAAGGCCTGCCGATACCGTCGATCATCAATGCCAGCAGAATCCCGACCGGCAGCCCGATCGAGAGCAGCGAAGGACCCCAAAGCATGACCGCAGCTACCGTGGTCAATATTCCGGTCAGCATTACTTTGTCGGCTCTGCACAGTTTCACCGCGCCATGGTGCCAGATTCCGACGCCGTTGGTTACTCGGCTATTCCACGTAGTTGAGGTGCGCGCGATAGTCCGCAAGGTCGCGCTGATAGTGAGCGAGGTCTGCTTCGATCTCGGGAATTTCCGACTTGGCCACGCCACGCCGTTCGGCCATGCGCTTAGTGTCGAGCACCAACTGCGCACGACGCTCGACGCTCGTGTCGGACTTCATGATTTCGGCCGCTGCCGCCAGCAAATGGTCATCGATGTCGTCGATCTCCGCATGCAGCGATTCGATTCGCTTGGCAGTGGTCGATACGCGAGTTCGGAGCGTGTAGAGCTGCCGCCCTGTTTCGTAAGCTGCAACAAATTCCCGCTCGACCTCGGCCGGACAAACTCCGTCGTAGCCGTTGCCGCGCGCGCCGATGCGAAAGCCGTTCGACGGCTTGCAGAACTCATGCAGCCCCGCTTCTCTGCCTGCCTGATAGTCAGGAAGGTCCGGCGTAACGCCATGCTTCGCACATGCCTTGCGATGCTGGGCGATGCGATTTCCGGAGTAACCAGCCACGCCGTCTTCGTACCCCACGGTTCTCCAGTCGACCGTCATGCATTCGTCCTTGCTCATCGATGCACAACCGCCGAGGACAAAATAACCCGCAAACGCGATCGCAACCGTTAGGAAACGCCTATCAGGAATTCGCATAAGCCCCCGCTGCTACGTCTAAGGAAACTCTGATTTCGTCACACCCGCGCAGGCCGGTGTCCATCTTATGGATTCAGATGGATTCCGACCTTGGGCCTTCAGGGACGAAGGTCATGCTGGAAATGCAGGAGCAATTTCCAGTACGCCGGAATGACGAAACGTAATAAATCAGACCTTCCCTAAGAATTGGCACAACTAGCATCAAACCTCCCGCCAAAGGTAGCGGCGGTCCAGTGGAATCTATGTGAGAGACTTCACAGTCGCCGACTCCAACGCAACATCTATAGTTACAAATTCTCGAAAGCGGTGGCTCAACGAGCCTCCTATTGCGCCGCTTGTGCCGTGGGGCTTCGCTCAGCAGCGGCCGGCTTCGGTAACTTCGCGAACCGACCTTCGTTTCCCGGCAGTTCGGTTAGGTGCCTGTTTACATCGTCCGTTAGCCTCATAACGAGCTCTTTCTGAGCCTCGACCCTCGCCGGCTCCGGCAATCCTTCGGCAATCTTCATCGCCAACCCGATGTTCTGCGTGATCACAAGTTTCTGATGGTACTGCGCCATCTTCGTGACTGTGCGGTTATAGAGATAAAAGAACACCGCAGAGATGAATTGCGCGATAACGCCCGACCCCGCGGAAAGATAGGCAGGCGTAGTCTTGCCCATGAACATCAGAACGATTCCGGCGATGACCGTGAGCAGGCCGATCGTTGCCACAAAGCAAGTGAGTAGAAAAGCTTTATCCGCTTGCGACTGAGTTTGAAGATAGTATTGGTCGATATACTTGAAATTGATCTTCACCAGCTTGGTGAAAAAATCTTCTTCCAACGTTTCTTGCAGTTTCTCGATGCCGGCACCGGTCAAGAGAGAGTCTTGAATCCGGATCATGGCGCCGGAGAGCATCTTGCAGTAGGCGATCACTACCCAGTACGCGAAGCCGCCGAACACAAGGCCGCCGCCGAGATAACTCAATCCATTGATCGAAAGTAAATTCTCGTTCTCCGAATACGCCGCTGCAACGCCAAACCCACCCCAGATGAGGGCGCAAAGCACCAACCAATACCAACGAAACGAAAACGCCGTCCGCATGTTTTCGAAGCGCTTTTTCGCTTGAAGCAACCTATCCACCACTACTTGCGGATTCGACGCCGATGAAGTTTGCGTGTCAGCCATGGATACCCCCTAAGACGCGGAGAAGACACTCGCCAGCGGAATGCGCTCGCGGGTCATCTCGTTCTGCTTTTAATCTCCCGTTGGCGTCGCATAGTAAAGGATGCGGTCGGCAAAGACACCGATTTGCAGGCAGGTCCGCGGTCCAACGATATACAATCGAGAAACTTGCACCCGGCAAATCCTATCCAAATCTACTTATCCAAATATAATGGGCGCTTTTAACCGAGCGCGAAGCAGGAGTAAGAATGACCACCCCACCGTCGGACCCGGCCGCCGCCTTTACCCAAGCGCGCCGCAACTACATGTTGGCGCTGCTGACCCTCGTTTATACCTTTAATTTCATCGACCGCCAGATCGTCGTTATTTTGCAGGAATCGATAAAGGCCGATCTTCATCTTTCCAACTTTCAACTGGGTTTGTTGAGCGGGCTTTCCTTTGCGTTGTTCTATTGCGTGCTCGGCATCCCGATAGCCCGCTGGGCGGACCATAGCAACAGAAGCCGCATCATTGCCGGCGGTTTGGCGATTTGGAGCGGCATGACCGCGCTTTGCGGCATGGCGCAGAATTTCGTCCAATTGTTCTTCGCGCGAGTGGGCGTTGGCGTCGGCGAAGCCGGCTGCAGCCCTCCGGCCCATTCCATCATTGCCGACCTCTATCCCAAAAAATCACGAGCCAGCGCCTTCTCGGTCTATAACACCGGGATCTACATCGGCATCATGACCGGCTTCATGATCGGCGGTCTCTTGGAGCCTCACATCGGCTGGCGGATGACGTTCATGGTCATCGGTTTGCCGGGAATTTTATTTGCCGCAATTCTATTGCATCAATTGAAAGAACCGCCTCGAGGGCTGGCCGACGGCGTTGTTGAGACATCGCCGACCGTACCGTTGGGAGAAGTTCTCCGAGTCATGTGGAGCCGACGTTCTTTCCGTCATCTCGCACTGGCATCCGGCTTCACTGCCTTCGTTCTCTACGCAGCCAATTTCTTAGCCCCCTTTCTTTCCCGCGTGCATGGAATGAACACGGCGGCGATCGGCGTGCAACTGGGAATCGCTCAAGCCATCGGCGGCGCGGGCGGTGCTTTGCTGGGCGGCTTCCTCACCGACCGGTTGGCGCGACGCGACGTGCGCTGGTATGCCTGGTTCCCGGCGATATGTGTTTCGATCGCCCTACCCTTCAACGTTGCCGCTTTTCTGGTGCCGAATTCATTGGCGGCGATTGTCTTGGCGAACATTGCCCTGTTCTTCTCGATCACCTACTTGGGCCCCACCTTGGCGATGGTGCAAAGCGTGGTTTCCATGCGTATGCGGGCATTGTCTTCCAGTGTCCTGTTCTTTGTCCTCAACATCCTCGGACTTGGCCTTGGCCCCACGATAACGGGAGCGCTCGCGGACATCTTCTCCAAGAACTACGAGATGGGCGAAGCCGAAGGATTGCGCGTCGCCATGATCAGCGTCTCTTTCGTCGCGCTGCTGGCCGCTTGGCAATACCTCTTAGGCGCGCGCCACTACAAAGCGGATCTCGCGGCCAACGAAAGCGGCAAATAACCCCGCTCCAAGCGCTACGGATACCGGCAATGGAACCGATGGAAAAATTCCTTGCCGGTATTCGCCACTCCAGAAACCGATGATGGACTATCAACTACCCGACGTTCGCGATGGGCTGACTCATAAGGAACGAGTCGTGTTGTGGGTGCTGCACGAGACACAGAAAGAAAGAGGCGACAGGAACGTCCCTACCGTGATGCTATGGGGACGCGTGTGCGAACATTTTTATATCTCTCCGGAGGAGCTCTCCGAGATGCTGGCGAGACTGGGCGCACGTAGATAAGCAATCGGAACTTATTTAAAGCCCTCGAGCACCTCGACCCATCCCTATCGTTTTCTGCATATCCTTCT
>CAZQYC010000072.1:0-19996 GCA_964597495.1 uncultured Steroidobacteraceae bacterium | reverse complement strand
CACGAAAGATCGTCGACGGTTCTTACATTCGGCGCCCGATTCGTGCTCGGCGTACCATTTTGCGGCCGCTAAATGGCTGAAAAATGAGGCCACGCTGACAAATCTTGAAACTGGCACGCAAAGTGCTTCGCGGAGTCCGGGGAAATTCGCGTTATAAAAAATATGCATCCGGCTCTCTTTGTCACGCTCACGATGTCCGCTTGCGCGATCGCACACTATAGCGTCGTGTTCCTGGAACCGGCGAAGGCGTCTTGGCTCAAGGCAACGACGATCGGTGTTCTATTGGTCATCGGCAGCAACATCGCGCGCTGGTCCGGATTCCATCCGCTGCCGATGGTGGAGTGGAGCGTGTATATCGTGATCACCGGCGGCTTTGTCGGCGCGCTTTATAAGCTCAAGCCGCTCAATAGCTTTACGGTCGGCGCTTGCTATGTCGCAGGGAGCTACGTACTCGCTTATGCAAACGCTCTGCGAATCGAAGCCTTCAGCGTTTAACCACCCCCTGGCGTCGCCATTTCTCTCCGACTTTCTTGCTCGCTTCGAACGCAATTCGACTCGCAAGCTCCTGAACGTTGTCGCCGACGAATTGATCGCCGACCCAAAACTTTCTATTCAATGCGCCGTCGGAAAGTCGAATCTCGACCTGCACTCGGTTACCGACTCGTGTCGTTCGCGCCTCTAGCAACACGTCCGCACCCAGTGCGGTTGCGATTTCACGAACGCCAGGGCGGGTTTCGTCGAATTGGCGAGCGCTCGTGCTCGGCACCACGTCGAACGACTCAATCTTTACGAATTCGTTCGTCACCTTATCGGTCAGTTCGCGCGCGACTCGTTGGTCATTCGTATCCTCGGAATAACTCGTAAATGGCAGTACGGCGATCCGGACTGACGGAACGGCATCCCGGGAGAACCACGCGTACGAAACCGCAACACCTACAACCAAAACACAAGTGGCGGCTGTGACGGCCATCCATCGGTTGCGCTTTCTGGCAGTTGGGAGAGAGGAAGCGTCATCTTGCACTTCAATCCTTGCCTCCTGCGCCCGCCGTCCGAATTCCGGCGCATAACTCCCCTTCGGCAAAGCGATTACCACCGGATCGTCGCGCCCTTCGTGCTCGTAGTATTCGCTCAGTTTGGTCCGAAGGCGCCCCGCCTCGACTCGGACAATGGAATCCAGGCGCGGGTCGTAGTCGGGACTTCGATCGAAAACGTGCACGCCGACTACATTCTCTTTGAGCTCACCGCGCTTTCCCGCCAACGACTCTTCGACGATGAACTCCAAGAATCGTCGCGAGCGACCGCCATCCTTAAAACGGGAACTCGAAAAGAGGGAGGCGAGTTGTTTCCGGACTTCGGGTTCGCTGGGCGTCTGCATAAGTAAGAAGTGTCGCACACGGATTTGGCGTGCGACACACCCACTTCATCAGAATCAAACGCGCTTCCCTGCTATTTGTAACGGTTACATGTCACCGTCGGTCACTTCCGAATGCACGAATCCACCTCCATAGTTCCTGAAGCCCATCGGGTAAAAAACTGATCGATCAATTCGGGAGTGCAGAAGATGAAATGGTTCACTATGGTATTGCTTGCCCTTGTCGCCCCCGTGATTTGCGCAGGTCATCCCGCGCAGGGAATCGCCGTCGATTCGCAAGGGGTGGTTTTCTTTCTCGACACGGGCGACGGCGTATGGCGGTTGGATACGAGCGGCGCGCTCAGCAAGGTACCGGGTTCTGCGTTCCACTGGCTCACATTGGATCGCACCAAGCAGCTCTCCGGCATCTCGCTGCCCGTCATTCCCGAAGGCGGCGCGACGCTTTCGCGAACCGACTACGACCTCATCCTCTCCAGCGACTTCCCGATCACGACGGACACTGACGGCGCGCTCTACTACCCGCGCGTGGAAAAGAACCAACTTCGAATCTTTCGCCTCGACCCGAACGGCTCGACGTCGACAATCGGCTCGGTAAGCGCCGACCGTGAAGGCAGGCCTGTGAAGTGGATCAACGGCAGCGTGGTGGGACACGACGGAACGTTCTATTACACCGAGACTCACGGGGTATGGAAAATCACGCCTCACCATGAACCGATTGCCGTTTACGATGCGCCCAAAGCCGACTGCAACTCCACTCCCGACATAGGGTTCGACTTCGGAGAAACCTTTAGAGGAATCGACATCGACCCCGACAATAACCTCTGGGTTGCCGCCACCGCCTGTCGTGCCGTGTTCAAAATTTCTTCCGAAGGAAAAGTCACCACGATGGTGAAAACGACCGGCGCATGGTCACCCACCGGCATTGCCGCGTTCGGAAAGTCGGTGTATGTGCTCGAGTACTTCCACACGGCAAGCCATCGCCGCCGCGAATGGATTCCGCGAATCCGCAAAATCTCCGCGGATGGCTCGCATGCCGTCATCGCGGCGGTCGAGCGGTGAAGCGGCGAGCTACAGCGAGAATGCCCACTCCAGCGCTACGACATCATCATTGAGTTGCAGCGACAAGCATTGGAATGGTACGTTTTGCCGCAACGACATCACGGACAGATTGCCCTGGCATGAGGTACGAATGACAGCTCGCCGGGATAAAGCAAAGAACGGGTGGTTCGATTGGATCAAATAATCAACAAAGTGGCGAGGCCAATATGACGGTAAGTAGTTACGCCGACGAATTCTTCGGTCTTCCCATCGTCGAATTTCGTGAGGGTGGGTCGATCGGTAGCCGCGATTGCGCCTACCGACTCATGCAGGAATACGACGCATCTCAATCTCAGCGCGATTTTCTCGAAGAGTTTCTCGCCAAATACGGCAAGCCGGGGCCGCAAGCGATCGTCTTCGGGCCTTGGGGCGAGGCGGGAACGCCGCCCGCCGAATACCTCGACACCCTTATCAAACATCGGCTATCTAACTTGCGAGCCGTCTTTATCGGCGACATGACTTTCGAAGACTGCGAGATATCTTGGATTCAACAGGACGACTACACCGCGTTTCTCGCAGCCTATCCGGACCTAGAAGTGTTGCGCATTCGCGGGGGCGGCGCACTCACGTTACCCAAGACTACGCTATCGAAGTTACGAGAGCTTGCCGTTGAAACCGGTGGCTTACCAAGCTCCGTCGTCCAATCCATCGCGGATTCGACATTCCCGGCCTTGAAGAAGCTCGAGCTCTGGCTCGGCAGCGACAATTACGGTTTCGACGGCAATCTCGATACGTATAAGAGTCTTCTTGCCAAGATTCGCCCGGAGCGTCTCGAATACCTCGGACTCCGCAATTCGTCGATCGCCGACGAGATCGCCGAGTTCGTTGCCCAACAATCTTGGCTAGCCACCCTCCACACTCTCGATCTTTCCATGGGCACGATCGGCGATGTTGGCGCCAAAGCGCTCCTTGCGAGCCCGCATATCAGAGGCTTGAAAGTGCTGAACCTTGAACATCACTACATTTCCACCCCGCTTGTCGAAAAGCTCAAAGCCTTACCGATCACGCTCGTTATCGACGAAGCCGAGAAAGGCGACGAAGACGATCGTTACGTACAGGTGAGCGAGTGAATGCTGCTAATCGGCGCCGGAGCGGACAGAAGGACAGCGCTGCTTAGAGCGGCGGCGGCCAGGCACGGCGTTCGTCTCGACGTTATCGAATGGAGCGAAGTCATTGCGAATGAGGAATCGCTCAATGCAGCCGTGGTTCGAGCGCGCCGCGCTGGACATCGCTGGTGCAAGATCGATCCGCCACCCGCGGGCACGATCAGCGATGCGCTCATCTTGCGCGGGTGGCAAGAGAGCACTAAGGAATCACGACGGCCCGACGCAATTCGTCACGGCGAGCTTGCACATTTGCAGTGGTGGTACGCAGGGCTCGCAATCTCGCTTGAATCTTGCTCCGCTGCGCTCAAGCCACTACGGCTCTTGAATCCAATATCGCAAATTCTCTTGATGTGCGACAAATGGGCTTGCCAACGACATCTGCACCGATCCGGCTTGGACGTGCCTGAACTTCTGGGAGAGGTACAAACGCTGGACCTTCTAGAACAACAATTCCCCGCGCATTCGCATCCTGCCCTATTCATCAAGGCGCGCTATGGCTCTTCGGCCGCGGGCGTTATCGCCATGCGCCGTCATCCCGACGGACGTATCGCGGCCTACTCTTCCGCTCGATTGAACGACGGCGCACTCTTCAATCATTTGCGTGTTACACGTTACGAAGATCGCGAAACCATTGGTGCTTTGATCGCGGCGCTCGCAAAACAGGGTGCGTACGCCGAGCGTTGGGTTCCAAAGCCGCGCCATCCGACAACGACGGCGAGTACCTATGACTTGCGAGTCGTCGCATTTCGCGGACGCGCGCGCCAGCGCATCGCTCGCGTGAGCCATTCGCCGCTCACGAATTTGCATCTGGGAAATAGGCGCGCGCAGCCACACTGGCTCAGCAGGGAACAACTACGCCGGTTGGACGGCGCGATCGAGCGCGCGGCCGCCGCGTTCGACAGCAGCTTATCAATCGGGTTTGACACCAGCCTGTCGAAGGATCGCTTCCACATTTTCGAGGCTAACGCGTTCGGCGATCTACTGCCGGACCTCGAACATGAAGGTTCGACAACGCACGACGATCAAATACGGATGGTTGCAGCCGATGAATGTTGAAACCTCGCATTCGCGGTTCGCCAATCCCGATATGCACCGTATTGTCGGAACGCACGACATCGTGATGATCACGCTAGACACGCTGCGCTTCGACGTAGCGGACCGTGAGTATCGCGCCGGACGTCTACCGCACCTTCGCCCTTACTTAGGCGACATCGGTTGGGAACGACGGCATACTTCCGGTACGTTTACTTACGCGGCGCACTGCGCATTCTTTGCAGGGTTCTTCCCGACGCCGGTCCAACCGGGCGTCCACCCGCGTTTGCTCGCGCTGGAGTTCGAGGGTAGCGAGACCATCGATCCGAATACATTTGTATTCGAACGGGTCGACAACATCGTTACCGGCTTCAGCAATTCTGGATATCGAACGATCTGCATCGGCGGTGTCGGCTTTTTCAACCTGCGTAATCCACTCGGCAATGTATTGCCCGGTTTGTTTGCCGAACGCCATTGGCGGCCGGAGTTTTCCGTAACCGCCCGCGAGTCCACGCGAGCGCAAGTCGAACTAGCATGCGAACTGCTTGACGATCCGGCTCGCCGCGATGAACGCATCTTTCTTTTCATCAATGTATCGGCAATTCATCAGCCGAACGCTCACTACGCCGATACCCACGGCGATTCGCTGGAATCGCACGCCGCGGCGCTGCGTTTCGTCGACTCCTCCCTGGTGCCGCTCTGGCAAGCGCTAGCGCGGCGCGCGCCGAGTTTCGTGATCCTTTGTTCCGATCACGGCACTGCCTACGGTGAGAACGGCTACGTCGGTCACCGGCATGCGCAAACGGTTGTGACGGACGTTCCTTATGCGCATTTCATAATTCCACGAGCTGTCTAATGCGACTGCGCGATACTCTACAAACTGGCCCATACCAAGCGTATGCCTATGCCTATCCGCACAAGACGGCTTATCGCGACTTCCCGCAGCCCTTTGCGCTGCGCGACGTCTGGTCGCAAGAGCAACGCGACACGTTGTTCGCCTACATACACGTACCCTTCTGCACCTACCGTTGTGGGTTCTGCAACCTGTTCGCGCTTGGTCGGCCGGCACCGGATATGGTTGTACGCTATGTCGAGCAGCTTGGTCGGCAGATTCGAGTTGTGAGCGAAGCGCTCGACGCACACCGCTTTGTCCGCTTTGCGCTCGGCGGCGGCACGCCGAGCTACTTGGAGCCCGCGCAGCTGGAGCACGTGTTCGAACTTGTCTCGTCCTATTTGTCCATTGACCTACGCGCCATTCCCGCCGGAATCGAAGTGAGCCCAGAAACCGCGACGCTCGCGCGTTTGAAGGTATGCCGAGACGCAGGTTGCGACCGAGTGAGCATGGGTGTGCAGAGTTTCGTCGACGCGGAACTCGCCTCGCTTGTGCGACCCACGCAGCGGCGCGAAGTGATCGACGCCATCGATGTCATACGCAGACTCGAGTTCCCAACGCTGAACCTCGATTTGATCTACGGCATTCATGGCCAGTCCGCCGCAAGCTTTAAAGAATCGGTTCGCACGGCGCTCTTATTCGAACCCGAGGAACTCTATCTCTATCCGCTTTACGTGCGACCGAAGACGGGCCTCGGCCGACTCGGCGAACGAAGCACCCGCATGGAGGAGCCCGACACACGGCTCGATCTTTATCGCGCTGCCCGTGATCTCCTGCTCGATGCGGGCTATCAGCAAGTCTCGATGCGTATGTTCCGTTCGTCGCGCGCACCTGAGCAAGGCGGTCCCGCTTACTGTTGCCAAAACGACGGCATGGTCGGTTTCGGCTGCGGCGCACGTTCCTATACGCGGAGCCTGCACTACTCCGATCGCTACGGCGTCGCCCGTGACCGCGTGGCCACGATTCTGAACCAATATATCGCCGCCCCGCTCGACTCTTTCGCACAGGCCTATTACGGATTCATTCTCGACGGCGAGGAACAGCGACGGCGCTTCGTGATTCAGTCGCTGCTCGTTTGGCCGGGCCTGAGCGAACGCGCGTATTCCGATCGCTTCGGGACATCGCTGCTCGGCGATATGCCGCAACTTGCCGAGCTTTTCGAACTCAGTCTTGCGACTCGCGAGGGCGAAATCGTCGCATTAACATCCGAAGGCATGGCGCACGCCGACACAATCGGTCCGTGGCTCACCTCTCACAGTGTCGTCGAACGAATGCATCACTATGCCATCGCTTAACGACACGCCGCTTCGCATTCTCTATCGAGGCAAACTTGCCAGCTGCAACTACGACTGCAGCTATTGTCCGTTCGCGAAGCGGAAAGACACACGAGCGACTCTCGCGCGAGATGCAGCCGACCTTGAACGCTTCGTGCATTGGGTGCGGGAATATCAAAGGCCGATCGAAATTCTGTTTACGCCGTGGGGTGAAGGGCTGGTGCGCGAACACTACGTCGAAGCGCTGGTGGAGATGAGTCACATACCGCATGTGAGACGCGTTGCGATTCAAACCAACCTAAGCAGCAACCTTAAGTGGTTGAACCGCGCTGACCCAGCCACGCTCGCCTTTTGGTGCACCTTTCATCCCACGCAGATTACGCGTTCGAAGTTCCTTGCCCGACTGGAACGAGTGCGCACTGCGGGGTTTCGCTTCAGCGTCGGCGTGGTCGCCGCCCATGAACACTTCGGCGATATCGAATCCCTGCGCCGCGAACTTCTCCCCGATGAATATCTCTGGATCAATGCGCTCAGTCCGCGGCCGGCCGATTACTACACTTCCAGTCAGCTCGATTTTCTATCGAACATCGATCCGCATTTTTCGTTCAATGCCAGTCCGCCACCAAGTCTCGGCGCGACCTGTCGCGCAGGCGACACAAGCATTTCCGTCGACGGCGACGGAAACGTCAAGCCCTGTCATTTTCTCGGAACTCCCCTCGGCAATCTTTATGACGGTAGCTTCTTCGAAAAACGAAGATCAGCCGCGTGTACGAATGCACGCTGCGATTGCTACATAGGCTACATACAGCGCACGGACCTACCGGAACTTCGGCCGTTTGAAACCGGCGCCTTGGAGCGAATCTTGCGGACTTCGGTGCCACATACTATCTTCGGATTAGCGGGTTGAGAAATAGACAGGGAACTCGAATGCTGAACAAACAAATCAACGTAGCTTCGGTGATGTCCGCTGTGATCGGCTTAATGGCTTCAGCAGGAGCGATTTCTCAAACCCGCGGCGGCTTTGCCGAGATGCTGCAACTTCCCGCCGTCGTGAAGCCTGCAATACCGCAGGTACGCCCCGCGCAATCCTGCGAGAAACTTCTGAATACTCGCCCTTCCATGGACGCGACCGTTCGCGAGGCCCAAGTAATACCCGGTAACGGCAACATGGGCGAGTGGTGTCGAGTGACCATTGAAATCGCACCCCCATCCTCGCCCCACATCATCACCGCCTGGCTGGGTTTGCCGATCTCAGACTGGAACGGACGCTTCCTCGGACTCGGCGGTGGCGGCTGGGTGCCCGGCTTTCCGCCTGCGCTCGCCGAGGGGGTATCGCGCGGATTCGCCACGGCAATAACGAACGCCGGCCGACCCTACGACTTGTCCGCCAACATTGGGGAACTAGCACGCAATGGACAGAGCGACTTCTTGCTCGATGCTAACGGGCGCTTGGACTGGACTGCGCTTCAGAATTTTGCGTATCGCGGTATTCACGAAATGACCGTCGCCGGCAAGGCGGTCGCGAGTCAGTTCTATGGTGTCCCGCCCCGCTATGCTTATTTCACCGGCTGCTCGACCGGCGGGCGACAAGGTCAGTCGGAAGTGCAGCGGTACCCCTATGATTATGACGGTGTTCTGTCCGGAGCGCCTGTCATCAACTGGGCGCACTTTGCGGCAGTCGAGTCCTGGCATCAAGCCGTGGAAAAGGACCGAAGCGCCGTGGCGCAATGCAAATTTGACGCTGCACATCGAACGGCAGTCGAAGCTTGCGATGCTGACGACGGTGCAAAGGACGACCTCGTCTCTGGCGTGAACACATGCCGCTTCGAAGCCAATCGGTTGATCGGAATGCAGACAGCTTGCGGCGTGATCGACAAGCAAGACGCGGAAGTCATTGGATTGGTCTGGGAGGGACCGCGACGCCGCGACGGCACACCACTGTGGAACGGCATTGACCGAGCCGCGCTCATCCACCCACCGTTCGTACCGCCAAAAGGCGTGCGATCACCGTTTGCCGATGGAAAGACCGTCAATCCGGACAATCTCTCGATGGCTACTTTCGAAAGTATGTTCGATGAATTCGTTGAGCGATACGGGATGATGGATACGTCCGATCCTAATCTTGGCATGTTCGCCAAACACGGAGGCAAGACCATCCTCTGGCACGGCATCGCCGATGACGGCGTCCCTGCCGCAGGCAGCGTGCGCTACGTCGAATCCATTCGCCGTACTTTAGGTAGCTCCACTGCCGACAAGTTTTTGCGCCTCTACCTCGCGCCAGGCGTTGGACATTGCCAAGGCGGCAACGGCCCTCAACCTGTCGCCTTGCTCGAACCTCTCATGGAATGGGTGGAACACGGCCGGCCTCCATCACAAGTACGCAGCGAAAATTGGAACGATGCTGGCGTCGCCACACGCACGCGGCCGTTGTGTCCATACCCCGAATATGCTCGATATCGGGGGCAAGGTTCTTTGGATGACGCTGCTAACTTCCGCTGTCAGAAGTGAAGCAGCCTGTCCACGACAGGCCCTATGTGGCAACCGCCGCCCCCTCGACTTCGTCCGGGGTTGAGATTCCCGCCGCATAAATGAAGCGACAAGAAGCCGCGACAACCTACTATCCTCGACGCGCAAGGCGCTGCAGAGCAAGACCGCCGAACAGAATTACCAACCCAACGAGAACGGCCACGCACAGTCTCACATCGATAACATTTTGTCCGCCTCCGGCTGCGACGACAAGCTGATCCAAGTAGAACGTTGGCCAGAGAAGCGCCCATGGGGCGAGGACTTTAGGCAGAGGAAAGAACATGCCTGACAGGTAGATCATTGGAAAGAAAACCAGGTTGATGATTCCGGTTGCGGCGGTGCCTGAAGTCACCGATCCGATGAAGCAACCGATCGCGCAGAACGTCATGACTCCTAATATCGCCGATGCCAGGATAGCCCCAATTTGCATTGCGTCGAAATGCAGGTGACCGAAGTTAACGGCGAGCGGAATCAAGAAAACCATCACGATTGCAGTGCACGCAAATGCCGTTAACATTTTCGCTACTAAATAGGCGGCGGTCGGCATCGGCTGTGCGCGCTTCAATGTGAGCAGACCGGATTGACGCTCAACGGCAAGGCTCACGCCTAAGCCAAACAGCCCGGGCGATACGGAAGATAACGTCACGAAGGCGGCGAACATATAGATCGGGATCTTAGGATCTTCCATGCCTTTGCCGCCGACCAACATGACGCCGATGAGGACGTAGAGAAGAATCGGTATTGGCAGCATCGGAATCACATAGCCAGGCGTTCGCAAAATACGAATAAACTCATACTTAGCCTCGACAAAATAGGCGATCGCCGCACTTGTCGATAAGCCCGCCGCTCGACGCGAATCTCGATCGTCTACGGAAAAAGAATCGGTATTCATTAGGCAGCCTCCTTTGTCAATTCGCTTAGTGCCTGGGCAAGCCCTGCGCTAGTGATTTCAAGATCATGGATCGATTCATCTGAATTCAGCAGCCGTCGCGCCACGTCTTCAGCATCGGTGACCGTGATCTTAAGCCTCTGCTTTTCGCGACTCACATCGACAACACACGGCCAACGCCTGACTTCTTCAGCAGGGAGCGCAGTCAGACAAGTAATGTTTTTTCGGGCAACGACAGCACGAACTTCATCCACGCTGCCAAGCGCAACGATCCTGCCTCTTGCCAACACGGCTACACGATCGGACAGTGCTTCCGCTTCTTCAAGATAGTGCGTCGTGAGCACGACAGAACAGCCGCCGCGAACCAAATCGCGTAATGCCGCCCACAGCGCCTCACGAGCTTCAATGTCGAGGCCCGTTGTCGGTTCGTCGAGGAAAAGCAACTTGGGGCGACCGCAAATCGCCAGCGAAAACTGCACGAGGCGCTTTTGCCCGCCCGACAACTTGCCGTAGAACTTCTTCGCCAACGACGCCGTATTCGTCATGCGCATCACTTCTTCGACGGTATGGGCCTGCTCGTAATAGCGCGAGGTGAGGTCGATCAGCTCGTGGACACGAAGCTCAGGACTGAGCGCCGCCTCTTGCAACATCACGCCGATCTGCCGGCGTGTTGCGAGTTCCTGAGGCGCACCGCCGAACACGCCGATTTCTCCGGCATCGGCTTCTTGCAGGCCAAGCAATAATGAGATTGCCGTGGATTTTCCCGCGCCGTTTGGGCCGAGTATGGCCAACACTTCGCCGCTGCGAATTTTCAGGTCGATTCCGGCGAGCGCGGTCACCGTTCCGAATCTTTTGTGCACGCCGGCGAGCTCGGCAACGACCGTGCGATCGCCTTGTGTGGTTGTCTTCGAAGGAAACACGGCTCTTTGCGACTCCACAGTTACAACCGCTGTGGTCGATCGCTTCTGCCTACGTCCGTTGAGCACTTCGCCTAGGTATGTATAGCGGACTAAGTATCGATAGCCGATCAAAAGCACAGCGACGGTGACGCCAACGACGAGTGGAAATTTAATGCTCCAATGAAGATTCCACTTCAACACGACCAGTTGCAGCGCAAAGACAATGGGAAGGTGTCCGAGGTACATCCAATAGGAGGCGTCCGCAATGTAGCGACGCGCCGGACTTTCCTTGGAGAAAAACCGCAATGCGGCGCCAATAATCGCGAAGATCCAATTCCAAGTCGCAAACGTGTAAAGAAACGCATAGCTCATCTTGATCGCATCGACGTTCGCGCTGATGTGCAATACCGATTTGGTATCCGCTATGCGCAAGCTTACGACCGTAAATGCGATTGCAACCACAAGGTGCGCCGCCCAGCGAGACTTCCACACGTTCATCAAGTCGCCCTGGCGATGCAACAGCCAGCCGAACGAAAACGCGGTTCCGAAAGCCACGATCGGCGCTAATTTCGGCGTAAACCCGGAATCGGGCGATGGGATGCCGATCCACATGATCCAATTAGGCGTGATCGCCAAACACAGCGCAGCCGGCGCAGCGAGAATGAATGGCGCTGCGTTGCTTTGAATCATTCGGCGCATCACAGCATCGACGCGACCGGCGGCTTGATACGCGCGGTTCGCGAATCGCGTGACGCATGAACGGATGACGAGCGCCACCGCATAAATGAGCAGTAAGTAATAGAGAAACCACAGATGCGCCAACGGGAAAGCCATCAGCTTAGGAGGCGATGCTTGCGAACCGGATGTATTTCCCGGATGCAACAAAATCCCGACGAGCGCCATCGTCAGCGGCCCAAAGATCAGCCAGCCCACGATGAATGGAACGAGAATTCGCTTGGCGCGATCGCGAGCGAATCCCGCAGCTCCTTTACGATGAAACACGAGCCGAGCGAAGTAGCCCGCGATCACGAAGAACAACGTCATTCTGAAAATATGAATGACATAGAATGCGATTTGTAGCGTCATGCTTTGCGAAACGTCGGCCGGAAACCCGACACTGGCGAGTCCGGGCATAAACGTCATCGCTGCATGCAGGACAATGCCGCTTAGCAACGCGAAGGCTCGCACCGCATCGAGCGCGTGAAGTCGTTCTTCATGAGGCATGGTTACGCTCCGTATTGATCGTGAGCGCAGTGTGTATTTTTGGCGGTGGCTTCCAACAGTGCAAATCGTCATCAATGGCACATGACAATTGTCACTATGAAGCTAAGTAAGGGCTGATCAAGTCCTTACTTATCCCGTTGCAGAACGGGATCCAGGATAAAAACAGCAAGTCAGCTGAGCGAGTCGAAGCGAATGCGGACTTGTTCAGCGCTTACCTAATGCGCTAGAGCCAGCCTTTTTGTCTCGCGATTCGCGCCGCTTCGATGCGATTCGTCGCGCCGAGTTTGTCGATGGCTTCGGAAAGATAGTTGCGGACCGTTCCGGACGAGAGGTCCAATTGCGTGGCAATGTCAGAGGTACTGAACCCTTCTGCGGAAAGCCGGAGGACTTGGCGTTCGCGATCAGTGAGAGGGTCCAGCTCGCCCCATGCTTCGGCTGCGAGTTCGGGATCGATCACGCGCATGCCGCGATGAACTCGCCGCACCGCGTCCGTCAATTCATGCGAAGGACGGGCTTTCAATAGATAACCCGTGGCGCCTGCCTCAAGTGCGCGCCGTAGATATCCGGGGCGTGCGAAAGTGGTGACGATGATAGTTCGAGCTTTCGTTTTGCCTTTCAGCGCTGCGGCCACTTCCAGCCCCGTCATCTCCGGCATTTCGATATCGGTAATGAATATGTCGGGCTCACATTCAAGCACGGCATCGAGCGCTGCCTTGCCGTCGCTCGCTTGTGCAACCACAGCAATATCGCCGGACATTTCAAGCAATGCCGCCAACGCCCCCAGCACCAATCCTTGATCCTCCGCAATGACCACGCGAATCTTTTCCTTGGCGTGCGAAGCGTTCATTGATTTACGAGGTAGCCACTTCCGGCAACAAGATAGTGAGCTCAGTGCCAACGTCGCACTTCCAAGAGACAGAGCCGCCCACTTCTTCCACGCGATGACGCATGCCGCGAATCCCGTTTCCCGATTCACTCGCTCCACCGCGACCATCGTCGCTAATCAACAGCCGAATCCCTTGCGCCACTCGCTGCAATTGCAAACGGCAGTTGGTCGCGTGTGCATGACGCACGATATTGGTAACCGCTTCGCGCAGCACAAGCGTCAGCACGCGCTCGTGAGCGGCCGGCAACTCCAGCTTCTCGCATTCGCGCTGCACCTTAATACCTGCCGCGTGCAACGTCGCATGCGCCCGCTCGAGCTCCCCTTGAATGTCGCCGAGGTGGTAGCCACTAATTGCCTCACGGACTTCGGCCAACGCTTTGCGAGAAATCGCCTCGATCTCGCCGACTTCAGCGCGTGCGCGATCCGCACTCTGTTCCATAAGCTTTCCAGCCAATTCGGCCTTCAGCACGATCACCGAGAGCGTGTGCCCCAAAATGTCATGTAGATCGCGCGCGATGCGTTCGCGTTCGGCAGCCCTATGTGCGCGTGCCACGGCCAGTTGCTGACGCGCGACGAACGTGGTTCCGGCGCCCACCACAATGGCTTCAACGCTAATAACAACGGCAAAGGTAAGGTAATGACCAACGCCACGCACTAGCCACGCTTCCGCTACATGCAACAACACCAAAGCGGCAATCAATGCGGCTGACCAGCCGATACGGCCATCGACGGTAAAGGGAATAAACGCGGCGACCAGAGCGAAGTAGAGACCGAACGTTGGTAGATAGGCGGTATAGATCGCGGCTAGCGTAGCTGTCGCAGCGCATACCAATCGCAGGATTTTCTTGTCCGACCAATAAATCAACCCCACCGCATAAAGCCCGAAGAACAGAACAAACCCGATGCTGGTCAGCGTCCATTCAACCCAACCGGCGTGATTTTGGTACGGCGCTTGAAAAACATAGAGGCACGGTAGATACCAAAACAGTCCTCCCCAGAGGGGTTTGTTCCTGTCAGCAGGTATCTTCAACCACTTCATGGGTGTTCTGGTTTTATGTCATCGCCGGTGCATGTGCGCTCTGGCGCAGTGTGCCTCAATCTTCGAAGCGCCACCCGTGACATTTGTCATGTCCTTACCTCAGTACCCCAGCACCCAAGACTCGTTTTCGACCGAGCGTAAATGCCCTCCGCCTCTATCGACTCGTCGGCGCGGCAGCGGGAGCTGCCTGATCACTCGCCCACTTATCCAGTATCTTCTTAATTCCTGCGCCCACCGAAATCTGCGGGTTGGAAAATCCGTCATCCTTTCCTGCTTCCTTCTCGCGTGACTCGATGACGGGAACGGCAGCCTTGAATGCTTCTTCGAACGAATACGTTTTCCGGAGTTGTTCATCGAACAACGCTCGCCCAAAGTAAGTCAATTCCGATTTAGAGCCGCAGCCGAAGGAAGTGTGATCCTTGTCGGCTGCCGTCATGATGAGCGTACTGTCTCCCTTGAGTGGATCGACCCACCCTCCGGAGTAGCAAGCAGACACCGCAATTACCCGGTTTTTGATTCCAGCCTCTTCGAGAAGGAGCCCTAAACGTTCTCCGGTGAGATCCTCCACCTCGAGCGGATAGTGGAAAGCTGACAGCTTAAAGTCGGAACCGCCATGCGATGTTAGGTAGATGACCAGCACATCCTTATCTTTATCCATTGCCGCGGCTATCGATGCAAGCGTTCGCTCGAGATTCAAGTTGGTAGCCCAGGGAACCGTTTTCGTCGTGGACGGATGATTGACTAAACGGATCGTGTGCTCCTTTGCGCCGAATCGCTCCTCCAGAAGTTCTTGCACCATCTTAGATTCGCGAAGAAACACATCCTGCGAGTACGGAGCAAAGATCACCGCATAAATCTGCGGGCCACCGCTCTTGCGCGTTTCAATTGTGGACAAAGCTTTGGTGAGCAATGCCTGCTGAGTTTCAAATACTTCCTGACTGAGAGTCAGAGACGGGGCGTCATCGTCATCGCCATCGCCATCGTCGATGTACTCGAGTTTCCACGGTATTGCATTCAAGACGGATGCACCCATCAGCATCACGACAACCGTCCAGCCCGTTAACAAAGCAGTGACTCGTTTCGATGAATTGATCGCCGCACCAATCCGCCAGGTCGCGCCCGCGTACCAAATGACAACAACGCTGAAGATGAGCCACTGAGCCCACACGAGGTTTTTCTTATCGGCCAGCAAGCCATTTGAATATGCATACGAATAAGCGGTTGTCAGTAAATTGATCGGAATTGACGCAATGCATGCAAGCAAGTACCAAGCTGCAACGGGAGAAGCGTGGGTTGGCTTACTCCCTCGCTCGTTCTGTACTAACCATGCGCCGGCAAACATCAATCCCGTAGTCGCCCAGCCGTACAGCCAATTCCTAAACGAAAAACTCGCGGGTCCTGCTATTTGGACACGCGTCACCGCAATTCCAAGCAATAAGCAAAAGCCGACGATAACCACCATTTGGTTCATGCTGGGCCCGTCGGGCGCACGAATTGGCCGAAGCACGCTCGCTCGCAATCCTGCACGAAACCAAGCTGTCCACGCGCTCGCCCGGGCATCTGACTCCATTGCGCTGGAATCGCTTACGGATGGAGATGGTGGCGCATCTTGAGGTGTAAGCGCCTCAGTACTTTCGGCCTGGGGTGTCGGGTCCGATGCAGCGGGATCGTCCGGATGATTATTCATGAGCAGTATCCTTTGTGTCCGCCAATCTTATCGTCGAACGTACCAACTTCCGATATCTAGGCCACAGTTCTCCGCTATTTTGCGATCACGAAATTACGAGATCTATTCTGTGCCAAGTGAGCCGACCCGACACCGAAGGTCTCCCCTCTAGATGGCAACAAGGCAGCACCGGCACCGAAAATCCCCCGCGTTGCAACGAATGTTTAAATGTGAGAACCGGCGCGGGAGATTCTTCCGATGCAGAAGGCACAGACGAATCGAATTCGGGGCCGTACAGATAGCTAAGATTCTGCGAATCTCCCGTGCCGGGCACCGGGGAGCCCTTGCAGGGCATCCTGCGGCTGGCACAGGACTTTTCTCCCGAACACCTGAGCGGGCCTGCGAGCAGGCACGGAGCTATCGCACGTTCGGTTATCGGGGGCTGCCCCCATTTCCGTTTGGCACTAGCGCCGATAGTCGCTGAACACGTAGTCCTTTTGTTTTTGCGACGTGTGGCAACTGAAACAGGCTGTTGCCGCATTGGCCCCGACTGCACGTTCGGATTTGCTGTCACCAACAAAACCTTCAAAGCCCCATCCGCCGGTAGCCGAGAACTTCTTATCGTCTTTAACCATGACGCCGACGACTTTTCTTTTGCCTTCGGTGATGGCGTGGTCCGCCGCCGGTGCCTCCAACAAGTCAAACACAATCACCGCACCGTTCGGAAACGACCCGGCTCGATAGCCTTCCATCGCTTTGTTGTTAGCATATAAGTGATGAATGCCGCCGAACGCGGCGTGCAGTCCGTGCCCTTCTTGAATGACCATCGACTTGACGTGCCGCCACGCGCGGTAACCTTCCGGATAAGGTACGGCATCGACGGTGGCCGCGATTGCAGCGATACTCGCGGCGGTGAGTGCAAATCCCGTCAACGTTATCGTTCGTTTCATGATCAGTCTCCGCTTGCATTGGTGAATCGATGGAGACAATGTAGCGTTGCATCCCGAGTGCGAGAAGTCTGCACAAAACGGTTCCATGCTTACTTTTTGGTGTGATTTTATGACGAGACGTAAGAAAAAAATTTCCAATGCCGAACGTGCGCGTACGCCGGCGGCGCGTATGGTGGAGGACATCGTAGGATGCAAGTGGTCACTAACCGTACTGTCTTTGGTTACGTCAGGCGTGACGCGACCCGGAGCGATGCAGCGTCGCGTCCAAGGACTTACCGCCAAGGTGTTGAACGAGCGACTTCGCAAGCTGCTGCGCTTTGGAATCATCGAACGAGAAGTCTTTGCCGAGGTTCCGCCGCGTGTGGAGTATCGACTAACTCACTTCGGTAAGCGCTTTGGAGACGTATTGGAGTCCATTGCTAAGCTCGATGAGGAACAAGGGTAGCGTCAGGGGGACTTTCGGTGCCGGGATATCCGGTGTATTTGCACCGCGGTTCGAGTAGCGGTTGCTATGGCCGCAATCGACGAACGAATTCCGATGCTTTGGGAAGTGGCTGTGCTCTTCAAGCGGGAGCCTGCGTCACTACGCGAACTGATGGTTCGCTATCGTAGGAATTGAATACACCGGATATCCCGGTACCGAAGTTTCTCCCCAGCTCCGGAGTTCTCTTTTCACAACGCACATCTAGCTTCGCGCAGGCTCACCCACCCCGTGCCGGAGATCATGTAACCGCGCGTGGTAGTGGCAAGCTTCTCACCTATATCGTTAGGGCCATTGCGGTGGCGTCGCCGTTTTTAGCATCCTCATGGGGGCGCAAGGAACGCAACGGCGAAACTTGCGAACTACCCGGAGAACACCTGAACAACTTATTGGAGATCGATCGATGGACAAGCTCGACCCGAAACTTTTTTC
This sequence comes from uncultured Steroidobacteraceae bacterium, assembly GCA_964597495.1. Lineage (GTDB taxonomy): Bacteria > Pseudomonadota > Gammaproteobacteria > Steroidobacterales > Steroidobacteraceae > CAZQYC01. The sequence continues at coordinate 2,230 of CAZQYC010000072.1, read as the reverse complement.
CACTGCTAGGGCATTCAATCGCGCTCGCTTTGAGCTCATTGATCGCGGTGATTTATTATTTCCCTGGCACTTGGCTCCGTGCCGGCAAAAGATTTTGATCGTGGTGGACGGCACGAACAATTCGTTTTTGAACGTCACCTTCGGCCAACTGTATTTTAGTTTGTCGACGGTCGTGGACACGCTCAAGAACAATCCAGAGTGGTGGGCAAAGTTCGACATCACCAAAGCGCATCGCCAAAACGATCCGCTCGGAGAGGCCGACATCAACGGCTTCCGTTTTACGCAACCGGGCTTCGACATCAATCAGTATCACCAAGTGTGGTTCTTTGGTGCGCGCAGCAACCCGAACGATACGCAACGCTTAAGCGACGACGAGCTTGCCATCGTTAGCCGCTGGATGGATGAGCGGCAAGGCGGTGTTTTTGCGACCGGAGATCACGCGGATCTCGGCGTATCGCTGTGCGGTCGCATTCCGCGAGTGAAGAGCATGCGCAAGTGGTCGTTTGCTGACGGGGTTCCAAGCCCGACCGGCCTCAATCGGCACGACACGTTGCGTAAGGGACACAACGCTGTCTACACCTTCAACGATGAATCGGACGACATTCCGATGAACACCGACGTCACGCGCTTTCCCGTGCCTTCCTGGTCGCCGTTTCAGTTGCGTTCCATGCCTCATCCGGTGCTCTGCGGTACGGATGGCGTTATCGATATTCTTCCGGATCATCCGCACGAAGGCGAAGTGGTCGAACCGGCAGTGCTTACCAATACCTTTACCTTTCCCGGGTATGCGAACAAACCGGAGTACCCGCTGGTCGCGGGGTTAAGAGAAAAACCCTACATCATCGCAAGAGCGCGCGTGCAGAGCGACCATACTGCTACGAGCGACACCAATAAGGGCGCCGCCAACGGCAAAACATTTGGTGCGATCGGCGCCTACGACGGCCACAAAGCCAACGTTGGTCGCGTCGTGGTGGATTCAACCTGGCATCACTGGTTCGATGTCAACCTGGTAGGCCGTCCGCTGGCACCCGGCGCGGATCCCATTGATCCCGTCACTGCCGCAGACCCGAAATCACAGGGATTTCTCGCGACTGCCGCCGGTCAAGCCGCTCTTGCCCGCATCAAAAATTATTTTCGCAACGTCGCGCTTTGGGTTTCGCCGCCCGCGAAACAAAACTGCATGTTCATGCGCGCCACATGGGGCATTTTCGTCCGCTATCCACTGGCAGAGCAGCTGAGTCCGAGACTTCCCATCTGGGAATTGGGCGGCTACGCGCGTGACGCCATCGGTCGACGCGCCAGTCAATGCACCCTGACCGAATGGCTTTTGCCGCACATTCCCGTCAAAGTGATCGATCAATTTCGCATTCCCAAACCCGATCCCTGTTTAACGTGTCCGCCTTGGGACGTGATCGAAATTTACGCGTTGGGCGGCGTGATGCGTGAACTGTTGGCCTTGTCGGAAAAGCTTCTGCCCAAAGACGAGATGCTTCAGGAAACCCATGTCGCCACCGCCATGGCGACAGGACTGAATAGTGGACTAGCCGAGCTATCGAATACCTTGCAGCGCTCGATCCGGCACACACAGGCTACATTCAAAGAACTGGCGCCTTTAATGAAGATCGACATCGGTGCCGAAAGATTCGGTGCGCCGAAAAAGACGGTGCAGCAGACGCCGAAGCGAAAACGCAAATAGCCTGAACGAACTCCGGTACCGGCCGAAGCTCGGTGCCGGAGATCCACAGACAGCTTCATAACTTTTCACCGGTACCGCAGCTATCGTGGACAGCCATCGAATTGCGGGACACCTCACCGCCGGAATATCGCAATACACCGGATATGCTGGTACCCGGTACCAAGTTCTGCATCGCTTATTGTTGACGGTGGATTGTTTCTGTTCGCCTTAATTCCCATCGTCGCCTTGATAGCCTACGCGGGCATGTTCCTTATTGGCATCCCGGACATTGCGATCTTCAACCGCTACGGCTTCACCCAATGGTGGCAATACACACTCGCCGGCGCCGGCGCATCAGCCTTACTGGCATTACCGATGGAACTTGGCGCCGCACTCTTCTTCGGTGCTTTCGGCGGAGCAGTTGCGCTCACGGCCTGGTTCATCGCGTACTTCCGGCTCCAAGCGCACGAATCTGATTGCAAAAGGTACTGAAAAAAGATCTCGCCGAAGCGGATCTGCGTGAGCGAATACTTGCAATGGCAACAAGGCAGCACC
>CAZQYC010000071.1:0-20060 GCA_964597495.1 uncultured Steroidobacteraceae bacterium | reverse complement strand
GCCGCGCAAATCAGACAGCGGCAATCGCTCACCCAAACCTCGCTCACGCTATAGCACCCCTTCTCCCGCACTGCGCGCGACCGTCGAAGACGACTCCTGTCCGACCCCAGACCATGCTGTCCCTGCATGGTCGCTCGGTCCAACGACACATTGAGTGTCGTTGGAGAGTCACACTCGACTCTCCCCTCGAGGGGAGAGGTGTTCTTCAGAGGATCGGCAAGCGGTACTCTTAACTTATTCTCTCGATTGCGGGAGATAAGATGAGGACAATGGAATTGCGATCGGCGCCTAAGTCAACGTCATTAGCTATAACGCTTCTTCCCAGGAAATGCTCAGCCGCATGGCGGCGTTGATGATGCCCACCATGCTGTAGGTCTGCGGATAGTTGCCCCACAGCTCGCCGGACACCGGCTCGAGATCCTCGGAGAGAATGCCGAGATGGTTGCAGCGTGTGAGCATGTTTTCGAAGAGCGCCCGGGCTTCTTCTTTACGGCCGATGGAGGCGAGCGCATTGATGTACCAAAACGTACAGATGTTGAATGCATTCTCGGGTGTGCCGAAGTCGTCGTTCGCCACGTAGCGGAACAGATAGTCGCCGCGACGAAGATAACGCCCCAGGTAGTTAACGGTCGCTACGAATTTCGGGTCATCGCTGGCGACGAAATCGAGTTCGGCCAACAAGAGAACGCTCGCGTCCAGCGATTCGATGTTCCACCCTTCGGTAAACGTACCGAGTTTTGGATTCCAGCAGGCTTCGATAATGCGCGCACGCATTTGATCCGCACGCGCGCGCCAGAATGTCTCGCGCTCGGGCAGCCTCAAATGTCGGGCAATGCGCGCGAGACGATCCACGCCGGACCAACACATGACGCTCGAAAAAGCATGTACGCGCGTGCGTCCGCGATACTCCCAAATTCCCGCGTCCGGTTTGTCGTAGAGTTCGAAGCAATTGTGCCCCGCTTGTTCAAGCTGCTCGAAGGCGGCGACACCGGCGGGATTGCCGAGCCGTTGATCGAAGTACGCTTGAGTCGCTGCGAGAATCACCGCGCCGTAGACGTCGTGCTGCTTTTGCTCGTACGCCTGATTGCCGATGCGCACTGGCCCCATCCCACGATAACCCGGCAAGCTCGCTACGACAGTTTCGGTGAGATTCTCCTCGCCGCTGATGCCATACACCGGCTGGAGCGGCCTGCCGTTCGCCGCCGCGAATACATTGGCAATGTACTGCAAATAACTTTCCATCGTCTTGGTCGCACCCAGGCGATTGAGCGCGTGAATGGTGAAGTAGCTGTCGCGGAGCCAGCAAAACCGATAATCCCAATTGCGACCGCTGTTGGCGGACTCGGGGATTGACGTGGTGAGCGCGGCCAGCATGGCGCCGGAATCTTCGAAGCTGCACAGCTTCAGCGTAATGGCCGCGCGGATCACTGCGCTTTGCCACTCGAACGGAATGGCCAACTCGCGCGTCCAGTCCCGCCAATAGCGGCGTGTCTCTTCGAGGAAACGCCGGGTCATCGTGCCGATGTTTTCCGAAACCGTTTCGTCGGCGCCCATCACGAAGGCGATCGGCTCGCGCAGCACCAGCGGCCGCTCTTCCAAAAGCGCGTTCAACGACATGTCGGTGCTCAACCGCCAGGTCATGGTTTGCGCTTCGAAACGGACGTGATTGCTGCCGACGTGACGCGCCGCCGTTTGTGCGCCGTAAGCCGAAACCGGCCGCAACCGCACACGAATCACCGCATGCCCCGCCAGCGGCTCCACCAGCCGAATGAAAATCACGGGCCGAAAATTTCGGCCGAACTGGCGAAAGCGCGGACAGAAATCAATGATGCGAACGCGGGCGCCGTCCGCATTCGTCAAGATGGTTTGGAGGATCGCGGTATTGCGTTCGTAGCTTTGTTCGGAACGCGTGTCTTCGGCTTCGTGGCCCAGCAAGTTCACGGAAAAAAATCCACGTTCCTCGCCGTTCGGATCGTCGCGTAAGAGCGAACAGAAAACGGGATCTCCATCGAGGCGCGGGAAGCATGCCCACACGTAACGACCCTGGCGATCGATCAACGCGCCGACTTGGCAATTGCCGATCACGCCCAACTCAAGAGTGCTCGTCATCGCGCTTAACGCCGTGCAGCGGTTTGCGGCGGATTTAGATTGCGCTGCCGCAGCCAAGCAATGACCGTGGAGACGCTACCAAAACTGTATTTCGCTTGCGTATCGCCCAGCTGACCCACACGCACCGAATAGCCGCCGAGCGCATTGACGGCTTCGAAACCTTCCTCGTCGGTCACGTCGTCACCGACAAACACGGGCGCGCGGCCGGAAAACGGCTCCTCGGCCATGAAGGCTTCGATCGCCGCGCGCTTCGAATAACCGGATGGCGTCAACTCCACCACGCACTTGCCGACGCGCAGCGAAAATTGGCCGCGCAGCGGCTCCGCCAATTCCTCCATCTTCGCGAACGCCATCGATTCGAGTTTCGGCGCGAGCCGATAGTGAAGCGCGAGCGCCGTCCCTTTGTCCTCGATGAGGAGACCGACGTGCTGCATCTGCAATTCGACCAGCGCTTCGCGCACCGGACGCAAGAGCGTCGTATCGATTCTGGGCCGCATAAAGCGGCCTTGCGCATCGCGGCGCTCCAAACCGTGTTGACCGGATGCCGGAAATACATACGGCGCGAAGAGGTGATCCAGTTCGCCGATGCAGCGGCCGCTGATGAGCGCCAACGCGCCGTCTTCGCGCGCGGAAGCAAGTTGCAGAGTATTGCGCAATGCGGCTGGTACTTTCACCGCATCGGGCGTATCCGCTATCTCGAGAAGCGTGCCGTCGACGTCGAGAAATAGCGCAATCTCTCGTTCGTGAATCGATGTACCGCGAAGTAGCATGCCGTGACCATAACGAACTTGGCACGGACGCTCAAGCGCTACGATTCCTACATTGTAACGTCGGAGATCTCCTACAGATCCTCGACTAAGCAGCGGTTCGTGCGACAGCCTGCTGCAGATGCTCGCGGCATTCCCTCACGATGCGCTCGATCAATTCCTTGCACGTCGGAATGTCGTGAATCAATCCGACGACTTGACCCGCGCTGATGACGCCGCCGTCGCGATCGCCGCTTTCGAGCGCCGCGCGCCCGCGACCGCCGGTCACCAAATGCCGCACGTCTTCGAACTTGGCGCCTTCGGGACGGCTTTCGATTTTCACGACTTCTTCGGAGATCGCGTTTTTCAACACGCGCGCGGTGTTGTGCAATTTGCGGAACATCAATTTGGTGTCGCGTTCGCTCGCGTCCACCAGTGCCTGCTTGATGTTCGGGTGAATCGGCGCTTCTTGAGTGGCGCAGAAACGCGTGCCCATATTGATGCCCTGCGCGCCGAGCGCCAACGCCGCCGCCATGCCGCGACCGTCGCCGATGCCGCCGGAAGCGATGACGGGAATTTTCAATTTGTCGACGGCGGCCGGAATCAATATCAATCCGCCGATGTCGTCTTCGCCCGGATGACCTGCGCACTCGAACCCGTCGATCGAAACCATGTCTACGCCGCTGCGCTCCGCGGACAGCGCATGACGAACCGCGACGCACTTGTGAATGATCGTGACGCCCGCCTTTTTCGCCTTGGCAATGAATTCCTTGGGGTTGTTCCCCGCCGTTTCCAAAATCTTGATGCCGCTTTCCAGAATCACGTCCAGGTATTTTTCGTACGGCGGCGGATTGATCGAGGGCAGCAAAGTGAGATTCACGCCGAAGGGTTTCGACGTCATCGTCCGGCAACGCGCAATTTCCTGCGCGAGGGCCTCGGGAGTCGGTTGCGTAAGTGCAGTCAGGATGCCGAGACCCCCGGCGTTCGACACCGCGGATGCAAGTTCCGCACGGCCCACCCACTGCATGCCGCCTTGAATGATGGGATATTGAATGCCGAGGAGTTCGGTGACGCGCGTTTTCATGTGTGCAGCTTCGAGGTTGGTGAATTCTTTTTCGATCCGTTCCCCCTCTCCCCGACCCTTTCCCGCAAGGGGAGAGGGACTAAGACCACACGATTTAGCGCAGCGCCTTCTGCTCCCTCTCCCCTTTGCGGGAGAGGGTTGGGGAGAGGAGCGCTTTGCATTCTAGCCAGATTTCCCAGCGCGCTCCTCTCCTTCTATACAATCCGCATTCTCCCGAACGCGCCTGTTAACAAGGGGATTGTCATGTCGATGAACGTTCGCGCGGCCGTGTTGCACGGCCCGAATCAACCTTTCTCCATCGAAACCGTGCAGCTCGAAGGCCCCGGTGAAGGCGAAGTGCTCATTCAAGTCAAAGCGACGGGGCTTTGCCACTCCGATTTAAACGTGTACGAAGGCAAGTCGCCCTGGCAGTTCCCCACCATTCTCGGCCATGAAGCCGCGGGCGTGATCGTCGATTGCGGGCCCGGAGTGACGAAGTTTAAGAAAGGCGATCATGTCATCCCCTTCTTGATTCCGAACTGCGGAAAGTGCAACTACTGCGCGTCGAGCAAAACGAATCTCTGCCAAGAAGCCTTCGCTCGCCTCCGTCCCGGCAAAAGTCATTTCTCTCGCGACGGCAAACCCATTACTCAGCTATGGGGTTTGGGCACGTTCGCCGACTACACCGTGTTGCCGGTCGACACCCTCGCCAAAGTACGCGACGACGCGCCGTTCGATCGCATCTGCTACATCGGCTGCGGTGCGACCACCGGACTGGGCGCCGCCTTGTTTGCTGCGAAAGTCGAAGCCGGCAGTTCCGTTATCGTATTCGGCTTGGGCGGCATCGGCCTCAATGTGGTTCAAGGCGCGAAACTGGCCGGCGCGAAAACGATCATCGGCATCGACACCAACGACGCCAAGGAATCCATCGCGCGCGAGATGGGCGCGACGCATTTCGTGAATCCGAAAACGGTCGAGAAAATGGTTTCGCATCTTCTCAAGATGACCGGAGGCGGCGCGGACTACAGCTTCGAATGCATCGGTAACCCGCAGGTCATGCGCACGGCGCTTGAAAGCACCAACAATGCGTGGGGCATCGCTTACATCATCGGTGTCGCCGCACACGGCGCCGAAGTGACGACGCTGCCCGGTCAATTATTCATGGGTCGCAAGTGGACCGGCGCCTACATGGGCGGCGCGCGCGTATCGAAATTACCCGAAGTGGTGGATTGGTACATGCAAGGCAAGATCAACCTCGACAAGCTGATCACGCACCGCATGCCGCTCGAGAAAATAGACGAGGGTTTCGACTTGATGAAACGCGGAGAGTCGATTCGCTCGGTGCTTATCCTTTAGGAGGAAGCCGTCATTCCTCGTCCGCCAGCGATTTGATATCGATCCCCAATCGCTCCATCTTTTCCTTCAGCAAAGGCCATTCCTCTTTCAAGAACTTGGTGCGCTCGCGTTTCAGAATCGCATCGCGAACCCCTTTTTTGATCATTAAACCCTCGCCCCGCCACTTCTCCAAGAATCCATCGCGCGCGAGTTCCTTGTAGACCTTCGCGACGGTCAGCGGATTGATGTCGTAGTCGCTTGCGAGTTGCCGCACCGACGGCAGCATCTCGCCCTCGAGATAGGTGCGGTCCAAAATGTGGCCGAGCAACACCTGCATGAGCTGCCGATAAATGGGCAGATCGTCGTGCCACTGCGGGTGGGTAGCGCGTTTCATTGGAAGGGCATGGGGCCTGCGGCATTCGAGCCAGGGGTTGAAAGCGCTTCCCGACGAGAGTTTTCGGAAATTCGGCTCGACACTGGATATTCGCTAGAAAACATAACTCCGACTTCTTACCCACGCCCCAAGTCCCAGGCCCCACTACATTAACCCTTCCCCTCTTGCATGCCAACGTATTATTGAAGTACTGTATTACGACGATAATACACCTGAGCGGCGGATGGAATGTCGGCGTGGTCAATATTTGCCAAGTTTCGGAACGACTCCTCGGCGGAAGAGAACGGCGCAGCCGACGACGGCGTTGCCGCCGTCTCGGCGATGGACAGGCGGGTATCGGGACCGCGTTTTACCCGCCAACACTTCATCGTCTCCGCCATGGCGGCCCTGTTTGTCGCGGCCGTCGGCTACGGCTACGTTCGCTTTGGATTGCAACGGACGCTGACCATGGACGCCGAACGGGTCGTCATCTCCCCTGTGCACTCCGGCTCGTTTCACGACTACATTCCGATCACCGGCAATGTTCAGCCGCGCGAAACGGTATACCTGGATGCCATCGACGGCGGCCAAGTCGTACAACTCCTCGTCGATGAGGGCGCTATCGTGATTTCCGGCCAGCCGCTCGTTCGACTTAACAATACTAACCTGCAGTTACAGGTCATCAACAGCGAGGCGCAACTCTCCGAACAGCTGAATCGACTCAATAGCACCAAACTCGCCTTCGAACAAAGCCGCCTGGCGCACGCCCGCGAACTCATCGATATGAAATTTCAGGTCGAACAATCCTCGCAACGTCTGAAGCGGATGCAATCGCTCGTAAATACCGGCGCGATCAAGCGTTCCGACCTTGAAGACGCGGCGCTCGAACTCGAGCGCCTTCGCGATCTATTGCAAGCGGCCGAGGAAGCCAAACGAGTCGACGAATCGCTACAAAAGGAACAGATGCAGCAGGTCGAAAAAACGATTGCCAACCTCAATAAGAACCTCGCGATTGCCCGGCAAAATCTCGATAATTTGACCGTTAAGGCCCCCATCGCCGGTCAAGTCACCTCGCTTGAAGCGCACCTGGGCGAATCGAAACGCCCGGGCGAACGCATCGGGCAGATCGATCAGATCGACACTTATAAAGTCACGGCTTTAATCGACGAACACTACCTACCGCGTATTGCTGTTGGGCAAGAAGCCACCGCCGAAATCGACGGAAAAGAACATAGGCTGTCGCTGAACAAGCAATACTCGGAGGTAAAAGACCGCCAATTCAAGGTCGACCTCGTTTTCTTCGGCGATGCTCCGAAATCCATCCGTCGCGGGCAATCGCTGCAACTGCGCCTCGCAATCGGCGCTTCTTCGCAAGGCTTGGTAGTCGCGAACGGGCCGTTCTACGAAGACACCGGCGGTCAATGGGCCTTCGTCGTCGAAGGCACTCAAGCATCGCGTCGCCCGATCAAACTGGGCCGCCGCAACCCGGAAAGCATCGAAGTGCTCGAAGGCTTGTCGAACGGCGACCGCGTGATTACCTCGAGCTACGAATCGCTGAAAGAGTTCACGCGGATCGAACTGCGGGGAGAAAACAAATGAAAAAGCAGACCGGCCGCTTCCAACTGGCCAGAAAAAAACGCGCCTCTCTCACTACCGATCCAACGTGCAGGCAACTACTTTCGTACTCCCTCTTCATTCGCGCCTTGTTCCGTGTGCTTACGCGGATAACCCCTCATCGCGCGGACATAGAGGGATTTTTTATTTTTTCCAGATTCCCTTTCGGCCATGCCATCGGCCAGCTTGAAAGCTGCCTAGTTCTCGACGCAGGAGAAAACGTCCAATGATCACCCTAAAGAACGTTCGCAAACTCTACAGAACGAACGATCTGGAGACCACGGCCCTCGACGACGTCAGTCTCGAGATCAAAAAAGGTGAATTCGTCGCCATCATGGGACCGTCGGGCTGCGGCAAGTCCACGCTATTGAACGTGATCGCGATGATCGACACGGTGAGCAGCGGCCACTACTTCCTTGGCGAACAGGAGGTCTCGAAGTATCCCGAAAGTAAATTGGTGGATCTGCGCAAGCACAACATCGGCTTCATCTTCCAGAGTTTCAATTTGATCGACGATCTCTCCGTTTACGAAAACGTCGAACTCCCGCTGCTCTATCAGGACGTGCCGCGCAATAAACGCAAATCGCGCGTGCGCGAAGTGCTCGAACTCGTGGATCTATTGCCGCGCGCCAAACATAAACCCTCGCAGCTCTCCGGCGGCCAACAGCAACGCGTCGCCGTCGCGCGTGCCGTGGTCGGCGATCCCAAACTCATCGTCGCTGACGAGCCCACCGGCAACTTGGACACCAAGAACGGCGAAGACGTGATGGACATGCTCACGACGCTTAGCGAACAAGGCGCGACGATCTTGATGGTGACGCACTCGCCCACACATGCGCACTGCGCCCATCGAACCATCCATATGCTCGACGGACGGATCGTGCCGGACACAGGAAGCATACTGTGAAGCGTCTTTTCTTACCGACTGCTCGCAACCGGTAGCCCGGAAGCTTTTTCGCCATGCTCAAACACTACTTCAGCGCGGTTCTGCGGCAATTTCGACGCCAGAAATTCACGGCCGTCCTGAATATTGCGTGCCTGACGTTCGGATTGACATGCTTTTTAGGCGTGTACGTATTGATCGCTTACTTACAAGGAGCAGACCGGCACATTGCAAACGCCGATCGAATCTATGTGCTCACGCATCAGGCCTTCACGCCCGGATCCGGCGCTAAAGTCGCGATGCCTGCCATCTCCGCCGGTGTGGCGCCGCTCCTCAAAGTCGACTTTCCTCAAATCGAAACCGTAGCGCGCTTGACGATGGCCGATGCAATTTCAGTCGGTGACTCGCTCAAAGCCGGCACGATAGGAATGGACGCCAAGGTCCGCTTCGCGGACGCCAGCATTATTTCGCTACTACGACTTCCGCTGTTGAGCGGCAGCGTCGATGCGCTAAAACCGCCCAAAAGCATCGTATTGAGCGATGACGCTGCGCTTCGGTTGTTCGGCGGAGCGCGTCAGGCGATGGGACGTGAAGTCATATTTTTGGGCTCAACGCCGCTGACGGTGACCGGAGTACTGGACGCCATTCCACAGCCGTCGCACCTCAGCACCCATGCATTGGCGAACCCTTTTGAGCGATTCGATGTTCTCGTCAGCATGGATGTAGCCGACAACAGAATGCCCGCTGCCCGGAAGGAATCCGTCTGGAGTCGTATCTATACGACAACGTATGTCGTTCTCCCCGAAGATGGCTCGCTGACCGCCGAACGGCTGCGCGCCGAACTGCCGGATTTCGTGAAGCGACACCCCCCTTCTTCAGAGCAACAAGCACCGCAGCAACAGGCCGAGCTTGGTTTGCTACCGCTCTCCGGAATCACGCTCACTTACTTCGAAGTCGTGCTGGGAATGATGAAGACCAACATCGGCGGCATCACTCTTTTATATATGCTCGGCGGCATGGTGCTGCTGATCGCGTGCCTCAACTACGCGAATCTTGCGACGGCACAAGCCGCACCGCGTGCGAAGGAAATTGGCCTGCAGCGCATCGTGGGGGCGACTCGCTTCCAAATCGCCGTGCAGTATCTGTTCGAAGCCGCGCTGGCGACGACAATCGCTACGGTCGTCGCGCTGCTGCTCCTAACAGTCTTATTGTTTTCAATACCCGCCTTTGACCAAACGCTGAACGTGGCGTCTTTCTTTCTTCACAACGTCCTGCCTTCGTGGCAGCTATGGCTCACTTTGCTCGGCATACTCGCCGCCGTCACTGTCGTGTCCGGTTCGTATCCGGCGTTCGTTCTTTCAAGCGTGCGTCCGCTGCAAGCCGTGCGCATCGGGCACGAAAAGTCCTCACGACGCAGAATCGCCGCCTTGATTGTGGGTGCGCAATTCACCTCTGCGAGTTTCTTGGTCATCGCCATCCTAGTGATGCGCATGCAAAGCAACTATGTCCGGGATGCTTCGTTCACCGCAGACGCCGATCCGATCGTGGTACTGACGAACCGATCCGATACGCCGGTGAATATCGACACGCTGCGCACGGAACTACTGAAACAACCGCATATTAAGAATGTCACCGCGACCGGCGTTCCACCCTGGGAAATTCTCAATCTGGGCGGTCTAGCGGGCATCTCCGCGACGGCGGATCCACAGGCGACGCGCCGACCGGCACAGCGGAGTATCAATGCCGAGGACTTCTTCGCCACGCTCGAATTTAAACTGCTCGCCGGTCGATTGCTGTCCAAAGAGCAGGCTTCGGACAACGTAAACCTCACGTCAAAGTCGGCGGGTGACCTGACGAACGTGGTCGTAGACCTCGCCTTCGTGACGGAACGCGGCTGGCATCCACAGGACGCGGTCGGCAAGATTCTCTACTACTGGTGGCATCGCAACGGTCAGGAAGTAGCGCGGCCGGTGTTCATCGTCGGCGTGGTCGATTCGAAACCGCTCTCCGTCATGCAGCTAGGGACCGGCTCCAACATCTATTTTCTCGATCCGACCGCCGCGCATTCGATCATCGTGCGCATCGCCAAAAACGACGTGCGCGCCGGCCTGAAGGAGATCGACGACGCCTGGAACCGCATCGCGCCGAACGTTGCCAGTCAAAGGAAATTCGGCGACCAGATTCTTGACAGGTCAATGTGGACGATCGACACGGTAAGCGGCATCTTCAACCTCTCGACCCTCATTGCAATCGTCATTGCGGTACTGGGCCTCAGCGGCATTTCGATCCACGCCATCCATCGACGCATGCATGAAATCGGCGTGCGCAAAACGCTGGGCGCGAACTCGAAGAACATATTTGCAATGCTGATCCGCGACTTCTCGCGCCCGGTCGCGATCGCGAACCTCCTCTCCTGGCCGCTTGCCTACGTACTGATGCGCGCGTACTTGAGCGTCTTTACGCACAGCACGGGCTTAAGTTTCGTTCCCTTCGTCGGCAGTCTCGGCCTCGCCTTGCTGATCGCCTGGATCACGATTTCCGCGCAGGCCGCTCGCGCCGCGCGCCTAAATCCCGCAACCATATTGCGTTACGAATAACCCATAAGGAGCGCACCATGTTCGGCCATTATCTAATCACCGCGCTCCGGCACTTCCGGCATGCTCCGTACGTTAAAGCGCTCAACATCGTTTCACTGGCACTGGGCTTCGGCTGCTTTATCATTGGCCATGGCGTAATCGCGCAATGGCACGCCAGCGATCGGCACTTCGCGAATGCGGATCGCATCTATGCGATCACGCAGAAAGTCGAACCGCACGGCTCATCGAAAGCGGCTGCAAGCGTCAGCACGGCCTATCATGCCGCCAAATACTTACGCGCCGATTTCCCGGAACTCGAAGCAGTTGCGCGGGCCGTAAACGGGGCGGAGATTCCGGTCTCCACCGGTGATGCAACCGTCTCGCTAACGTTAGCGGGTGCGGATGCCCAATTTCTCGACATCTTCGATTTGCCGTTTTCTGCGGGCAATAAACTCGATGTCCTGAAAAATCCACGCAGTCTCATTCTGACGTCGGAGTCTGCCCATCGTTTGTTCGGATCGACCGATGTCTTAGGCAAACGAGTAAGACTAAACGGTTCGCTTGAGGTCACGGTAACCGGCGTTTCCGACGCCAAGCAGCCGTCCCATATCGGCAAGAAAGGAGTCATCCGCTACGACATGCTCGCCTCCTGGGACGTGATGGAAACGCTGATAGCGTCAGCAGAACCCGCCGTTTCGGGCACGAATCCGGAAATATGGGTGGCGAAGTGTTGCACGACCTATGCATTGCTTCCCAAAGACGGTTCGTTTACACCGCGCGATTTGCGCACTCGATTGCAGGCATTCGCCGCGCACCATGTTCCGAAGGATCAACTTGCGATCGCCGACGTGAAATTCGACGCCATTCCCGTCAGCGACATAGGCACCGCCGATCTCCAAAACGTTTTGTTGGCGAACAGCGGACTGTCGCTCTCCGTTGAGACGGTAGTGATTGCATTCATGATGCTTGTACTGGCCGTAGCGTGCTTGAACTACGCGAACCTCAGTGCGGCACAAACACTCGCGCGATCGTCGGAATTCAGCGTTCGCAAAGTGCTGGGGGCCAGTCAGCGACAACTAGCGGTACAGCACTGGCTTGAGGTCGGCCTGCTCGTCGTCTTGAGTGCGCTAACGGCGATGGCGTTAGCCCTACTCTCCCTTCCCGTGCTTCATACCTGGTCGGGCGTCGATATCGACGTCGCTATTTTCGCCACTCCCGCATTTATCGCGACTATGTTGGTTCTGGTCATTGTCGTCACCTGCATGGTGAGTTTTTATCCCTCTCTTGTTGCTGCGAAAGTCCGACCTCGCGCCGTCCTGCATGGCAAACGCGCAGGCACCACCCGAGGCGGATTGAAATTCCTGATCGGCATTCAATTCACGGCGGGCTGTCTTTTATTCGTAACGGTATTAGTCATCGCCCAACAAAACCGGGAATTAAGGAATATCGGCCTCAGCAATGACATGGACCAATTTGTTGCGATCACAAGCAACATACGCCCGGCCGGTGTCGATTTAAATACGCTGCGTGCGGAATTGCTCCGCCACCCGGAGATCGAAGCCGTCTCTTCGATCGAGATCACGCCTTGGAGAAACGAAGTCAGCGGAGCGACGCTGAGCCGCTCGGCCGAAATCGGTTCCAAACAAGTGCTGATATTCGGCGATACGATCAGCGATGGCTTCTTTCATACGATGCAAATAAAAATGTTGGCCGGCCGTGACTTCGCGGCGACTCCCCGAAACCCCAACACTGACAACGCACCGAGCGGCGCCGTTCCCGAAATAATCATCAGCCGCTCTTCAGCCGAGCAACTCGACTTCGGTTCACCGCAAATCGCTGTCGGGCAACTCGTCTATCTACCCAATGCGTTTGGCCGGCCGCCGCAGCCGTTCCGCATTATCGGCGTGGTCGACGACAAGCCCCTGCATTTCATCGGCAACGGCAGTACGGCGAACGCTTATATATTTTCCATGCAATCGGGTCGTCCTCTGGTTCGAATTTCGGGTGGAAGTATCGATAGCGGCGTAACCGCAATCGATGCGGCGTGGCACAAGCTCGCACCCAATGTTCCTATCCAACGCCACTTCCTAGATGAATTATTCGACGTCAACTTCGAAGTGTTCGCACACGTCAGCCGAGTGTTCTCGATCATCACTACGCTTGCACTAATCATCGCGACGCTGGGTCTCGTCGGCATGGCGATGCATGTCATTAATTCGCGAACTCACGAAATTGGCGTCCGCAAAGTATTGGGCGCGAGCGCTCGGCGAATACTCTCCATGCTGTTGCGCGAATTCGGAACGCCCATCGTGATAGCGAATGTCGTTGCCTGGCCACTTGCCATCGTGGCGTCAAAAGCCTACCTAACCATATTCATCCATCAAACGAAATTGACGGCCGCGCCGTTTGCGATCGGCCTGATGTTCACGTTGTTTTTGGTGTCACTCGCGGTCGGAACGAGCGCAATGCGCGCGGCGCGCCTCAGTCCTTCTACGGTGCTTCGATACGAATAGCACAAGGAGATCATCCATGTTCAAACACTATCTCACTACCGCGCTGCGTAACTTCCGACGCTCGCCCTACATCACGACGATCAACGTGCTTGGGCTGGCTCTGGGGCTTGCCTGTTTCATTGCGGCGTACGGTGCCGTCGCCTATTTTCAAAGCGGCGACCGGCATTTCGCGAATGCCGACCGCATCTACGCCATTGCACAGCGAGAATCGTCCCAGCAAGATGGTTTCGACACCGGGATGAATCCGAACACACCGTCAATGCTCGCGAAGTACATTCGCGTGGACTTCCCCGAACTGGAAGCGGTGGTGCGCGCCACGCGCATGCCGTCGCTCGCCACCGCCGCAAAAGGCGAAGCCATATTCGTGCGCACCGCAGCGGCAGAAGCCGATTTCCTGCGTCTATTCGATTTCAAGTTTGCATCCGGCGGGGGCAAGGACGCATTACGCTCGCCGCATAGCGCAATCCTGACCAAGGAGACGGCGGTTCGATTATTTGGTTCCTATGACGTCGTCGGTCAAACCTTGTTGCTGAGCACCGCGGTCAATGTCACCGTGACCGGGGTCATCGACGCAATTCCGCAACCGTCTCATCTCGGCGAAACCGCCGTCAGCGCATTCCGATTCGAAATGCTGCTCTCTTGGGACGTGTACCGAGAGCTGCTGCAGCGCAGAGCCGAAACCGATCCTGAGAACATGCCTGAACCCGACGCATGGGGTTGGACCTCGTATTTCACGTACGTCCTGTTGCCCAAGGACGGTTCTCTTTCCCTCGCCAGGCTCAATGAACAGCTACGCGGGTTTCCCGAGCGCCACTTACCGCCCGAACGGAAATCGCATAAATACGAGTATCGCGCAGTCTCGCTGTCCGATCTCTGGATTGTAAATGTAGATAGCGGTTGGCTCGGCGGCCCGGGCCTATCCGCCGTAAGCACGATCACTTTGCTGAGCGTGCTGATCCTTTTCACCGCCTGCGTAAACTACGCGAATTTGGCCACGGCACAGACTGCTACGCGCGTTCGCGAAATCGGCCTGCGCAAGGTAACCGGCGCAAAGCGTTCCAGCATCGTCGCCCAATTCATGCTGGAAGCGGCTTTGTCCGTTGCAGTGGCGATGCTGATTGCTCTCATGCTCATCATCACCCTGGCCCCAGCGCTACGGTCGCTCTCGGGCATCGATCTCGCCGACCCCTTACAACGTGAATTCACTTTATGGGGCTTGATTGCAATCGCAACGATTTCGGCAATCCTTGCGGCAGGAGGTTATCCGGCGATCATCGCTTCGCGATTGCGTCCCGCCCATGCTATGCGCAGCGGTCGTTTATCGGGAATGCCTTCCTTCGTGCCGAAGCTCCTGGTGAGCGTTCAATTTGGCGCGGCCAGCCTGTTACTCATTGCGACCCTCGTCGTGCAGGCCCAGCACCGTGAATTGCGCGAACGCGCGTTAAGCGGGAATGCCGATCTCGTCATCGCCATTCAGAATAATCTCAAAGTTGCCAAGGTCCCGTTCGAAATCCTACGGAACGAATTGCTGCAATCGCCGTACATCGAGTCGGTGTCGGCCATCGATGCTCGGCTTTGGGGAAGCCTTAATTCATTTGCGTTGACACGCACGCAAGACGCCAGCGAACAAGTAGTGCCTCCGTTGCTATACGCGGTGGCAAGCGATTTCTTTTCGACCTTCAACATGTCGTTGCTCGCCGGCCGCGCCTTCGATGCCAGTCGTGCCGACGACGTATTTCCGGGAACCATTCCCGGCGCCATGGGCGAGCTACGCGGCGAACGAACTTACAACGTCGTCATCGATCGACGCCTCGCCGCTCAGCTTGGCTGGCCCGTGCCGCAGAACGCCGTCGGGCAGCGCATTTACATTCCATTTAGCCGCATGGGAAACGGGAAAGCCGATCAGCCGCTGCTCATCATTGGCGTCGTGGAACATAAACCGCTCAACATCGTCACGTCCAATGCGAACGCGAACATGTTCTACTTCGTTCCGAATGCCCAGGGTTTCCCAGAAGTGCTGGTTCGGCTATCTCCAACGCATATTAAAGACGGGTTGGCCGCCATCGATGCGACTTGGAAAAAACTGGCGCCCAACATGCCGCTGGCCCGGCAATTCATGGATGAAGCGTTCGAGCAAGGCTATACGTCCTTTAGCCGCACTAACGCTCTGATTGCAGGGCTCACCGCGCTCGCACTCAGCATTTCGATGCTTGGCCTCGTCGGCATGGCGTTGTTCGTCGTGATGCGTCGTCGCCATGAAATTGGCGTGCGTAAAACGATAGGCGCTAAGACGGCGCAAATCGTCATGTTGCTGCTGCGGGATTTCTCCAAGCCGGTGGTCATGGCCAATCTTGTCGTCTGGCCTTTCGCCTATGTCGCAATACAGTCCTATCTAAAAATCTTCGTGCATCGCGTTCCGCTCACACCGCTGCCGTTCATCGGTAGCCTCCTGGGTGTTTTGTGCATTGCATGGCTCGCCGTCGCGTGGCAGACAGCGCGCGCGGCACGCATGAACCCGGCGGTAGTGCTTCGTCATGAATAAGCCACTGCGTTCGGCGAAGACACTTGGACAGCGACGCGCCCGTAAATACGGGGATCGTACGGCTCAAGATAGCCCATCAACGGCTAGCGGATAGCCAGGAGCCCCATCATGTTCAGACACTATCTTTCGACGGCGCTACGTCATTTCTCTCGACACAAGGCGACCACGACGATCAATGTCCTGTGTTTGGCGCTCGGCTTCGTCTGTTTCGCGCTCGCCTTCGGCATGGTGAGATACACAACCACCGCGGATCGCTACCACGAGAAGGCCGACAGAACCTACGTGCTCACCCAGCGCAGCGAGTACTTGGAAGGCAATACGTCGGTCGCGACGCAAGCAAAGGCAGGATTCGGGCTTGCCAAGCATTTGAAAAGCGAATTTCCAGACATCGAAATCGCAGCAAGAGCCTTCGACGGCGTCGAGATTCCCATTGCTGCCGGCAAGGAACAGCGCTTCGTGGACATCGTCTACGCCGATCCGGAATTCCTCGACGTGTTCGATTTGAATTTCCTTTCGGGCGACCGACGCAACGCGCTCAAGACGGCTCGAAGCGCCGTCATCACGGAAGAACTCGCGATGCAGCTCTACGGACGTTTGGATGTCGTCGGCGAGTCGATTCTGATAGCGAATCGCGAAACCGTGCACATCAAAGGCGTTGTGGGGCCGCAGCGAAAACCCTCTCATATCTCGACGGACTCGTCGCCAGGGACGATTCGATTCGCTTTGCTCGTGTCCATCGACACTTTAGAGGCGATGTCCAACGGTCGCTTCGACGACACGCGGACGTACGGTTGGCTTTTCATGATGAGCGCCACGACTTACTTGGTGTTCCCCGAATCCGATACGATCACGCCGCAAGGACTGCGCGACCAACTGCCTGCGTTTTACCGGCGCCACTCTCCAGGCGATTGTTGCCGCGCCATTTTCGGTTTGCGCCCCGTTTCCGAGGTTCAAGCGGCCGGCATCGACTTTTACCTCAAGCGCGATACGACCGGCATATCCCAAACGGCCATTCTCATGATGCTCGGGACGCTGGTCTTGGCGGCTTCCTGTCTCAACTACGCGAATCTAGGATCGGCACAGGCGGTTACTCGTCTCAAGGAAATCGCGCTGTATCGCGTGGTCGGCGCCCGTCGTTCGCAGATCGTCGCTCAGTCGTTCACCGAGGGATTGCTGGTATCGCTGTGCGCCACCTCGGTTGCGTTCATGATCCTTCCGTTCGCCGTCGATTTGCTCCGCGCCCAAATCGGTTCCGATATCGGACCCGCCTTGTTCGACAGGCCTTTTTGGCTTTCGATCCTACTTGCCGTCGTCGGCGTCGCGATCGTCGCAGCGGCCTACCCGGCGTTAGTCGCGGCTCGAGTCCAACCGGCAGCGGCATTGAAAGGCGGTCGTGTTCCGGCAACCAAGCGACCGCTCATGCACGCTCTTGTCGTCGTTCAATTCGCCTCCGCCAGTCTCCTGTTCATTGCGACGGGCGTCATGTACTCGCAAAACGAAAAAACCCTGCGCGGTCCGCTGAGTTCGGCGCGGGACCCGATTGTCCGAATAGACAATCTGCTGAGCACGGCTCGCGTGGACGCCCAAACGCTCAAGGACGAGTTGAGCAAACACCGCGAGATCAAATCGATCACGGCGAGCAACGTGCGGCCCGGATCGATGAGCGGGCCTCTCTTCATGGCGCGCGGCGGACCCGAAGCGACTGCGCCCAGTTGGCTACTCTCCGGACTCACGGTCGACTTTGATTTCTTCTCGACAATGGGCATTCCGTTCCTGGCAGGTCGCGACTTTGATCGCAACAACCAGTCGGACACTGCAATCAAACCGGACTCCAACAGCATCATCGATCGCGCGTTGGCGGAAGAATACGGCTGGCACAATCCAAACGACGCGATCGGCAAATTGATCTATACCCCTGGCTATGAAATGAAAGGCAATCGAGGCATACCCTCGGTCGTAGTCGGCGTTGTCGAAAATGCAAGGTTGCTGCCCATCGTCACCATCGGCAGCGCTTCGACGCTATATCGGTTTGGTCCAGTCTATGCGTCCTCGTACTTCGTACGCATCTCGAAAGACGACATCGCCGCCGGCGTTGCCGCGATCGATGCAACCTGGCGAAAACTGTCGCCCAACGTGCCGTTGAAACGCAGTTTCGTCGACGAAGAGTATGAAGCGCTATATAGGCAAATAACCTCGATTACCCTCGTATTCCGCATTGCCGCTTTCCTGGCGCTTTTAATTGGAACACTGGGCCTTGTGGGCATGGCGACTCATTCCATCACGCAGCGCACCTTCGAAATTGGCGTGCGTCGCACCTTCGGCGCCACCGCACGGCAAGTGCTCGGCATGCTGCTCAGGGATTTCGCAAAGCCGATTCTGCTGGCGAACCTCATCGCATGGCCGTTGGCCTTCGTGACCGCGAAGGCGTACAGCTCCTTCTTCGCGGAACGAGTGCCTATCACGGTTACGCCTTTCCTATTGAGTTTGCTATTGGGCTTGTCGGTCGCTTGGCTCGCCGTTTTTCGCCAGGCTCTTCATGCCGCGCGTATGAATCCGGCAAGGGTTTTGAGGAATGAATAGGGCTTTTACGCTGATGAGAACAACCGGCTCGACCGGGCGCGCTTCATTACATGGGGAGACATATGAAACATTTACGCTGCCGCACAGTTGGAATCCTAGGCCGAATCTTCCTAAGCATTGCCGGGCTAAGCGTCGCTATAGCCGCACAGGCAACGGAAAAAGACATTGCAATCGCTATCGGCCAGCGATTCCAAATCGAATCGAAGGTGCTGCACGAAACGCGCCGATTCTTTGTTCACACTCCCTATAAGTATCGATTGCGCAGCGATCGCTTTCCCGTCCTGGTCGTCTTGGACGGTGCAGCTCACTTCGCGCATGCAAGCGCTGCGGTCGATCACCTCGCCGCCAGCGGCCGCATACCGGAGATGATCGTCGTCGGCGTTCCCAATACCTATCGTTGGCGCGACTTGGCCATGCCGGGGGCATCAAATCAGGGATCCGTTCTCGGTGCAGCGGACCGGTTCCTGGATTTCTTGGCCGACGAATTGCTGCCGCAGATCGATCGCACTTATCGGACACGACCTTACCGAGCACTTGTCGGCCACTCGCTCGGTGGAACGTTCGCCGTGTATGCACTGCAAAACCGGCCGGAGGTCTTCAACGCGTTCATTGCGATGAGCCCTGCTCTGCAAATCAACGATGAATCGCTGGTGAAAAACATGGCGCCGTTCCTCGACAGCCATGCATCGTTACAGACGGATTTGTACGTGACTCGGGGTGACGAGCCCTTCCTCGAGCCCGCGATTTCCAAATTTATAAACGTACTCACGACAAAGGCCCCAGCAGGCTTTCGCGTTAAGTCGACGCTTCAAAAAAACGAAGGGCACACGTCGATTCCCTATCCAGGAGTTCACGAGGGGCTTCAACAGATTTTCGACGGTTGGACTCTGGCCGACCCGGTAGCGATTTACGATCAATCCGGATTTGCAGGGCTCGAAGCCCACTTCGCGAAGGTTTCCGGGCGGCTGGGATACTCGGTGCCGATACAAGAAAACGTTCTTGAAAAGCTCTTCGGACAATTTTTGCAGCGTGGGCGCTTCAAAGACGCCGAAGCATTGATAAGCGACCTCGCCGATCGGTATCCAGACAACGCGCGAGTGCACGAGGCCGGCGTTTTGCTTTATTCGATGATGAAAGATAACTCACGCGTGATCGAACACGCCAGGCGAATTCTCACGCTGAGTCCTGGAAACGCCGACGCGCTGAAAATTCTGGAACAAAATAAAGAGGACATTCCGCATCCAATATCGGAGTTCAATCCCTTGCCAGATACGCTCAACCATTTCGCCGGCTCCTATGCCAGCGAGGACGAGTTCATCGACGTATCGATGAAGAACGGTAAGTTGTACTGCGCCACGGATGCGGGCGAATTTGAACTCCGGCCGGCGTCGGCGTCGAGCTTCTATCTGGCAGACGCGAACATCAAGTTAACGTTTATCAAAGGCGAAAAAAATAAAGTGGCGAGCGTCGCTCTCGATAGGCTGGGCGGTATTTTGTATTCAACGGAAACATTGAAAAGACTCTAATTGAGAACAAACGAAGAAATCGGGAAGCAACATGATCAAACTTACTGGCATCAATAAAATTTTCATTCGCAATAAGATCGAGACGCCGGCATTGCGCGACATCAACTGCGAAGTCGCCAAAGGCGAGTTCATCGCGATCACGGGACCTTCGGGTTGCGGCAAATCGACGCTGCTCAACGTGCTTGGGATTATGGAAGCGC
>CAZQYC010000070.1:0-20179 GCA_964597495.1 uncultured Steroidobacteraceae bacterium | reverse complement strand
ACCACTTTTTAACGGGCGCATCGCCTTCGCGCATCAGCGCGCGAATCGCCGTCGGGGCGGTGTAGAAAATCGTGACGTTCAACTTGTCGCAGGACTGCCAGAAGCGCCCGAAGTCCGGGTAATTCGGTACGCCCTCGAACATCACCGTCGTTGCGCCGTTCGCTAGGGGGCCATAGACGACGTACGTATGGCCGGTCACCCAACCCACGTCCGCGGTACACCAAAACACGTCGTCGTCGCGAAGATCGAACACCGCTTCGTGGGTGAACGACGCATGCACCAGATAGCCGCCTGTCGTGTGCAACACGCCCTTGGGTTTTCCGGTCGAACCCGAGGTATACAAAATGAACAGCGGATCTTCGGCATCCATCGCTTCTGCCGGACAGTCTTTCGATTGCTTCGCAACGAGATCCGCATACCAAAGATCGCGCGGTTCATCCATCATCACTTTTCCGCCCGTGCGTTTCACGACCAGAACGCGCTCGACGCATTCGGTGCCGCGCGTCGCCAACGCAATATCGACATTCGACTTTAGCGCGACGCTCTTCCCGCCGCGAATGCCTTCGTCGGCCGTAATCACGATTTTAGAGCCGCAGTCGCCGATGCGGTTGGCGAGCGAGTCGGGCGAGAAGCCGCCGAACACGACGGAGTGAACGGCGCCGATGCGTGCGCAGGCGAGCATGGCGATGGCGGCTTCGGGAATCATCGGCAGATAGAGGGTAACTCGATCTCCTTTCTTGACGCCTAAGGACTTGAGTGCGTTCGCGCACTGGCACACTCGCTCGTGCAGCTGCCGATACGTAATGCGTTCGCTCTTCGCCGGATCGTCGCCCTCCCAGAGGATCGCGGTCTTGTCGCCGCGCTTCGCCAAATGCCGGTCCAAACAATTCGCGGCGACATTGAGCTGGCCGTCGTAAAACCAACGGATGCGAAAATCCTTTGCGTCGTAGCTCACGTCTTTGATCTTCGTATACGGCTTGATCCAGTCGAGCCGCTTGCCTTCGCGAGACCAGAAACTTTCCGGATCGCTAATCGATTCGGCGTACAAGCGCCGGTAGTCTTCACGATGAATGCGTGCTTGGGCGGCGAACGCCGGTGGAACGGAATAGAGTTTCTGGCTCATGGGGTCAAGAGTCGACAACAACGTTAAGCCGCCGGTCGGCGGCGACTAAAGCGACGCCGCTAGCGCCGTTCGGATTTTCTCGGCATTCGCCGCCAAAATGGCCTTGTCTTCGAACTCGCGTGCGTGCGATTTGGGTTGCATGCCTTCGTAGCAAGGAAGGATATGAAAGTGAATGTGGAAGACGGTTTGCCCGGCAGCCGGACCGTTGAATTGCATGATACGCACACCGTCGGGATTGAATGCGCGCTTTACCGCCGTCGCCACGTGCTGGGTCGTGACGACCAAGGACGCGAGCACTTTCGGATCGACATCGAAAAAATTTTCCGCTTCGCTTTTGGGAATCACCAGCGTGTGGCCGTTGGACTGCGGCATGACGTCCATAAAGGCGAGCGTGTGGGCGTCTTCGTACACCTTGAACGCAGGCACGTCGCCACGAAGAATTTTTGCAAAAATGTTGTTTCGGTCGTAACTCATGGTGTCCTTGCCGCTACATGCCTGCTTTGGCCAGCGCATCGATGGCTTGCCGGAGCGCAGTGCCGACGGCAGGATGATCGGTTTCGAATCGCACGGCCAATTTTTCCAAGCGTTCCGCGAGCGTGCGATCGTCGTGCTTCTCGAGAAATACTTCGATGTCGTGATGCAGGGACCGAAGCGCCTCGCGCGTCTTCGAGTCCGGTTGCTGCGTTTGTCCAAGCGCTTCGCGAAGCGCCTGGACTTGTGTCGGCAAGGAATTCATAAATGGGTACCGGTTAAATCATCCGTTAATTCGCTGTTTCGGGCGCCGGACTCTTAGGTCTTTTCTTTTTAGAGTCGCGCTTCAACGACGTTTTGAATTGTTCTTCCAGCTTTGCAATGCCTTCGGCATCCAATCGCTTCACGGCGGTGATCGTCGCTTGCTGCGGAAGGTTCGCTACGGCAATTTCGTCGCGGCCAAAGCCGCATAGCCGTCCATCGCCGTCCTTGTCGATGAAAGCAAGTTGCCAAGAAGATTGGAGGTGAGGAAGCGGCATGGCGAAATAGACTTGATAAGCATGATGTCGGCCCGGCCCCCAGATCACCAAATTGTTTTGATCGAGTTCCTGCCAGTCGTACACGCTTTGAAAAAATACGCAATCGTTGCCGCGCAGCGGGGGCGCCTTATCGGCCGATTTATCGGCAGCAGCGTGTCCCGCGGTGGCGGCTAGAAAACCCGCAGCGATTGTAGGTAGAGTCTTACGAAAACGATGTGTAGTCATGATAGTGCTCCCGCATGTTGGAAAGGACCGAGGAGCGGGCAATTGCCCGCCGACATGCATTAGTGCTCACTGGACCAATCTATGACACCTTCGAACCTGCTCGCGTTTCACTACTATACCTCCCGACGTCGCCAAAGCGAGCAACCGCGTAGATTTTCTCCGATCTGTTGGGCCGATAGATTGGATATGCGTCGATGCCGGCTCCCCGATTAACGTCAGTACGTGTTCGGCGCTAACAAGATGCGCGGGTACTGGACGCTTACAAGTAGCTCTCGGTCATTGCCCCATACGCCAGCGTGCGGACTTCGCGCCGCACGGTATACGTGCTGGAGGGCATGAGCTGGGTCAGAAAAATGCCGATCAACTGTTCGCGCGGATCGATCCAAAACAGAGTGCTCGCCAATCCACCCCAGTTGTACTCGCCATCGCTGCCGAGAATGAGCGTGCGCGGCTGATCTACCGTGACCGCAAATCCTAAGCCGAAGCCGACACCGTTATACAAGGCTTCGCTGAACAGCGAACGCGAGATCTGCGGCAGCTCCTTGTTGTCCGGCAGATGATTGCGAGTCATGAGCTGCAGCGTTTTCGGGCTGACGAGTCGCACGCCGTCGAGTTCGCCGCCGTTCAAGCACAAGCGGCAAAAGCGCAAATAGTCGGCAGCCGTGGATACGAGCCCCGCTCCGCCGGAATAGAACATTGGGGGCTTGAGATAGGGGCTGTTTACAGGGTCATCCTGCAGCTTCATTTTTTGATCGGGCGTGGCGGCGTAGCAAGCCGCTAAACGGTGAGCTTTCTCGGGCGCCACGTGGAAATCGGTATCGACCATTTTAAGCGGCCGCAAAATTCGTTCGCACAGGTAATCGGGAAAAGATTGCCCCGAGATTTTTTCTACGAGGTAGCCGATTACGTCGGTCGACACGCCGTAATTCCACGCCGTCCCGGGCGAGAACTCGAGCGGTAGTTCGGTCAATTGCGCGATCATGCCGTCGAGCGTCGCGTTGCCTTCGAATTCGGCGATCTGGAATTTTCGGTAGGCGGCGTCGACGGGAGTGCGCCGCTGAAACCCGTAAGTAAGTCCCGAGGTGTGGCGCATCAAATCCAACATCGTCATTGGCCGCTGCGCGGGTTCGGTGCGGAATGCGCCGTGCACGCCATCCGCATACACGCCGAGCTCGCGCCACGCGGGAATGTAGCGGTGCACGGGATCGTCGAGCGAAACCAGGCCCTGTTCCACGAGCATCATGAACGCGATGCTGGTGATCGGCTTGGTCATCGAGTAGATGCGGTAAATAGTGTCGTCGTCGGCGGCGCGATTGCGTTCGACGTCCATCTTGCCGAGCACGGTTTGATAAATGACTTCACCGCGGCGCGCGATCAGCACCTGCGCGCAGGGCAGCTTGCCCGTATCCAGATAGCGCTGCTGCAAGCAGCGGTCGATGTTTTTCAGTCGAGCCGACGAAAAGCCGAGAGATTCCGGACTGGCTGACATCAAGACTCCAAAAACTTTTCGTAAGGCAAGTAGTTTAGACGGGGCAGGCGCATTGAGCGAGCCTGCGCAGTACAGGAAAGTCGTGACAATGGAATGAAATATTGCGGCGCAAATTGCCGGCTTAGGCCATAATTCGCAAAACTTCCTAATTAAATTTTTCGGCCAGATTCTTCAGACCAATACCGAATCCGGGGTTTGCGCATGCGTTTTTTGTCTGCATTGATGCCTCGCGAGGGGCAGTTCTTCGACCTCTTCAACAAGCACGCCGATTTGATCGTGGAAGGCGCGAAGGCGATGTCGAGCCTGTTGCAGAGCTACGAAGACCCGAAGGCGCGCGATACCTGGCTCGCAAAGATCGACCAGTGCGAACGCGGCGCCGATCGCTTCACTCACGACACCGTGGCGTTATTGCATGCTACGTTCGTTACGCCGTTCGATCGCGACGACATACATCGATTGATTTCGCGCATGGACGACATCTTGGATCTGATTCAAGACGCCGGCGAGTCCTTGGTGCTGTACGACATCCAAAAACTCACGCCGGAGGCTTTGCATCTCGCGAATCTTCTGCAGATCTGCTGCGATCGCGTCCATGATGCGGTCGCATTGCTCAAGTCGATGGACAACGCGCCGCAAATCCTGAAGCTCGCGCAAGACATCGATCAGCTCGAATCCGACGCCGACCGCGTCATGCGCTCGGCCATCTCGAAACTGTTCCGCGAAGAAGCCGACGTTCGCCAGGTGATCAAACTCAAGGCCGTCTACGAGTTGCTGGAGACGGCCACCGACAAATGCCAGGACGTGGCGAACGTCATCGAAGGCGTAGTCATCGAGAACGCGTGATGGACCACGTTAGTTTCATCACGCTGGCCTCGCTGGTGGTGCTCGCGCTGGCCTTCGATTTCATGAACGGCTTTCACGACGCCGCCAATTCCATCGCGACCGTCGTGTCCACCGGAGTATTGAAGCCGTATCAAGCGGTGATCTGGGCGGCGTTCTTCAATGTCGTCGCCATTGGGCTTTTCGACCTGCACGTCGCCGCGACGATTACCAAGGGAATCGTCTCCCCGCAATTCGTCGACAATCACGTGATCTTCGGTGCGCTGATTGGCGCGCTGCTATGGAACATCGCCACTTGGTACTACGGAATTCCGTCTAGTTCGTCGCATGCGTTGATCGGCGGCGTGATCGGCGCATCGATAGCGAAAGCGGGCACGGCACCGTTACTCGCGCCCAAGATCATTCAAACCGGATTGTTTATTTTCCTGTCGCCGCTCATCGGTTTCGCGCTCGGCGCTGCGATCATGATTCTGCTGTCATGGATGTTTTTCCGCTCGTCGACGCGGAAAGTCGACAAGTGGTTCAGAGGAATGCAGCTCCTTTCGTCGGCTGCGTTCAGCATGAGTCACGGTCTCAACGACGCGCAAAAGACGATGGGCGTGATCTGGCTGCTGCTCATTTCGGCGGGCATGTCGTCGGCTTCGGCCGAACGGCCGCCGGATTGGGTGATCTATAGTTGCTTCGGTGCAATCGGTCTCGGCACGTTGTTCGGCGGCTGGCGCATCGTGAAGACCATGGGCCAACGCATCACGAAACTCAAACCGGTCGGCGGATTTGCGGCGGAAACCGGCGGCGCCATGACTATCCTCCTCGTATCGGTGTTCGGGATTCCCGTGTCGACGACGCACACGATCACGGGCGCCATCGTGGGCGTCGGATCGGCGACGCGGGCGCGGGCTGTACACTGGGGCGTCGCCGGCAACATCGTCATCGCATGGGTGCTGACGATTCCTGCTTCGGCCATGATGGCCGCCGCCGGGTGGAAGCTCGGTTATCTGCTTTGGTAAATGGTTTAGTCCGATATCGTGACGAGTCAGACGACTAGCGCTCTAGAGTCCTTTGTGCCGTCGCGCCTGCTGCGCAACGCGCACGTTCAATCGATCATCGCGAGTTTCAAGTGGCGGCGATTTCTGGTGTCGCGGCGCGCGCGTGCGATGCTGGCGCAGGTGCGCGAGCACGTGCTCGATTGCGGAGACGGCGTTCGTCTACTGGGACTCCATTCGGCGCATCCTTTGAAAGCTGGGGACGCCGGTGGCAACTCGCGGCCGCTTGTCGTGCTGCTGCATGGCTGGGAAGGCAGTGCGGAATCGCTGTACATGTTGTCTTTGTCGGGATTTCTTTACGACCAAGGGCTCGACGTTTTTCGGCTCAACTTCCGCGATCACGGATCGACGCACCATTTGAATCGAGAGATCTTTCATTCCTGCCGCATTGCCGAGGTCGTCGGGGCCGTGCGCGCGATTCAAGATAAATTCGCTCCGCCGAGCATGAGCATCGCGGGCTTTTCGCTAGGCGGGAATTTCGCCTTGCGCGTAGCGGCGCGCGCGCCGCAAGCGGGCATTCGCCTTACGAAGGCCATTGCTGTTTGTCCGGTGTTGAGCCCGAGCCGCACGCTGACCGCGCTTGAAAAAGGCTGGTTCGTGTACGAGCAGTACTTCATTCGCAAATGGAAGAGTTCGCTGCGCCGTAAACAACAGTGTTTCCCGCAGCACTTCGATTTCAAGAAAATCATGCGTCTAAAGTCGTTGAACGACATGACCGACGTTCTGGTTCGGCAACACAGCGAGTATCCGGATCTGCCGACCTACCTCGACGGCTACTCCATCCTCGGCGATCGGCTGGCGGGTCTTGCCGTCGAAAGTCATGTCGTGCTGGCCGCCGACGATCCGATCATTCCGGTGCGCGACGCAGAGGAACTGGCGAAGTCTCCGTATCTGCACATCGACATCGTGCCGCACGGAGGACATTGTGGATTTGTCGATCGTTTTTCGCGCGAGAGCTGGGCGGATCGTACGATTGCGCGGCTTCTAAAAGCCGAGAACGTCATACCGGCGTACTGAGAACCGCTCCTGCGTTCCCAGCATGACCTGCATCCCTGCAGGCCTTAGGCCGGTATCCCTCCTAATCTTCGCCTTTAGAGGGACCCCGGCCTACGCCGGGGTGACGAATAACCTTTCGCAGCACGGCTCTCCAAGCCGATTCGCTTTCAATCGCCCACTTTGATGACGATCGCGTCGATTTGCGCTTCACGGAGTTTGCGGCGCGTTTCGTCGAGGTCTTTCAGGTTGCGAATCGGTCCGATGCGCACACGATGCCAGGTATCCGCTTCGATCGTCACCTTCTCGACTTTCGAGGTAACTCCTTGCAGGGCGAGCAGTGCTTTGATCCGATCGGCGTCCGCATAATTGCGGTAGGAGCCGGCCTGCAGGACATAGGCACCCGGTTTATCCACCTGCGTGCCCGGGGTATTGCGACGAACGTCTTTTTCCTTTTCGGGAACGACGACCTCGAATTTCGGCAGCATTTCGTAAAAGTCGAGTTGCTCTTCCGGACGAGGGTTTTGTGCGGCGGGACTGTCTTCGCCCTTCTTGTTTTTGTTATTCGGTTCGTTGCGCGCCGCCGCTGGTTTAGGGGTCCACTGCGTGTGATACACATGAACGCCGAACGCTACGGCAAGCCCAAGCCCCAGGCCGATGAAAAAATTGGCCGTGCCGGATTTTTTTCCGCTGCTGCGCTTGGCGTTTTTGTAGTCGCGGGACATGAGTGTGGGACTTGGGGCGTGGGGCTTGGGTGGGAAAAGATGCTGCCAATCTTAACTCTTACCCAGGCTCCACGCCCCAGGCCCAAGTTCTTATCTACATACTCTCCGGCGCCGACACTCCGAGCACGTTCAGTCCGTTGCGAATGACTTGTTGAGCGGCGCGTGCCAGCGTGATGCGCGCGTTACGCAGCGCCGCGTCCTCCACGATGAAGTGATGCGCGTTGTAGTACGCATGGAAATCGGCGGCCAAGTCGCGCAAATAATTAGCGATCTGATGCGGTTCGAGCGCATGCGCCGCGCTGTCGAGTAGCTCGGGATACTGAGCGATGCGGCGGATCAAGGCGATTTCATGCGGTTCGGTCAGGCGCGCGAGCTCATCGGCGTTACTTTGCCGGTAGTCCATGCCTTTCTCCGTCAGTTGGCGTTGCACGCTGGCCACGCGAGCGTGGGCGTATTGCACGTAGTAGACGGGATTGTCTTCGCTCTTCGACAAGGCGAGGTCGATGTCGAAGACGAATTCCGAATCGGCGCGGCGCGACACCAGGAAGAATCGAACCGCATCGCGGCCGACTTGGTCGATAAGATCGCGAACCGTGACGTACGAGCCGGCGCGTTTCGAAATCTTCACTTCCTCGCCGCCGCGCATGACTTTGACCATCTTGTGCAGCACGTACTCCGGGTAGTCCTTGGGAATGGTCGGATCGATGGTCTGCAAACCGGCGCGCACGCGCGTCACCGTGCTGTGATGATCGGAGCCCTGTATGTCGATGGCGCGCGTAAAGCCGCGCTGCCATTTGTTGATGTGATACGCGACGTCGGGCACGAAGTAGGTATAGGTGCCGTCCGATTTACGGACCACGCGGTCTTTGTCGTCGCCGAATTCGGTGGTGCGCAACCACAGCGCGCCTTCGCTTTCGTAACCCTTGCCGCTGCTCTTGAAGGTGTTTACGACAGCCTCGACTTTGCCCTCGGTGTAAAGGCTCGATTCGAGATAATAACGATCGAACTTGACGCCGAACTTCTGCAAGTCGATGTCTTGCTCGTTGCGTAAATAGGTCACGGCGAACTGGCGAATGCCGTCGAGATCGTCCACATTGCCGCTCGCGGTGAACGGTTCGCCGTCGAGGGCGCGCACCGTTCGCTTCGCGAGAAAATCGTCGGCGATATCTTGAATGTATTCGCCCTGATAGCTGCCTTCCGGCCACTCCTTGTCACCGGGCTTGAGTCCTCGCGCCCGTGCTTGCACCGACAGCGCAAGATTGTTGATCTGCACGCCGGCGTCGTTGTAATAGAACTCGCTACTGACTTGGTAACCTTGCGTAGCGAGAAGCTCGCAAAGAGCGTCGCCCAAGGCCGCTTGCCGGCCGTGTCCGACGTGCAATGGGCCAGTCGGGTTTGCGGAGACGAATTCCACGAGCGTCGGCTGTCTTCGTCCGGCGTTGCTGGTTCCATAGCGCGTCCCTTCGCCGAGCACTCGCAAGAGTTCTTCCGCGTAGGCACTGCTCGACAAGTGAAAGTTGATGAATCCTGGACCCGCAATGTCGACTTTGGCGACGAATCGATTCGGCGGCAGCGCTGCGGCAATGAGTTCGGCAAGCTGGCGCGGGTTTTTCTTCGCCGGTTTGCCGAGCTTCAAGGCAATGTTGGTTGCAAAATCGCCGTGCGCGGCATCCCGCGTCCGCTCGATTTCGATAGCCGGTTGGATGAGGTCCGTGGGTAGCGTGCCTGCCGGCAAAGCCGAGACGGCTGCCGTCACGAGTTGTTCGATCTGGGTTTTCAATGGACAACCGAAGCTGACAATGCGAGCGGCGCAGTCTAAGGCAATGGCGGCGCATTGACGAGATCGCCCGCCTGGTCATTGGCCATGGGCGGCCAACTAGGGTTGTTAGCCCCGATCGCTGGCCAGCGATTCCGAATTCAGACGATACGGCAAGAAGAAGTAACGCGTCATCGCCCAGAGTAACTGCTGGGGCCACACGGTCCGGTAGCGGTCGATGTGTTCCGCTATTTCGTCGATGAGTTCGCGCGGCGTAGCCGTTTCCTGAGAGAAGATCATGATGCAGCCGAAGGGGATGCCCATGAAAAAGAGATGGCCCTTGTAGGTAAAAAAAGCTTCGAAACTGTCCGACACCGCCCAGGATTTCTTTGCGAGAACGGCGACGCCCGCGAGCCGTTCGATATGCACTAGCATCATCGAGGCAAACAGAAAGTCGCGCTCCACTTCGATGATTGGCGAGTCGTTCGGCTGATGTCGGAGACGGGTTAGTTTCATGATTTACGCACGAGCCTAAAATAACTCCCCTACGATACGTCCCTAAAACAATTCTAAGGGGTCGATATCGATCGACCAACGAATCTTCTTTGCCTCCACCGAAGCCTCAAGCTCCGGCAGCCAGCGTGCCAACAATTTTTGCAGAGGCGCATGCGACGCGGCTTGCAGCAGTACTTGCGCTCGATAACGTCCTGCCTTGCGCTGCATAGGTGCCGCTACCGGCCCCCAAAGGCGCACTGACGGCGATTTTAATTTCATCGCGGCTTCGGCGGCGGCATTTAGAAATGTCATTGCCTCGCTCATCGAAGCGCCTTCGGCACGCAACAAGGCCAAGCGCGTAAACGGAGGCCAGTGGGCGAGCTCGCGTTCCAGCAAGGCTTTTTCCGCAAAAGTGGAGTAACCGCCTTGTAGAAGACCGGTCAGCAGCGGATGTTCCGGGTATTCGGTTTGAATCAGCACTTCGCCGCGGCGCTCCGCGCGTCCGGCGCGTCCGGAAACTTGCACGATGGTTTGAGCGAGGCGTTCGGCGGCGCGAAAATCGGCGCCGAAGAGGCCTTGATCCGCGTTCAGTATCACCACCAAGGTTACATTGGGAAAATGGTGTCCTTTGGCGAGCATTTGCGTGCCGACGAGTATCCGTACGCCTCCCTCGTGAATGTGTTTAAGCAGCGTTTCGAGCTCACCTTTGCGGCGAATGGCGTCGCGGTCGAGACGGGCTAGCGGCACGCCCGGAAACAATTTTCCGATCGTTTCTTCAACGCGTTCCGTTCCCTCGCCGACGGGTTTGGTCAACGAGGCACACGAAGGACACGCTTTCGGAATCTCGCTTTCCTGGCCACAGTGATGACACTTAAGACGCTGCGCGCGGCGATGGACAGTCATGCGGGCGTCGCAGTGATTGCATGCGGCCGACCAGCCGCAGGCCGGACAAAACAGCACCGGAGCAAAGCCGCGCCGGTTGAGATAGAGGAGCACCTGTCCATCGCGGTCGAGGTGCTGTTTGATCGCGAGCAGGGTGTTCGCGGCGAGGCCGTCCGTTTGCGCCTGCGAGCGAAGATCGACCAAGCGGACGTGCGGTGCCGTCGCCGCACCCGCTCGTTGCGGTAAAGAAATGAGATCGCCGGGTTGTCGTCGTGCGCGCGACAGGCTTTCCAACGAGGGCGTCGCTGATCCCAACACCACAGGAATTCCGTGCCGTTGAGCGCGCACGATGCTCAAGTCGCGTGCGGAGTAGCGGAAACCTTCTTGTTGCTTGTAGGAAGCGTCGTGTTCCTCGTCGACCACGATGATCCCCAGTGACTTTAGCGGCGCGAAGACTGCCGATCGCGTTCCGATGACGATCGGCGCTGCGCCACTCCGCGCCGCACGCCATGCGCTTAAGCGCTCGCTGTCGTTCAATGAAGAATGCAGTACGGCCAGTGTCGTGTTGAAACGCGCTTGAAAGCGCTCGACCAGCTGGGGAGTGAGTGCAATTTCAGGGACCAGCACCAGGGCTTGCTTGCCACATGCAACGACTTCTTCGATGGCCCGCAAATACACTTCGGTTTTGCCGCTGCCGGTCACTCCATACAAGAGCAGCGTGCGGAAGCGATCCTGGGAGCGGCGGATTTCAGCGAGCGCCGCTTGCTGTGCATCGGTTAGCGTGTAGGCACTGGTGCAAATGAAGCCCGGCGGTGGCGGTTCGACAGCTTGCGCTTCCTGAACGACCCAGCCGCGCTTTTCCAATTCGCGAATTCCTGCCCGCCAAGTCGGGGAAATTTGTGCAAGCTCGTCCGCCGTTGCTTTGCGCGCCCCATCCTGCGTCTCACCCTTCGCCCCGCCCTTCGCCCCACCCTTCGCTAAGGCCGCTGCCAGCTTTCGTAATTTTGTGGAGCGTTTAGGCAACGTCTCCCATTCGGTTTCGCCTTGCGCGGTCATGCGCCATTGCGTCCGGACTTCGGTCAGCGGCGCGCCGGCTCGCAGCGGCATCGGCAGCGCAGCTGCCAATACTTCGCCAATAGGGTGCCGATAGTAATCGGCCGACCACGTCAATAGCTCGAGGAGTGCCGGATCGAACACCGGCTCGTCATCCAATACTTCCAGCGCCGCTTTAAGTTTACCGGCCGGTATCTGCGAAGCGGACTTCACGCTCATGAGAATGCCGACTAACCGTCGGCGGCCGAATGGAACGCATATGCGTATGCCGCGCTTCAAGCCCGCTGCCGCTACGTTCGGCGGACAGCGGTAATCGAACACGCGCCGCAAGGGCGTGTCGAGAGCGATTTCTAGAAACATGGTGGAGGAAAGCGGATAGCGGATGACGGACAGTAAAAAGGGAGTTGGCGCGTTTAATTAAACTAAATATGACTGAGTTAACGGAGCGAGCGAAGCGTAAGGTGAAAGCCCGCAATACTATCCGCCAACGGCTTTTTACCGTCCGCTTTGTCCACAGAACCTGTGGACAACTCTGTGCACGGCCTGCGGTTTAGTGTTCCAAGTCCGTGTTTCGCGAATAAGTTTTCCGATTGGTTGCGAAATGAACGGTCAACCCCTCGCCACTGCGAGCGTTATACACCCTGGACCCGCCTGAAAGGCCACGCCCGCCCGCACTTACGTCCGGAATTTTTGCGAATGACACTCTCTGCTACGCTCGGTCCCCGCATCACCCGCGCCCTCTTCGACGACGGTGGGCTTGGGCGTAGTGAAATCGCGGAGGAGAAGTCTCTGGACGATACGCGTTCATTGGATCGATTCCTGGCCAGTGTGGAGAAGCGCGCCTTTCAAATCGCCCGCCTCGCCGTACGCAATGCCGACGATGCGCTCGACATCGTTCAGGATGCGATGCTCCAGTTAGCGCGCCGCTACGGACAGCAACCTAGCGAACAGTGGAAGCCGCTGTTTTATCGTATTTTGCAAAATCGGATTCGCGATTGTCAGCGGCGGCGCATGGTGAGGAACAAGCTATTCGGCTGGCTGCCGACGTCGAAGTTCGACGACGACGAAGCTGGCGATCCGTATGAAGCGACGCGCGACGAAGGTCAAGGACCGGCCGAGAAGGCGACGACCGACGAAGCGATGCGGACGTTGGAAGCGGCCTTGAAGGACTTGCCCGCGCGGCAACTCGAAGCCTTTTTGCTCAGGAACATGGAAGGCATGGACGTGGCCGAAACGGCGGAGGCGATGGGCTGCACGGAAGGGAGCGTCAAGACGCATTACTCGCGCGCCGTGCACGCGCTGCGCGAACGACTGGGCGACGTGTGGGGTTGACCACATGCGTGACTCGACAATGACCTTGAAGGTAATGGGCAATGACGACTGATCAGGCACCGAACGAACCCACTCCGCTCGAGAAACGGGCAAAGCAGCTTTTGCAAGCAGGCGCCGAACAGCTCGATGGCCAGACACGTTCGCGGCTTACGCAGGGGCGTCATGCCGCACTCGACGCGCTTCGGCCGAAACGCAAATCGGTTTCTTGGTGGTTGCCGGCTGGCGCCGCCGCTGCAGTGATGTTGGCCGTCATCGTGTCGTTGAATCCGCGCAGTGGATCGATCGAGCAGAGTGGGGCACAGCTCGCCATGGCGCCGGTCGACGAACTGGAAATCGTCACGGCCGAAGACAGTCTCGAGTTTTACCGCGACGTCGAGTTCTATGCGTGGCTCGATACCGTGTTAGACGACGAATCGACGGAGTCGAGCGGCGCGTGAGCACGTTGCGCAATCGATCTTTGGCCGGAGCGGCACTGGTGTTTTGCGTAATGGCAGCACAGGGAGGCGAGCGCGCGAACGCCAAGTCGCCGACGGCGCTCGCGAGTAAGTCGGCGACGCCTGATTTGGATTTCTTGGAGTATCTCGGGACCTTGGAGGGTGATGAGGAAAATTGGACCGATGTGGCGAACATGGAGTTATCGGATGCCAAGAAGAAAGCTCTCGACGGCGCGGTCGTCAAGGGCGAAGCCAAATCGGAGTCCACCGCCAAAAGTGGGAGCGTGAAATGAAGCGGCGAGCGCACAAATTGATTCATCTGCTGATGAAATTGGCGGTAAGCGCTTATCTGCTTGGCGCAGTGACGGCATGGGCTCAGCAACCCACCCAGCAGACTGTCGATAATGGTGTCGCCGTTGGCCGGGACGGACCAGGGATCGCCTGGGATCAGCTTTCGCCCGAACAGCAGCAAGTGCTTGTCGGCGCGCAGCAGACGTGGAGTCAATTACCGCCAGGACGGCAAGTTGCCTTGGCGAATGGAGCGAAGCGCTTCATCGGTATGAATGCCGACCAACACACGGCGGCCGCCCAGCGTTTCGCGGATTGGCACAAGCTGCCCGACGGCGATCGCCAGGCCATTACCGAACGTTATCGCTTGTTCCGCGGGCTTTCGCCGGGCGAGAAGCAGCGGCTACGCCAAGCAGCACGGCGCTTCGACCGCATGGATCAAGCCCAGCGTCAAAGAATGCGCGAGCAATTCCAGAGGCTTTCCCCCGAACAGCGGGCGCGCCTTAGGGAACAAATGCGCGAACGGCAAGTTTCCCCGCGTCGAAAGTAGCCTGTCGGAAGTAGGAAAGCCGAAAGAAGCGATTTCAGTCTTCGCGCTCTATACTAGAACCTGTCGAATCGTGTCCAATAACGCAGGCTGGCGTTTTTCATTCATACAACAGCATCACGAGTGGAGCGCAGCGTGTTTCAACCTTGTGCGGTCGTGCCGGTGTACAACCATGGCCGAACGGTCGGTCAAGTCGCGGCCGAACTGCGCGCTCATGGACTCGACGTCATTCTCGTCGACGACGGTTCCGACTCGGAGTGCGCGCTGGAACTGAATCGCCTGCAGGCGACCGATAAACGTATCGTCGTCTATCGGCATGCAGAGAACCGCGGCAAAGGAGGGGCGGTGATTACGGCGCTTCGAGCTGCTCGGGCGGCGGGCTTCACCCATGCTGTCCAAGTCGATGCCGATGGGCAGCATGCCCTTGCCGACGTGCCGCGTTTTCTCGAAAGCGCCCGTGCGAATCCCGATGCGTTGATTTGCGGCCGGCCGATTTTCGGTGCGGACATGCCGCTCGTCCGTTTTTATGGACGTTATTTGTCGCATGCGTTGGTCTGGCTTGAGACACTGTCTTTCGATATTCCCGATTCGATGTGCGGCATGCGTCTGTACCCGCTGGATGCGGTGCTCGCGCTTATCGACAGCGAACGACTGGGATCGCGCATGGACTTCGATATCGAAGTGTTGGTGCGGCTCAATTGGCGCAACACGCCTATGTGCTGGCTGCCGACCCGCGTGTCGTATCCCTGCGGCGGCGTGTCGCATTATCGTTTGGTGCGCGACAACGCGCGGGTGATCGGCTTGCATGCCCAGCTGCTGATCGGCATGTTGTTAAGATTTCCTTTGCTGATGAGGCGTAATTTGGCGCGTCCCGCGAATACGCCGCGAGTCATGCAATGACCCATGCGGTGTTAGTCACCGGATCGAGTCGCGGGATCGGACGGGCGATCGCGTTGCGGGCAGCGGCCGATGGTTTCGACGTCGTCGTTCATTGCCGCCGTCGTCGCGAGGAAGCCGACGAGACCGCCGCTCAGATTCGCCAGCTCGGCCGCAGCGCCCGAGTGCTTGAATTCGACGTCACCGATCGCGAGGCTTGTGCGACGTCGCTGACGGCGGATATCGACGCTCACGGCGCTTATTACGGGGTGGTTTGTAACGCCGGCCTTTATCAGGATGCCGCGTTTCCGTCGATGAGCGCAGCAGCGTGGGATACGGTCATCCGCGGAAATCTCGATGCGTTCTACAACGTCGTTCATCCTGTCGTCATGCCGATGGTGCGGCGTCATGCGCCCGCCCGCATCGTAACCATCGCCTCGGTGTCCGGGCTGATCGGCAATCGAGGCCAGGTGAATTACAGCGCCGCCAAGGCGGGCGTTATCGGTGCGACCAAAGCGCTCGCGCTTGAACTGGCTAAGCGGCAAATCACGGTGAATTGCGTGGCGCCGGGATTGATTAAAACCGACATGGCCGGCGAGGAGTTCGCCGCGGAGATTCTGCAATCGATTCCGGCGCAGCGCGTCGGCACTCCCGACGAGGTGGCGGCCGCCGTGAGTTTCTTGCTGTCCGCAGGTGCTGCGTACATCACGCGCCAAGTGATTGCCGTCAACGGCGGACTTTGTTGATGCAACACGGCGATTCATCGACGCAACGAGAATTCGCTTCGGCGGGCGATTCGTCCTTGCTGCCGGTGTTCTGCGACCGTGCCGCGCCTGATTTTCTTTTTGCCGATGGGCGAATGATTTCTCTGGCGGAAGCTGCCGATTATGCAGCCGCCATTGCCGCCGTATTGCCTTTCGAGCCGGCCGCTCACTCGTCTGCGTCGCCTCCGGCGATGATCAACTTGTGCGAGGATCGCTGCCACTTTCTGCTGGCTTACGCGGCCGCGCTCGGTATGGGGCATCTCACCTTGCTTCCGGCATCGCGTGCTCCCGCCGTGATCGCAGAACTTGAGTCCAGTTACGAGCGCACTTATCGGTTCGACGATGCCGCTGTATCGGCGGTTAAACTTAAGCTCACCGCCGCTAGGTCGTCATGGAAGAGCGCGGTGAGCGGTGCGGGCATTTGCATGATCGGATTTACCTCCGGCAGTACCGGACGATCGAAGGGCTATCCAAAGCGGTGGTCCAGCGTTTCGACGACCACGGCTTTGAATCAGCGTTCGATACGTGCCGCTCTCAAGTTGCCGGCGAATGGCTCGACGCCTTGGATCGTCGCGACCGTGCCGCCGCAGCATATGTACGGCATGGAGTTCTCGGTGCTTTTACCGATGCTGGGAGGCATGGCGGTGCACGGCGCGCGTCCTTTGTTTCCGCTGGATGTTGCGCAGGCGTTAGAGCAAGTGCCTGCGCCGCGCATTCTTGTGACGACGCCGGTGCACTTGCGAGCGCTGGTCGAGTCGGGTGTTGCGCTGCCGTCGCTCGCCGGCGTGATCTCGGCCACCGCGCCGCTGGACAAAACCCTGGCGATCCAAGCCGAACGACATTTGAATGCGGTCCTGTTCGAAATGTTCGGATCGACGGAGACTTGTATCTTGGCAACGCGGCAGACGGCGCGTGAGGACGCCTGGAGTCTCTACCCGGGCGTTGGCATTACGCCGCGGCCGGATGGAGCGTTGGTGACGTCGCCCTGGCTCGTCGAGCCGATGTCGTTGCAAGACATCGTTGAGTTGTTGCCTGGCGGTCGTTTCATCGTTCGCGGCCGCAATACCGATTTCATCGACGTTGCCGGTAAGCGCGCATCGCTTGCGGAGCTCACGCGACGTTTGATGGCCGTGCCGGGAGTGCAAGATGCCGTCGTTTTTCCGCCGGAGCAGAGTGCTTCCGGACAAGCGCGTCGCGTCGCTGCGCTGGTCGTGGCGCCCGGTCTCGACACACGCACGGTGCTTTCACGATTAAGCGACAGCGTAGATCCTGCGTTCCTGCCGCGCCCGTTGGTCATGGTCGACCGCTTGCCGCGTAATGAGACCGGCAAACTGCCGCGCGAGCAATTGCTGGCGTGCTTGGCTAACGTGCCGATCGTCTAATTCATCTAACTTAGATTGAGCTTATCGGGGATCTTGCCGGGTCGTGCCGCCGGAGAATTGCGCGCGCACTCGTTTTCGTCGCACCAAAAAGCTCGCGACACTGGCGTGTAACGTGCGCAGCGAGCGAGCCAAATAAAGACCGCGAAATAATTGGAGACGCCGTAGCGCCGGACGATTTTCGAAGATATCGCCCGCAAGCAGCGAGACGATGGCCTGTTCGAGGCCGAATGCATTTCGGGGGTTTGCGAATAGCCAGGCCATCGCCGGCGTCGTAAAACGAAAGATGAACCACGAAAATATCGAGAGTCCGTGCCGTACTTCGCGTCGGTAACGGCGTTGCAAAACCCGTTCGCGGCGGGGCTCGCGAAGGATGGCGTCGACCGCATCGCTAGCGCGCTCCGCGCTGCGCATGGCGAGATAAACGCCGGTCGAGAAAATCGGATCGAGAAACGCGCAGGCATCGCCGATCATCATCCAACGCTTGCCGGTCCAGCGACGGCAAAGATAGGAATAATTGCCGGTCGCGTGCACGTTGCCGGCGACGGTGGCAGTGCGCAATCGTTCGGCCAGCGGTGCAATGTTGCGTAACGTCGTCAATAGGAACGATGCATTGTCCATCGTACGTTGCTTGAGATACTCCGGGTTGCACACCGCACCGACGCTCGTTATTCCGTCTCGCAGCGGAATGACCCACACCCAGCCGTGCTCGAACTGATAGATGCTGATGTTGCCGGCGTCGCGTCCGGGACGGCGTTCGACGCCGTGAAAGTGAGCGAACAAGGCAGCGCTTTGGTGCTTGCCGTGCCGCTTCTTGACGCCGAAGCGAGTGCCGAGAAAGGTATTGCGGCCGCTTGCATCGAGCACATAGCGGGCGCGTATCGAAAGTTGACGGCCGTCCTCGAAGGTCGCACGCGCACTGACATGGTCGTCGGCATGATCGTTCTCGAATTCCACGGCCTCGATGCGGCATCCTTCGACGGCATGGGCGCCTTGCGCTCGGGCGTGTTCGAACAGCAGTTGGTCGAGTTCTTCCCGTTTAACCTGATACGCGTAGTCGTACGTCGGGCGAAGCGTATTGGCGAAACGAAAGACGTTGTAGCCGGCTTCGTTCATGGCGGGAAAGTCGGCGCCCAGTTTGACGACGCCGATATCGCGTACCGCATCGCTGACGCCGAGTCGATCGAAGATGGGCATGCTCATCGGCAACAACGATTCGCCGATATGAAAACGCGGGTGATGTTCCTTCTCCGCCAGGAACACGCGCCATCCCCGGCGCGTTAGTAACGTCGCCGCCGTGGAGCCGGCAGGTCCGCCGCCGACGATGAGCACATCGGTTTCGATGAGGTCTGATGGAATCGGTTGCATACGCGGTCGCCGAAAACAGCCAGGATGATACACTCCCTCGCCGCGTTTCGATGAGAATGAAAACCGTACTGCTGCATGTCCGACTCCCAATTACCCGCCGAACACGAACTGGCCGTTTTGATCGTGAGCGCGCTCAACCTTGAGGGTATCGAGCCTGCCCACATCGAACCCGAGGCGCCCTTGTTTAAAACCGGGCTCGGCTTGGATTCCATCGATGCTCTGGAAATTGCGCTCGAAGTTTCCAAGCGTTACGGGTTTCAGTTGCGCTCCGACGACGAGAATAATGCGCGCATCTTCGGATCGCTGCGGTCGCTGGCGAAGCATATCGCCGAACGTCGCACGCGTTAAAATCTCCGAGCGTTGAACTTCCCGAGTCGGCCCATGAGCAAGCCGCGAACAGAATCGAGATATCGGGCCGCTCGATGAAACCCGTGGGGTTTAAAGCGCTGCGCATTTCGGCCTGGAACATGTGTTCCGCCGTCGGCGACGATTGCGAACGGATGCTTGACGCCTTGCGCAATCGACAAACCGGGTTGCGCCGTAACGACTTCGGCAAGCAACCGCTGGCGACCTGGATCGGACGCGTGCCTCACCTCGAAAGCGACGTTTTGCCGCAGGCGTTGCGTTACTGGGATTGCCGCAATAACCGCTTGGCATGGCGAGGGCTGCAGGGCAACGGCTTTTGGGAGGCCGTGGCGGCGGCACGAGAAAAATACGGTGCGCACCGCGTCGCGGTCGTGGTGGGCACTTCCACTGCCAGCATCGGCTCGACCGAAGAGGCCTATTGCAATCTGGATGCAGAGGGACTCTTTCCACCCGAGTTGCGCCGACCCATCGTGCACTCGCTGCACTCGCTCGGCGACTTCGTGCAGCACGCGCTGGAGCTTGAAAATACTTGTACGACAGTGGCGACCGCTTGCTCGTCGAGCGCCAAAGTGTTCGCTCAGGCAGAGCGCCTATTGCGGCTAGGAATCGCCGATGCCGCCGTGGTCGGCGGCGTCGACACGCTGTGCGGCAGCGTTCTCTACGGGTTCAATTCGCTTGAGTTGGTGTCGCCCGATGTTTGCCGGCCGTTCGATGCAAGGCGGCGCGGCATCAATATCGGCGAAGCGGCGGGATTTGCCTTGCTCGAACGCGGCGACGGCGAGTTTCAATTGGCCGGCTACGGCGAATCCAGCGATGCACACCACATGTCATCGCCGCACCCGGAGGGGCGGGGCGCGAGAATGGCGATCGAGGCTGCACTCGACACTGCCGGTCTCGAGCCCGGGGACATCGACTACATTAATTTACACGGCACGGCGAGTCTGAAGAACGACGAAGTCGAAGCAAAGCTGGTTGCCAATCTGTTTCCGGCCTCGACGTTTGCCAGTTCGACCAAGGGGTGGACGGGTCACACGCTGGGCGCGGCCGGCATCGTCGAAGCCGGTATGTGCTTGCTTGCGTTGCAGAGCGGCGAATTGCCGGGAACCTTGAACAGCGAAGTACTGGACAGCCTGTGCGGACCGCAAATTCGCCGCGACAATGAACGGCGCGATGCCAAGTACGCGCTGAGCT
>CAZQYC010000069.1:1518-20438 GCA_964597495.1 uncultured Steroidobacteraceae bacterium | reverse complement strand
GAATCCGGAAACGTGATGCACTGTGCCGCCATTTCCCTGGCACGAACCTCATCGACTTGCTCGCGATAGTCGACCGGTGAAGCCCCATCGAAGCGAGCGAGAATCAAACAACCCAGGATGCGCACCAACTTCACGTCAAGCACGCGTGCAATACCGGTGACACGGTAGGCCTCGAGAAAAGACCGGGCAGCGTTCTCGAACAGCGCAGCGTCGACACCGCGACGCAATCCCTTAAGCCGGAGATGCGACAAGCAAAACGCAATGTCGAAACGCGGATCGCCAAAGTGAGCGATTTCCAAATCGAGCATCACGACATCGGCGCCGTCGACCAGAAGATTCTTCGGACTGAAGTCGCCGTGAACCAACGCGATGCCTGGCGCTCTGAGATCGGCGACCGCCAGCCCGATGCCGTCCGCCAGCGTCGGATTGCATTTCGCGGCCCGCTCGAAAAATGGCTCGATGCGTAATTCTTCGAAATAAATGCGATTGCGGAAGGTCTCTGCAATGTCGGCGCGCCGCGAGGAACGCGAGTGCATGAGCCCCAACAACTCCCCGACTCGCGCGGCGGTGACCAAGTCAACCTTGCCGCTCAATAGATCGGTTTTCCAATTGCGCAAGCGCGGATCGATGCGCTCCATGGCAAAACGTTGCTCGGCTTCGTCTACCCAGAGAACAGCCGGCACCGTGCCCTTGCCGATCAATTCGCGGAGCGCACGCAGCGCACGAACTTCGACCGCAAAACGCTCTGGATTCGAATACCAATCGGCACGGACGTTGAGCTTGGCCAGCGGCCGCTTGACCACCACTTCTCGGCCATTCTCTTCCTGCACGACCGTCACGTCGCAAGAAACGCCGCCGCGCAGAGGCGTCTCTCGAAAGACGTTCATCGTACCGGCTTATTGCATGGATGCAGCGGAGGTTCGCCGCGCAACACGCGCACGACTTCCTCGCTGCAGCGGCGCCGCAGTTCGGCGAGCGAAGCATCGGATGAAAAGGCGATATGCGGCGTAACGACCACGTCCTTGCGGTTCATGACTTCCTTCGGAGGCGACGGCTCTCCTTCGATCACGTCGAGCGCCGCTCCGCCAACGAGCCCGATATCAAGCGCGTTCAGTAGCGCGGTATTGTCCACCAACCCTCCGCGGCTGACATTGACGATGAGCGGCTTGCGCTTAAGGCCGCGGAGAAATGCGTCGTTGACAAGGTGCTTTGAATCCGGTGTCAGCGGCATGTTCAGGACAATGGCATCCGCTTGTACTTGAAGCGTTGCGACGGTGGCCGCTGCGATACCGGGCGCGATCTCTTGCCCGTCGCGGTGCGCACGCAGCAGCGAAGGTGAATAAGCCAATACCTTCGTACCAAAGCCCTGCGCAAATTTCCGAGCCGTTGCCTGGCCGATGCGGCCATAGCCGATGACGCCGACGATCATGTTGCGCGTACGCTTGAGATTCGCAGACGCAGGATTCCAATGCCCTAACTTCGCTTCGCGATCGAATGCATGGATGCCGCGCCAGTGATTCAGAATCATGGCAACCGCATGATCGGACACTTCTTCGACGCAGTAATCGGGAACGTTGGTGACCCACGCACCGCGCTCGCTCGCCGCTGCCACGGCGATATTGTCGAGACCGACTCCCATGCGCGAAACGATCTTGAGATCCCGTGCCGATTCAATAGCGCGCTCGGACACCGGCGCCCAACAACACATGATCGCCTGTGGCCGGTGTTGGGCGACCGTCGCTTCGATAACCGGCGCGGCAGAAGCCTCGATAGGACCTGCGATTAGCTCGACACCCGCCGCGTCGAATATCGATTGCTCGATGGCAACATCCAGCCAAGGGTGATCGGTTAGAACGACTTTGGGTTTCATAGAGAGACGTAGGTGGGCTATGGCTATTTTTATTGGTGGGCTGACTAGCTACTAGCAACTAGTTACTAGCCAGAATATGAATCGGAGTCCAACGCTCGTTGCGAATATTCTGGTTCGTTAGCCACTCGGCTCCGCAGAAAATCGTTGCGCAAATTCGACCACCTGTCCCGTCAGTACGCCAAGCTGATTCACCGCTTTGCTATCCGTGCATTTTCCCTGCGCATCGAACAAGGGCTCCGCGGTGTTCAACGTCACCGCCAGCGGTGTCGGCCAGCCTCGCAAAGCGTGCACGATCGTTCGCACCGAACCGAGCGTCGCCCCTCCGCCTTGCCATCCGAACGCGGTGACGATCACGCC
The DNA here is from genome assembly GCA_964597495.1 of uncultured Steroidobacteraceae bacterium. Lineage (GTDB taxonomy): Bacteria > Pseudomonadota > Gammaproteobacteria > Steroidobacterales > Steroidobacteraceae > CAZQYC01. The sequence continues at coordinate 18,211 of CAZQYC010000069.1, read as the reverse complement.
GACCGACCGGCGATCAAGATACGGACGGCGATCGTCGCGCAGATCTTCCAGCAAATCGATTGCGTTCTTAATGAGACCGGACATGCCGCCGTGATAGGCAGGCGTCCCGATGATCACGCCGTCCGCCTCGCGCACGGTGTCCACGAGTTCGAGTTGCTCGGGCGTGCGTTCGTTGTGTTCGGGATCGAAGATAGGCAAGCGCGAAAGAAACGGTCCGCCGATCAAACGCGTGTTCGCGCCGCGCGACTCGGCATCGGCCAAGACGAGCCGCAACGCTTTCTCGGTCGACGAATTCGGCTTGGTGGTCCCGCCGATACCCACAATGAGCGGCTTCTTGATCGTAGTCATGGCCGTATTAGAGCGTCTGTCTGGCGAAAAATCGAGCAGATAAATGCTGGCTCGGGTCTGTTAACAGGCCCTAGCGAAACACTACGGTACGCCGCCCGTTCAGCAATATTCGGTGCTCGGTATGCCATTTCACGGCACGCGCAAGCACGGCGCATTCGACATCGCGTCCAGCCGCAGCGCAGTCTTCGACGCTCATCGCATGGTCGACGCGCGTCACGTCCTGCTCGATGATCGGGCCTTCGTCGAGATCCTCCGTAACATAGTGAGCGGTCGCTCCGATCAGCTTAACGCCGCGGTCGTGCGCTTGTTGATACGGCTTAGCGCCCTGAAAGCTCGGCAGAAAAGAATGGTGGATGTTGATAGCTCGTTCCCGAAGCCGGACACAAAGAGCCGGCGAAAGCACCTGCATGTAGCGCGCAAGCACGACCAAATCGATTCGTTCTGCATCGAGGATTTCCGCCACACGAGCCTCCTGTTTCGATTTAGTTGCAGTATCCACCGGCAGACAATGAAACGGGATGTCGTGTGCAGCCGCTAACTGATAGAAATCGCGATGATTCGATACGATGGCGGCAATGTCGATGTTGAGCGCTCCGACCCGATAGCGGTACAGCAGATCGTTTAAACAGTGCCCGAACTTCGACACCATAATGCAAACGCGCGACTTGACCGCGAGATCGTAAACGGCGGCTTGCATTGCGAAGCGCTCGGCAATCGGCTTAAACGCCTCGGCGACGGACTCGCGCGTGAGCGCCGCATGCGGAACAAAACACACGCGCATGAAAAATCGGTCGTTGTCCGCGTCGCCGAATTGCGCGCTATCGACGATATTGCACTGCTGCTCGAGAAGAAACGTCGCGACCGCCGCGACGATACCCATGCGATCCGGACAAGAGAGCGTTAGCACGAAGCGATTCATAATTCCTCGTCGAATTCGATGGTCTTAGGCATAGCTAATGCAGCCGGGTCCTCCAGGCCATTCAGCCCCATTTAATCCCCATTTAATAGTGGCGCGAGATGACGTACGACTCGTTTTGGAACCAAAGCTTGCCATGTTTCTGCAAGACCGCGCGCGTCACGTCGAGATATTTTCCGTCGTTCAGCACGGGCTCAAGGCGACTATCTTCTATTTGCGCTACGTACACTGCGGCATTCCAGGCAGCCAGCAAGGTCGACGTACCGATAGTGGGTCCGATTTCCGAAGGCAGAGTATGCATTTCGTATTTGAACAGCGCGCGCTGATCGGAGTAGGCATTGAAGTTCAAGCTGCGCGCATCGGCTCCAAGTGCCTGCTTAACCGCTTTTAGCAATTGATGCCGGTCGGTGATGAACGGTTGTTCTTGAGGCCAAATGCCTTGCACGATTTCGAGTCCCGCATCGTTTCCGAAAGAATGAATTCCGATGAGTCTCCCTCCGGAACCCAGCGCGCGCGCCAGGGGTGCGACAACCTTGGACGCCTTGAACTTCACCGGCGCCCGTGCGCTATACGGCTGCGAGGCGATGACTAAATCGAAATCCGCTCTCGCACTACCCCGCTTCGGACGTACGCTTTCGAGCAATCCCTTGCGATCGTCACGATAAATGACGAGAGTGGTCGGCTGCCGATAGACGGGATTTCCGCTCTTGGGACTGGTCTTGGTCGTCCAATGCTCGGCCAGAAAATCTTGCAAACCGGCTATCTGCCTCTCGAACTGACCCGCCGTATTTCCCGAAAGCGCCACCTCATGCCATACAAGCCTATCCGCCATCGGCGGATGGGGCGATAACCACGGCGCTTCCGAGTAATTCATGTTGGTCATCACGAGCACCGTGGAGGGATGCTCGTAAAGTCGATCCGGCATCTTCTCGAGCGCCAACCGCACGTCCTCGACGCTGATTTCCTTACCGACGACGTAAAACGGAACGGCCGGAAAGCGATCGTGCATCGTTCGCATCACTCTGGCGAGCACGGTCCCGTCGCCGACACCGGCATCGAAGACGCGGAGCGCGGACCCATAGGGCCTTACATGTTCCAGCTCCATCTCCACTCGCTGGCTGACGACCGCCTTTTCCGTGCACGTATTGACGAACAGCAAGTATTTCTGACGGTTGTCGTAGAAACGAAACGGAGCCCCGACCGTCGTTTCGGTCTCTGCAGCCCGACGAGGCAGAATGGAAGCTTGCCTTTGGAACGCAGGAATCGAGTGCAGGGTCAGTTCGCGGTCGATGTAGCTGCGCACGCGCTCAGCAGTGCGGGCGGTGACACGCCCTCCAAGTCGCAGCCGACTGACGAGCTTGCCATCGTTGACGACCTGCCGCCCAAACGTACTTTCGGCCATGCCGACTCGCTGACAGAACGCCACGATTTCGGCAAGCAACCGATCATTGCCGAGATGACGCTGTCGGCGCGGCAACGCAGTCCGCGTCGCGCGCCCCTGATCCGTTGCAGAACGTGTCGTGGCCATTTGCAACCCAGTATTCGCCCTGGAAGACTTCCGCGAGGACTTCATTATCACCGATCATTCGTCGCTGGCAGGCGCCTTCTTGGCACCCGTCTTTACTTCGCGAAACGTAATGTAGAGCGTGGAAGCGATGACGACGGCAGCACCCAACATGGTGACGCCGTTGGGTACATCCCGAAACAGGATATAGCCGAGAATAATTGCAAACACGAGCCGCGTGTAGTCGACGGGTGCCATGGCAGCCGCATCGCCGATGCTCATTCCCTTGATATAGCACGCCTGGGTGATGGCGCCGAGCACGCCCATGGCCGCCAACAATAGAAAGTCGACCGTTGTCGGCCAGCGCCAAACGAACAAAGCCGGGGGCAACGACATGACGAGCCCCAGCACTCCCGCCCAGACGAGCAGTGTCGTCGTAGAGTGATCGCGCGTCATGACTTTCATCCCCGTGATCGTCATCGCGAACATCAACGACGAGGCAAGCGCCGCTAAAGCAGGCAGCGTCATCCCGCTGCTTTCACCCGGTTGCAACATCAAGAGCACGCCGCCGAATCCCACAACCGTCGCACCGATGCGCCGCGGCCCCACTTTCTCTCCCAGTACGAATACCGCCAAAGGCACGAGCCACAGGGCGCGCGTAAAGGACAACGCGTTCGCATCGGCAAGCGGCATCTTTTGATACGCATAGAACGCAAAAATGGTGCTAGCCGTCCCTACTGCAGATCGAAAAAGCAATATCCCTGGGCGGGTCGTCCGGAATGCTCCGCGCGGATCGCGAACGATGGCCGGAAGCAATACGACGAACGTCGCGGCGGATCGGTAAAACGTTTGCAGCGAGGCCGGGTAGTCCTCACCCAGATATTTGATCAGGATCGTCATCGCGGTGAACGTCAGGGCGGATGCCAGCATCCATAGAGCGCCGCGAACGTTACGGGGCCACAACGCGTAGGAGGCAATCATTTTTTTCACCCGCGCATTGTGGCAGAGATAGAGCCCCGCGCAGGGTCTATTGCCCGAGATCGGCAGAAACGGTGGCGAAGCCATTGCACTTAACGTTAGGCTGCGGCTTGTTCCAATGCGCGCGGTTTCGCGTAGGTGTCGCAGCCGCACTTTAAAACTCGATGTCGGAGAGCGAAATGAGCTATCTCTTGGCCGGTTTACTCCTGTTCTTCGGAACGCATGTGATCTCCATCGTGGCACCGGCCTGGCGCAACCGAATGGTTGCACGGCTCGGCGAAATGCCTTGGAAAGGACTCTACTCTCTGGTCTCCATTACCGGTTTCGTGCTCATGATCTACGGCTACGGCATCACTCGCCACGATCCTGTCGTGCTCTATGTGCCGCCCGCGTGGATGCGCTATGCGACCGCTATTTTGATGCTGCCGGTGTTTCCGCTGCTGTTAGCGGCTTATTTCCCCGGCCGAATCAAAGCGGCGCTGAAGCACCCGATGCTTGCCGCCACTAAGTTCTGGGCTTTGGCGCATTTATTGGCAAACGGCATGCTCGGCGATGTAGCGCTCTTCGGCAGTTTTCTGGCCTGGGCCGTTGCCGACCGGATTTCGTTCAAGCGTCGCACCCAAGGCCCCATCGCCGGCGCACCGCCCGGGAAATTCAACGACGCAATCGCCGTAGCCGGGGGCCTGGCATTGTACGTCGTCTTTTTCAATTGGTTGCACATTCAGTGGCTCGGCGTATCGCCAATGCCGTGACAGCGCGTCGATAAAGGGCTCCCTGCCGCTTTTTCAACGTCGCTGGCGAAAAACTTGGGTTTCGCTACGCTTCCCGCCTCTGGAATGAATCATTAGATGGCCATTCCGTTCGTACGTGTGTAAGCTTCCGGGTGACGACCAGCTTGGGGGACACGCTCATGCCGATGAACGATCAATTTAGAGAAAAACGCTTTTCCGCCCTAAAGGCAATTGCACGGAAACATGGCGGCGCGATTTTGGACCGCAACTATTCGATCTTGAGAAAGCCGGTGAAAGCCCGCTGCGCAAACGGCCATCCGTTCGCGATGACCGCCAAAAACATCCTGCGCGGCCTTTGGTGCACTAAATGCCGCCCGCTGGCGCGGCAGGGCGAGTTTCTCGCCGCCGCCAAGAGCCTTGCCCGCAAGAACGGCGGCAAGTGCCTGTCGGAAGCCTATCAAACGGCGCGCCTGCCGCTTAAGTGGCAATGCGCGAAGAAACACCGTTGGGAAGCGTCTTTCGACAACGTCGCCAACAAGAAATCATGGTGCCCCACTTGCGCCATGGAAGGTGCCAGCGATAGAAAAAGAGAGTGGTGGCGGAAAAGATCGAGAAAGAAAGCGTAAAGCTCGATCTTTCGTTTGCCTGACTCAGCGTTGTTTGCTTGGCTTAACGCGCCTTCATCGGCGCGGTGCCCAAGTGGAAACCGCTGTCCACCAAGATGAACTCGCCCGTGGTCAAGCTCGCACCCAGTAGCAGCCAGATAATGGCTTCGGCAACGGCCTCCGGCGAGACCGTCTGGTTAAGCGGCGTAGTGCTTTCATAGCGCGCTTTTGCAGATGCATAGACTTCGCTACCCAACCCCTGTTGGAGCCAACGCGTTTCGACGAAACCGGGGCACACGGCATTGACGCGAATCTCCGGCGCCAATGCCCGCGCAAGCGACAAAGTCATCGTGCTGAGCGCTCCCTTCGACGCCGCATAAGCCACCGACGATCCATTGCCGACCACGCCGGCGATGGACGCCACGTTAACGACGGCGCCCTTCCCCTGCTTCTGCATCGTCGGTGTCACGGCGCGAATCATCTGAAATGAACCGACGACGTTGACGGCATAGATGCTGTGAAAGTCTTCGGCGGTCAGCGCGGCAAGATCGCGATGATTCGGCACGAACTTCGTGATGCCGGCATTGTTCACCAATCCGTCGATGCGGCCCCACTTGTCGAGCGCCGCCTGCGCGAGCTTCCGGCAGTCGTCATCATTGGCCACGTTGGCTTGCACGACAATCGCTTCGCCGCCTGCCGCCGCGCATTGTTTCGCCGTATCGCGCGCCTCCGCTTCGCTCTTCGTGTAATTGATGACGACGCGGCAACCCCGTTTAGCGAGATCAAGCGCGCACGCCGCGCCGATTCCAGTGCCGGAGCCGGTCACAATGATGACGGGATGATTCGAAGGCGATTGAGCGGACTGCATACTTTCCTCTACTGGTCGGATATTTTGGGTCGGATATTTTGGGTCGGGTATTGTGGGTCGGATACTTTTGGGCCGGATATTTTTACGGGCCGGATATTTTTCTGGACGCGCGTTCGGCCAACACCGAACAACCCATGGATGCCAGCATGAAGGACACGCCTATCCACGGTAGATACCTGCCACCGCCAGCCCATCCCCAGGTGTAGCTGCCGAGCTTGGTGCCGATGGAATTACCCAAGTATCCCATGGACGAATTGAGCGCGATGGTGGCGGAGGTCAACGTGGGCGCAAGCATGGCGTAGCGAGTTTGCTGTACGCCAGGAAAACCCGCAATCCCGACGCTCCAAAAGAACTGCATTACATAGACAAGCGTCAGCACGACGGCGCCGAGCGGCCAAAGAACGAATACAAGTACTACCGAGCCAATCGCCCAATAGGATAAACGCGTCGCGCCGAGGCGCGGCAGAAGCCGCACGGTGAGCAGTCCACCCGCAATTCCACCGAGTCCGTTGATGAACATCAGCAGGGAGATTTTGGTTTCGTCTGCGTTATGCAGGTGCAAAAGCGTCGGCGCCATGAAGCTGAACACGAAGTGATTGCCGGCGGCATTCAGCATTGTAGTGACGGTGAGCAGCATGAGCGCCGGTTGCCGCGCGATATCGATCCAACGCCGCAAATTGAGCGCTGGAACCCGTACGCCTGCCGGAACGGTTCGCCAAATGAGCAGTGAAATCACCACTCCGCCGAGGCCGATGACGGCAAACGACGCACGCCACCCGAAGGTGCCGCCGATAAAGATGGTCACCGGCCCGCCCAACACGGCGCCGATCGCCCAGCCCATCATCAACTTCGTAAGTACAGGCCCACGGTCCTTCTCGTCCACCAACATGCTGACGGTTGCCGCGACCTGCGGCGTGTAAACGGCCGATGCGATAGCGCCGAGAATGCGGGTCATCAGTAGCTGCGAGTAGGTGTCGCAGAACGCGCCAAACAGATTGGCTACCGCCGCAATTGCCAAGGAGAGCGTAAGCAACGGCCGTCGGTCGACACGCGAACCGAAGGTAGCCAGCACCGGTGCGCATAGCCCCGCCGTTACGGCGAACGCGGCGATAAGACTGCCCGCTTGTCGAATATCCAAGTGGAGGCTGGCGGAAATCTCGTTTAGGAGACCGCTCACCGACATGAAGCTGGTGGCGACGAAGAAATTTCCGGCAGTGAGAATAGCGAGACGGCGGCCTTGCATAGCCCCGCAAAAATATCACGCCGTCATGCCAATCGCCCGATTGTTTCGGCGTTGAATTGCTCTATTGAATCGCTCTAAGGAACTCCTATATTTATTTTCGCATCGTCATTCCGGCGTACTGAGAACTGCTCCTGCGTTCCTGACCTACATGGATGTAGGAAATGCAGGTGTTGCAGGAGCATTCACCTGCCAGTATGACCTTCGTCCCTGAAGGCCTAAAGCCGGAATCCATCCTCCTGACGATGGACCCCGGCATGCGGCCTACATGGATGTAGGTCATACCAGAAATGCAGGAGCAGTTTCTGGTGCGCCGGGGTGACAACGTACTTTTTTAGCGTAACGCTCTCCTGGGAACGCGAGCAATTTCCCTAAAGCTGAGTCGTTAAACGATCGACATTCGCGGCCGTAACGAAGGCGAGCGCTTTCGGACGATAATTGGTGTCGTTCTTCCAGCGCTCGATGACGCTGGCATGGAAAGCATCTTCAATAGCGGGTGTCCGCGGCGACCTGGGAAGCAGCTTGAACGGAACCTTGTCCCAGGGCATGTGAATCGCCTGTGTACCGCACTGGCAATTCGGAATGCGCGTGAGCGGCGTCGCCATCCGCACACCGACGCTGCTTTCCTTCTGCATAAGCCACTGCAGCGCCACGTCGGAAAGTCGCGATTCCGACTCGACATAGCCGCCGCCCACGTCGGCGTGTGCCCCCACGAACCACACTTGCTCGACACCCGCACGGCGATCCCACTTGGTCACCGGAAAGTCCAGGCGCAGCTCGTCGATCGCCATGGCATGAAACCCATGTTCGACTTTGTCGCTGAGCTTGGTGTCGGTGAATTGAAAGACGTCGTAGCGCTTATCCTTAAGATAGAGCGGCACGCCCATCGACCCCACCGTGTCCCATACGGCTACCGACTTCACCGGTACGTTCGGAATCAGATCGCTGTCGGACAACTTTCCCCTGGCGACGAATCCTTCGATGAAATCCAAGAATCGATTGGCCAGCGAAGTAATGCCGGTTGTACCCGAGAGCGTAATGCCTTTCGATTTGTTCCATGCCGCAACGCCGCGGCGATAGGCTTCTTCTTTGTCGTTTACGTCGTATTTGGTCGGATCGAGCAAGCCCACGCGCCCGATCATTCCCGCCAACGCGCGCGCCGTGTAGGCCCCGCGGCTGAAACCGACGATATGAATCGCATCGCCCGGTTGGTAGTAACGCGAGATAAACGTATAACCGCGAACGATTCTTGCGATCACGCCGACGCCGAAGACGCCGCCCAGTACTTTCGTAGCCTTGTTGCGCGAATCGCCCACCCCGTGCATGTACTTTGCGACTTGCACGGCATTTCCCGCAGCGTCGTTAAGAACCTTCTCCTGTTCGTTGCGCAACATGACCGTTTCGGTCGTAGGCCGGCCGGCAAGATTCGAATAGAACTTCACCACATTGGTTACCGTATCGCCGGTAAGTTCGCCGGCATTGTCCTCGCCATCGGCCACGGACTGTCCGGTTTCGTCTTCAGGCCCATTCCACGTGCCATCGGCGCAAAAAATAATGGTCTTAGCCATGGAGGCAACTCCTCAAGTTAGAGTGAAACGCCCGGTGAGAGGTTCAGTACAGCACTAGGCGGAAACCCAGTTCGTAAATTTGATCGCTCTGCCGGTCGAAAGGCAAGCGGCCGGTCGAATAACTTGCGAAGAGTCCCTGTTGAGGCCCAAGTATCGCGGCGAGATAGCTAAAACGCGCGAGGTCAGCCCGCTTCACTGCCAACGGCGGAGAGAGTTCCTCATACCGCCGGTAGTTCGCGGTGACGTAAATGGGTTCGTCGTTGAACTTGGCAACCGGTGTTTTGAACGATGCTTCGAGCACAACGCGATCGTAGTCGCCATCACCGCCCGGAAGCAGCCTGCGCGGATCGTTCGTCGAGGGTTTTACCTGCCCTACTGCGATCGACACGGTCGGCCAGCTGGTCGCCAGCGGAGCGAAGCACGAACCGACCGAATGATCGGTCGCATCGCACGGTGCGTAGCCCGTAAACCGGCGCAGCAAGGCAAACGGATAGTCGAAGAGATTAAGCTTCCCGGCGGCTGGCGTCGCCTGCCACGAAGCTGCATCAAGCCCGGACCAGCCGCGAAAATCAGCGGCGACACGCGCGGCGTACACCCATTGTTTGCGTTCGAAAGATTGGTCGGACTCGAGCGAAACATCGGCGCCGGCTTCGACGTACAGTTGATTGGTGAGGTTCCCGGCGATAAGCCGCGAGAGCTGCTTGGCGTACTGCTGCAGCTCGGCCTCGCGCCCGGCCGGAACCATCGCCATCTTCATCCCAAGTTCGTTGTATCGATCTTGCGCTGCTGCGCTCAATTTCTTGGCGCCGCCGGACGAGCGAAACCAAGCCAAGTTAAGGTGCGATTCTAAAAAATTCCTCGGGTTCACGGCCGACTCGAAAGCCACGTTCCCGTGGGCGTCGAACCGCAAATTGAGCGCCGTTACGCAAGCCTCACCGCATTCCTGCCCGACCGAACTGGTCACGATCGACTTCGAGTAGTCGTACGAAAAGCCAAGATGCGCTTCTTGCGATCCGCCGGCGCCGTCGGTCTCGAATGTCTTAAAAGCAAAATGAATATCGCGAAGGAAGGCCCATCCCGAGTCGGCGGTGGTCAACATTCCAAGCGCCCGGTTGAGCGTGGCCGGATCGGAAAGAACGCTCGACAAACACTTCTTGAATTCAGTATCTAAAGAACCGCTATCGAGAGCGCTAACGCCGGCAGGCGCTTCCAGCTGAGTGCGAACGTCCGTCCAACAGTCCTGAGCGTGCGCCTCGACAGCCAATAGAGCCAATACAGAAAGAGCGGCCCACGCCGCGATTCGTACCAATCGCTTCATGCCTGTGTCTCGTTCTTGAACCGATAGCATGCATCGGCGCTTGCGGCTAAATTTTTCAATTTCTGGGTGGCGTCTTGCAGAATTCCCGACATCGACTGGACGGCCATCGCGCGTTCGATTCCGGGTTCGTATTCAGCGCCCTGAAAGAGCCGAAAAATATTATCCATTTGCGACGCGAGCGTGTTCGCCTTAGTGGCGCGCTGCGCGACGGTGTCGAGGTCCGACCAGAACGCCAGTCCGTTCATCGTCTTGTCCCCGGATACATCGAAGGTGCTCGTCGTCGGCAACTCATGCAGGGCGATCATGCAAAGCCACGTGTGCACATGCGCCAGATTGTTATTGCTCCAGTCGCTCATGCCTTCCGCCTTTTTTTATCGCTCAATCCCCAATTGACCAACTTGAACATCTGGCCGTGCACGAAACCCGCTCCCGTAGCCAGCGTGCTCTTGCGCGCGAAAACATCGTCACGATACTTGGCCTTGCTATTGTCGGCAACGATGCGCGCCAATGCCAAGCGCTTGTCGCTATCGGTCGCCTGCCCGTCAAACGATGCCAGCTTATGACGATAGGCTTCAAGTTCGCCTTCCTCGATCCCACCGTTCTGAACGTGAATATCGAAGCAAAGCGCGATGCCGAATTCGCTCGACAACTCATTGTTTTCCTGCACGCGTTTACCGGTGAGCAACGCAGGTTCGAAATACCGCTCACGCGCGTGCTGACGTTGGATCTCGCGCACCGTTTCGTGCATGCCGAATTTTGAAAAGCTCGAACGCCACGGCTCTTGCACGGCATACTTGTTCGCACCGGCGCTGATGGAGTCGGCCCATTCAAACAGCGCAGCATCGATGGGTGCATCCATCCTGGCCATCAGTTCATCGACCTTATCGCCGAAACACTCTCTAAGAAGCAACGCGTTCTGCGCATGAGCTTGCTTCACGACGGTTTGTAGCTCGCCGTATTTCAGCGTGAATCCGATCACTCCCCAAGTAAGCCCTGCCCCGTCGAAATTGCCCGCAACGGCTCCGAAACCGTGCCCTTCGAAGCGAGCGGTCACCTGCAAACAGCGCTCGAACAACTCGGGCCACGGACATCCCGTCGCCGCTTTCCACGTCTTAGGATCTGCCGCTCCGGTGGAGTACATGCGTTGATCCGCTTGCAGACTCCGGACAGCGCGTTCGGTACCGCCGCCGAAATCGCCGTCAATCCCGCCCCCGTAGTAACCGAGCCTCGCCAGACCCGTTTGTAGACCCGCCACCAAATTTCCAAATGCGCCTCGACCTATAACCGCCGCCATGGCAACCCGCTCCTATTTTCACTGCGATCATGAATTCAATAGGTGAGTAAGCCGCACGCATTTAACGAGGTCAATTGGACTAAAGTGCAGGGTGACGCAAGTGGACAAGCGATCGTTGCATTGCTTGTTTCCAAACTCCGGCCGGTGAGCTACCGACCGCGTCCACGATCCCAATGACAGGACCGATATCGTGAGCGGCGTGTTCGTACAGCGAAAAAGCCGGCGTCAGGCGTTTCCAGCTAAGGAAACTCTGATTTATTCGTCACACCGGCGCACCTGAAACTGCTCCTACATTTCAGGTATGACCTACGTCCATGCAGGCCTCAGTGTCCATCTTCTCGATTCGGATGGATTCCGACTTTAGGCCTTCAAGGACGAAGGTCCTGCTGGGAATGCAGAAGCAATTTCCAGCACGTCGGAATGACGATGCGTGCATAAATCAGATCTGCCCTAAATTCAAAATGCTACCGACGCAAACGCACCGATGGTGTCGTTATTCTTTGGCCGTTCCGTCAACGACGGACCGAACGCGGTGGCACTGGGCACAAGTAGCACTTGTTTGATGGGAGAAAGCGGGAACGGCCAGACACTCGGTATCTCAGACGCGCATTTCCCGGGTGCACGTACGTTGAGCATAATCGATCGTAAGTCACTAGAACAATGAAATTGCTGCCTGATCAGCCTCTAGTCGCGCACCAATTTCGGGAGGCCAACTCTTTTTCTTATAAGCGCTCGAGCCTTAGCATCTGCAGCTAAAACCAGCTTTTCAAACTCTGTATATTGCTCGACGCTATACACCTCCGAATAATCAAGCACGCCAAAGATGTAATTTTTCATTTCGCAACTCTCTTTATTTTTCGACAAGTAAAACCTAATACTTCCTCCCCCAGGGGGACTCTTGGGCTCTTTAGGATTTGAGAACGTAAAATTCATTTCCGGGGCATCTGGAACAAACATCTTCGTACCATCAAATTTGAAACCCGCTGAAACGTAAGCACGCCTGTAGACGTCCATCAGCTTATCGCAACTAACTCCTTCGTACCTTAGGGTGTCGTGAATAATTATTGAAAGGGCTCCTGCTTTCGGCCCCAACATCAATGCAGCCGTTGCCACGCTCGTAAGAAAAAAATGTTTTACCGAGCAAGCCGAAAAACTGGAGTTTGTCATACGACCTCATCCTCTCTTTGACGGCCACAAAGATCAACCATATGCCAAACAATCCGTAGCGCAAATTGAATTCGAGCGTACGGCGCCACGAGCCTCAATAAGGCCCCACTGAGTTCGTGGCTTTTCCGCATTCCCGACGCCGACTTATGTCGATTACTTTTCCGACAACGCCCCGTACCTCGTCTCATATTCCTTCATCAATTGCTGAAGCAGTGCAGACAGTCTCTTGGCGGCAAACGGACTCAGAACGATGCGGTGATTGAGCTCAATCTCCAATCCATCCTTCGGATTCGCTCCGCGCTCCCAGCTTTTGTTCACGCCAAAGTTAAGCACCACTTCCTCACGGGTGCTATTCGCATTGCAAAAGTTCGCATAGGAACTCTGCAGGTTGGTAGTCGACCATTTGACCGGTACACCCGCATTCTTCGCATCGCCGTTGTTGGCAGGTTTCTTTTCACTCGCAGTAGCCATATCTTCTCCAATCAATCGTTTTTTTCCGTTTACTAACCAACTACGCCGACGCATAACGCCTTACTTTCGGAATGTTTCCTAGCCTCCGACAATAGACTCATGCTCATCGACGTTACAACCTTTTGGACCTCTCAGGATCCCTCGGAAGCGTGACGTGCAACCCAATCAGTTGACCGAGATCTTGCTGCTGCTCGCGCTTCGCGCCCAGGAACTCGTGCAGCCAGGCGTTTCGATGCACGGCCTTCTGCACGCTGTGCTTATCGATCGACGGTGCGCGTTTACCCGGCATCCATTCAATGACGGGATTCGAAATGGACGCCGAAGCTTTGTGCATGCGATCCAATTCGGATTGTGACCGCACGGCTGCAGAATGAGCCGGATTGCGCGCCGGCAAGTCCGACTCGATCACGATGCGCGCATCGCGCAACCCGTTTCGCTTGCCATTTCCGATGGGGAACGAATCTAGCTCACTCCGCGTTTGGAAGTATGCATCGACCATCGCAATGCTGGCGCCATTCGCCAGTATCGCGCTGCCCTGCTCATACAACCAATTGCCCTTCTGCTCCTCCGGCTTGAAGGTGTAACTGATGCTCAGCGATGCAACCCCGGCATCGATGAGTGAGCGCAGTTCGCCCGCGTCGGTGCGGTGATTGCCGTTCCGGTCCTGCCAAACGAGCAAGTCGTTAAATTGCAGATCCTGCGCATTCACCTGGCCGTCGTGGTTGGTGTCGAACGTCGCGAGTCTCGCAAAGCCCTCGCCCAAACCGCCACCGAACAGTTCGCTGCGATCGTCGACACGGCCATTGTGGTTCGTATCGATTGCAAGGAACCCGTCTTCCGGCGAGAGCCAGCCCGAGTCGATCGAATGACCGGTGTTCAGCAAGTCGAATTTGCCGGTGCTTTCCTCGAGACTAAGGGTGCGCACGCCATCGCCGCCCAAGTCGAGCACGAGCGGACTTACTTGCGTGAGCACAGTAACGCGCAAATTGGCGACGGTGCCTGCCGTACCGCCCGTTACGGCTTCGGTCGCCGAGGCAGTTACCACCAAATCGAAGGTACCCGTGTAATTCGTCGGCGGCGTGATCGACAAATTATTTAAGGTCCAAGCAGCAAGGTTCACGCTGGTGTTGCCCGTCGTCGCCGTGAAGCTGCGAACGCCATCGGTGAGCGTCGCTCCCACTGGGATCGCCGACATGGAGAGCGACAGCGTTTCCGATCCGTCGGTGTCGACCAAAGCGGCCGCGACGGAAGAGAGATGAATGGCGCTGTTGGCATAGCCGCTGTTGAACGGTTGCTGTTCCGCCAACGAAATGTCGTCGATCATCGCGCCGCGGCCGTTCGAATCGGTTGCAGATTCGATCTGGATGCGAATGGTTTGGGCGGCTCCGTTGCCCACGAACGAGAACGACAATGCCTGCCAATTGAGCGCCGTATTCGGACTCGTGCTGGCGTACTCCCCAATCTTTGTGCCGTCGACATAGACGCCGATCTTGGTGAAGTTCACGCTGTAGCCGAGACGGCCTGCATAGTCGAAGTTCAGGAGATAAGTCGTTCCTGAACGTGTCGTAACACTGCGAGAAATACCGATCGTCTCATGGCCTGCGCCGTTCGCATTCGCCAGCTCGATCCAGTTATTACCATCGCTTGTTGCCGCATAGACGGTGCGATTCGTGTTGCCGGCATCCTTCATCTGGTCGCCGGAGCTCCAAACGATGAAGTGATTATTGCTGTCCCCGGGCGGCATCACCGCCGCCCAACCTTCGAGCGTTGCTTGCGGCAATACGGTCGAATTCAAATTGCGATTGGGCGCGGACTCCCACGTGGTTCTCCAGACTTCACTGGCGCCGCCAATGCCGCCATTGGCGTTGCCGAACGTCAGGAGCGGCGTATCCGCTACCGGCGTGAGATCCACGGCCATCAGGGCCTCGCTGCTCGACAGCTGCTCGTCACGCACGCGATAGGTGAAGCGCGCATAGTCTTGCGCGCGATTACCCACGCCGGCGGTTGCATATCCGTCGAACCCGGATTCGTTCGCATCCGGTCCGAAGCAGAAGAATCCGGCGTCGATGTCATTCTTGCTGATGACTTGACCCGCAGTGACCGCCATCCAAGTGGTGCCGTTAAACCATTGGAGTTGGCCGTCGGCAGGCAGCGATGTGACGACAACGGATAGCGACGTGCTGTCGACGTCATTCGCGTGGAAATCGCTCCACGTGAATACGTAAGGCCTGTCCTCCGTTCCAGTAACGGCGCCATTGCTTACGGTCGGCGCATCATTCATCGCAACGATGTAAATCGTGACTTGCGCCAGATTCGACAGCGCCGAGCCGTCATTCAGGCGATATTGGAATTGGTCCGTGCCGTTGAAATTTGCGTCCGGCGTGTACGTAAAGGCCCCGTTCGGTTGGAGCGTGACGATGCCGTGCGCTGGCCCATTCACCACTACCGGTGTCAGGCTGTCTCCGTCGACATCGCTATTGCTGAGGCGCACGTCAAAGGTCGCCGCCATGTCTTCCATCGTTAGGACTGAAGCATCCGCTGCTACCGGTGCATCATTCACGGGGGTTACCGTGATACTGACCGTGGCGACATTCGACACCGCCTGACCATCGCTCACTCGATACGTGAATTGATCGGCCCCGTTGAAGTTGGCGACCGGCGTGTAAGTGAACGTGCCGTTGCCGTTCAATACCAACGTGCCGTGACTTGGACCCGTGACCACACTCGGTGTGAGCGCATCGTTCTCCACGTCGCTGTCGTTCAAGAGTACGTTCAACACGATCGGTTGGTCTTCCGCAGTGACTGCCGAATCGTTGACGGCCGTCGGCGGATCGTTGATCGGTCTAATCGTGATCGTCAGCGTCGCGGTCTTGGTCGCAATACCATCGGTAACCGCGAACGAAATCGTCTCGACGCCATAGAAGTTGGCAGGCGGGTAATAACGATACACACCGGCGCCATCCACGCCGATATATCCATGCGTCGGCTGGGCAACGCTCGACACGCTCAGCGTATCGCCATCGACATCGCTAGCGTCTGACAACAGATCAAGCAGTAACACGCCATCTTCATCCACTGCGCGCGAGATATCGCTTACCAGCGGAACGTCATTCACCGGCGTCACCGTGATCGTCACCGTCGCCGAATTCGACATCAGCGTTCCATCCGCAACCGAATAGGCGAGGTAGGTAAACGAATCCGTGCCCGTAAAGTTGGCGGTTGGCGTATAGGTGAACGTTCCGTCTCCATTGAGAACAACGTCGCCATGCGACGGCAGAGACGTGAGGTCGGGCATTACTCCATTGCCGTCGACATCGATATCGTTGCCGAGCGCCGAGAAGGTAATCCCCGTGTCTTCAGCCGTAATAACCGCATCGTCGATCGCGATGGGCGCGTCGCCCACCGGCGTGACCGTGATCGCGACGGTCGCGACACCGGATTGCGCCGCGCCATCGCTCACGCTATACGTGAACGTGTCGGTGCCGTTGAAGTTGGCGTTCGGCGTGTACGTAAAGGTGCCGTTGGCATTCGCAACCAATGCACCATGCGCGGGACCGACCACGATCGTTGGCGTCAACACGCCGACTTCCACATCGCTGTCGTTAGTCAGCACAGCAATGACGGCGGGCGTGTCCTCATTAGTCGTGACAGCATCATTCACCGCCACCGGCGAATCGTTTACCGG